>JAITIL010000008.1 GCA_031279475.1 Prevotellaceae bacterium | reverse complement strand
CAGCGGCGCGCCCTCAAAATGCAACTTTCCGTTAATCCAGCCGATATATTCGTTTGCCGCGGGGCAAGCATACAATTCTCTTTGGGTATTTTCCCGGTTGAAACGAAGTTGCTCACCGGGTTTCATGATAATTTCTTCATCGCCCCATGCGGTGGTTGTTACCTTGATTTCTCCCTCCAACAGGGTGGTGGTAATAAACATGTCGTCTTCATTGGAACGGATGTTAAACCGAGTTCCCGCAACAATAATTCGTAAATCATTGCTGTGTACCACAAAAGGATGGGTTTTGTCTTTTTCCACTTCAAAATAAGCTTCCCCGCTCAAATACACTTCCCTTTCTTTGGAGGCGAAAAATGGAAGCGGATTATAATATTCCAATGTACTGCAAGCGCCAACCCAAATTTTACTGCCGTCCGGAAGAACAGCCTGTACCCTTTCCCCTAAATTGGTAACAATGGTAAACGGTTTGGAAAGGGTCTTCATCATTTGGAAACCATTTAATACGATTACCCCGGCAAATACGGCTGCTGCAGCCGTTATAGCCATTTGCCACCCGTATTTCATACGGCGCTTCCCGGCATTTCTTCTCCTGATTTTTTCTTTCAAATCCAAGAAAGATTGCTCTGTATCAGCTTGATTATAAGCCCACAGGCGGTTGCCAACAAATAATGTAAAATACAACTGCTCCAGAAGTGTTTGGTTGTCTTTCGAGGCCAAATACCAAGCTTCTACTTCTTGACGGGCTGTTTCATGAAGCGTGTTACAGAGATATGCAATCAGTATTTCGTCAGTCATTTTTAAATGTTTAATGCGGTTTCCTTTAATTTTAACCCGCCATGTAATATTTCCTTTATTTAATACAATTTAAACTTAATGTATACTAAATAAAAAGTGCATTTTTTGTTTTGTAAAATAAAAAAGATATATTTGTAATACTTTATGAATTGAAAATGATAAGTAATAATAGCCAAATTATTGCAAGGCTCCGCATAGGGGATGAAGGTTATTTTGAGTCGGTGTACAAGACCTTTTTCCCTGGATTGTGTTCATTTTCATCTCAATATATGCCTTTGGAAGAAGCCAAGGAAATTGTACAGGAAACAATGTTATGGTTATGGGAAAACAGGACCTCGTTAATCCCGGAGCTTTCCTTGAAATCGTTGCTGTTTACTATTGTCAAAAATAAATCGCTGAACCGTGTGACGCAGAACGCAACGAAAAGTAAAGTATACCAAACGATAGAAAAAAAATACCAACAGCAATTTAATGATCCTGATTTTTATTTGCAGAAGGAATTGATGTCGTTGTTTAATGAAGCCTTGAACAAGCTTCCGGAGGAGTTCCGGAGAGCGTTTGAAATGAATCGCTTTGAAAAATTGACCCACAAGGAAATTGCCGAACAATTAAAGGTGTCGCCACAAACCATAAATTACAGGATTGGACAGGCCTTGAAAATTTTACGCAAAGAATTGAAGGACTATTTGCCATTATTCTTCTTGTACGGAGCTACTTTTTGGGCTATTTTAGAAAGGTAAGTATTGTAGCCTCGCTTATTGACTTATAACTGTTTTTTGCATCATACCCTAAAATGCCACGCCCATAGCTTGGCAAATGCGTTTCGGGATTTCCGTATTGTCGAATTTCCCGCTGAAAAGTTCGCTTCCCGCGCCAATGGCATACACCGGCACAGGTATTCCTGTGTGACCGTGAGACGCCCAGCCCAGCCCGGTTTTTTTATTTTGTTCGGCGATACGCTGTCTCCGCTCTTCTTTTATAGCGTCCTTGTCCAAGTAGGTTTTTGCGTTCACTTCATTGGGCTTTGTTTTTTCGTCAATCAACAGGAGACCGTCAATGTTATGCTCAATCGTCAGCGCCAGGCCGCCTGTCTCGTGGTCGGCTGTGACTATAATTAGCGTTTCGTCGGGATGTTGGTTATAAAAATCAATGGCGCATTGTACCGCATTGGCGAAATCAATGGTCTCATAAACACTTGTGGCGCTTTCGTTGGAATGACAAGCCCAGTCTATTTTTCCGCCTTCAATCATGGCGAAAAACCCCTTTTCATTGTCGAGAAACTCGATGGCGGCCGCTGTGATTTGCGGAAGGGTAAGGTCTTCGCCGGTGCGCTCAATGGCGTAGGGAAGTTCGGATCCTTTATTCCCGGGCTGAAGCAAAATTACTTTCTCCTTCACGCCGGCCACCGCTTTATGGTCACGTACAATGGTATATCCCGCATCGGTTATAATTTGCCGGACGTCGGGCCTGTCGTTTTTCCTTCCGGTAGGGGCAATAAAATCACCGCCCGCAAAAAAATCAAAATTGGTGGCCGGCAATTGCAGGGCGATGTCGTAGTAACTTGAGCGGCTGGTGGCCGAGGCATAAAACGCCGCAGGCGTAGCATGATCCACTCCTACCGTAGTAGCGATGCCTATTTTGTAGCCGGCATTTTTGATTTTATACGTGATGCTGGTAAGTTTTGTGCTGTCGGGCGCTATGCCCAGCATATTGTTATTTGTTTTGTTGCCTGTGGAAAGAGCCGTGCCCGCCGCTGAGGAGCAGGTTACATAGCGGTTGGCTGAAAAAGTGGTCATTAATCCGATAACAGGGAAATTGCTGAACGGTAAATTTTTGCTGCCGACCGTTCCTTCTTTCGCCGACAGGTATGCCTCGGTGGCGGCCACCTGCGCCAGTCCCATTCCATCACCGATGAAGAGGAAAACATATTTTGGCGTTTTTGAAACAGGCTGTGGCGCCTGGCATGAAGAGGAGGCCATGAAAAGCCATAGGCCACAACAAATAATTAGTAAAAAATTTTTTTTCATACCGTAATTTTCTTTGTGGGCAAAGATAGCGTTTTACTAAATAACAAAGCACTTATTTCATAAAAAATAAGTGCTTTTAATAATTTTTTCACGAAAAAGAAACTATTTCGTCGCCTGTTTTTTTGCCGAATAAGAAACTGTCAATGCGTTACTGCGGCGTAGTTCCTGTTTCACATCAGATACAATGCCCATGCGCACGTTCATATCTACTTTTAATGAAGTGGTCATAAACTGACGGTCGTCCTCTTTCAACGTTTCACGCTCGGCCGAAATAAAATTGCGGATATCCGATACTTCCCTGAATGCGTCGTTGAGTTGAATACGCGCGTTGGTGCCCATTTGCTGTTGATAGTCGAGCACAGGACTTCCTATGTATATATAGCTCGTGAGGTCTTTACGTTCAACCTTTGCCGCTTGTGAGGCTTCGGGCAGCGCAACTATCACCAGTTGTTCGGTCTCGCGTAATGTGGTTACCGTCATAAAGAAGAATAACAGCATGAACACTACGTCGGGCAAAGAAGCGGTGCTAATAGCCGATAGTTTCTTTTTATTTTTTCTTTCGAATTTTGCCATATTCGGGTTATTTTTTATTTGCGTCGATATCTACATCTACGGGTTCAGCTTCTGAAATGTTTTGCGGTATGGCCTTTCGCACAATTTGTTGTTGGTCGTCGGAAAGGCGTTCATACACTTTACCGAAGCGCGACAATGACAATTCATCACGCAGTTCATTAAAAGCGGCTACCAGTTCATTCTGTATGCTGATGTAAACATTATAGCTGGTACCCCGTGCGTTTTGCAGTGAAATAACGGCTTTTGACACCGGATAAGGGCCAAGTCCGTCAATTTCTTTTATTTCTTTTTCCGCTTTTCTCGGGTCTTCCGATGGGTTTTGCACAAATTCTTTTACGGCGTTTTTCAGGGATTTTATATCCATGGGCTGCCCGCCTGCCGAAAGGTGATCGCGGCTATTGACAAGCACCACCATAATATTCCGGCGGTTTATCTTCGCGTCATCTTGTTTTTGGTGTTCGTCGGGCATGGGGGGAAGGCGGCGTATCAGCCCCGAATCAATGTCCATGGTTGTTGTTACCAGAAAGAATATGAGCAAAAGAAACGCGATGTCGGCCATCGAGCCTGCATTTATTTCACCAGCTTCTCTTTTTCTTTTTGCCATAATTTTTTTGAATTATCGGTTTCTCATATTGATAATACCACCCGCAATTATAGAGCCGAAAGCCACGATCAGTAATATGTATGTAGCAATAATCCCCGTGTCAGTCCACAGCAATGTGCTGGAAGAAGGTTCCGCCGGAAGATTGATTCCCACAACCGGATCGGGAGAAGAAAACAGGATGGAAATAATTAGTACAACCAGCGCCACTCCCGCATAAATACCTACTTTCTTCAGTTTCGCCGGACTCTGAATGGTGTGTACCAATGGTATCCCCACGGCTGCTACTACGGCTACTCCCAGTAGAATGTAAGCCCACGTCAGGAACATTCCCACGCTACCCGCATTTTCCGAATCAAGGGAAAACAAAAGGAGCATGAGTAATGAAATAACGATAAGGCTAATAGATATGTATTTGTATTTCATATATGCAACGCTTTATGATTTATACTTTACCAGAATGTCAATCAACGAAATGGAGGCATCTTCCATAGATGTTACCAAATTGTCAATTTTTGAGAGGATGTAGTTGTAGAACAGTTGAAGGATAATAGCCACCACCAAACCGGCAACGGTAGTGATGAGCGCGATTTTGATACCGCCGGCTACAATGTTCGGGGAAATATCGCCACGAACCTGAATAGAGTCAAACGCCGCAATCATCCCAATCACGGTTCCCAAGAACCCTAACATGGGCGCAATGGCAATGAAAAGTTGAATCCATGACAAGCCGCTCTCCATTTGATTCATCTGGACAGACCCGTATGAAACCACTGATTTTTCAACAATTTCAATCCCTTCGTCTGCACGGCTCAAACCCTGGTAAAATATACTGGCCACCGGCCCTCGTGTGTTGCGACATACATTTTTTGCCGCTTCAACGCCGCCTGTTGCCAATGCGGTTTCTACTTCTTTTAATAATTTTTGCGTATTCACGGTTGCAAGGTTTAAGTAGAGTATGCGCTCAATACTGATCGCCAATCCCAACACAAGGCAAAGCAAAATAATGCTCATAAATGCCGGGCCACCTTCAATAAATTTAATCTTCAACTGTTGGTGAACAGGTACTTCCACTTCATCTTCAAATGTTGTAGAGTTTTGGGCAGCCAGATTACCTACAGAGAACATCATGATACCCATAAAGGCCAAAAACATTAACAGTTTTTTCATGGTTTTTGAATTTTATTATTTTTTTTATAAATTATCTTTTGAATTAAGCCGCAAGATACGAATAAAATTTGAAAAATTTTATATTAAAGAAATTTCTCCGCTAATATTTTTTTGCCATAAATTTTTAACTGTTTGATTATCCTCATATTGTCCTAATAAAAGAAACAACTTTGTTAAAGCGGTTTCGGTCGTACTGTCATAACCGCTAAGTACGCCCACTTTTTTCAGCGCTATACCGGTTTCATATTTGTCCATTTCAACGCTTCCGGCGGCGCACTGCGTGATGTTTACGAGAATAAGGCCGCTGTCTATGGCTTGTTTTAGTGAATGGATAAACCAGGGCGTGGTGGGTGCATTACCCGAGCCGTAGGTTTCCAAAATCACGGCGCGTAAATCACTGATATTTAATATGCTTTCTATTATTTTTTGACTGACGCCCGGGAAAATTTTAAGGACGGCCACGTTATTGTCGAGGCGGGTGTTAATTTTTAAAGGCTTGCCCCATTGTGAGGGGTGTTGAATGACCGGCGTATTAAACTTAATGTACACGCCGGCATGGGCCAACGCCGGATAATTGGCCGAACGGAAAGCCTTGAATTGTTCCGCGTTGTCTTTTGTGGTACGGTTGCCGCGGAACAGTTGGTTTTCAAAAAAGATGCACACTTCGGGCACGCAAGGACGTCCGTTTTCTTTTGCCGCCGCAATTTCAATGGCCGACACCAAATTCTCCATCCCGTCGGTGCGCAACATGCCGATGGGCAATTGGCTTCCGGTAAGGATGATGGGCTTCTCAAGGTTTTCGAGCATGAAACTCAACGCCGATGCGGTGTAGGACATGGTATCGGTGCCGTGAAGAACCACAAATCCGTCATATTTGGTATAGTTGTCGAAAATCAGTTGCGCCAGTTTCACCCAAAAGGAAGGCTGTACTTCCGAGGAATCAATCAAAGGGTCGAAACTTAAAGTATCAATAGTAAATCCGAATTTTTTGAGGACAGGTACTTCTTCTATAATTTGTTCGAAGTTGAAAGGTTGCCACACACCGGTTTCATGATGTTGTTTCATCCCGATGGTGCCGCCGGTATAAATAACAAGGATATTCGTCATAAGTCGGATGAGCCTGTAATTTTTATTTCATTTTATATGTTGAACAACCGCATGGTATTGAGGGTCGTAACCTCTTCTACTTCTTCCTTTGTGCAACTTTTTAGTTCGGCGATTTTAGTAACAATATAGCTTAAATAGCCGCTTTCGTTACGACGCCCGCGAAAGGGAACAGGAGCCAGCCACGGCGCGTCGGTTTCGAGAATAATATCGCTAAGTTCGCCATTTTTTACCACATTTGCAAGTTCCGCATTTTTAAAAGTCACTACGCCGCCGACACCTATTTTAAAATGGCCGTATTGCCGGATGCGGTTGAATATTTCTGCAGTTCCCGAAAACGCATGAAAAACGCCGCGCAACGGCAATCCTTTGACCTTGTTGAGCACGTCGAACAATAAATCAAAAGCCTCGCGGACATGGATAATGAGCGGCAAGTCATATTGTACGGAAAGGCGTAGTTGCGTTTCGAAAGCGAGGCACTGCTCAGTAATAAAATCCTTGCTGTGGTGCAGGTCTAAGCCCGTTTCACCTACGGCAACAAATCCTTTTTTCTTCAATTGGCTTTCCATAAATTCAATTTCATTTTGCCAGTCATGTCGCACGTCGGTGGGATGCAGCCCCACACAAGGGAAGCAAAGGCCGGGATACCGGCCTACCACATTCATCATGGGGTCGAAAGAGGCTTTGTCCACACCGGGAATAATGAATTTATGTACATTTGCAGCCTGCGCCCGCGCTATTACCCCGTCTAAATCGGCTGCAAAATCATCCATATATAAATGTACGTGTGAATCTATAATCATATTGAAAAAATTATTTTTTTAGCGTGTATTGTTTGCCGGGTAAATTTTTTACGACGCCTCTAAATTCCATTTGGAGTAACAGCGCCGACAGCCGTCCTATTACGATATTGGTGCGATAGGAAAGCGCATCTATTCCAACGGTATCCTGCTCTTTCAGTATGGCGAAAATTTGTTTTTCTTCATCGGAAAGGTCATGGAATAACGTCATTTGTTTTGCCGGCGCGTTGCCGGTTGGTTGTTCCCATCCCAGTACATATTCTATGTCGGCGGCAGTTTCTGCGAGAGCGGCCTTGTTTTGTTTAATCAGGGCGTTGCATCCTTCCGAAGCGAGGTCGCCCACGCGGCCGGGCATAGCAAGCACATCACGGTTATACGACATGGCGATGTCGGCAGTTACCAGCGCGCCGCCTCTGATGCGCGATTCTATGATGAGGGTAGCGTCCGACAGTCCTGCAATAATGCGGTTGCGTTTCAAGAAGTTTTTTCGGTCGAGCAAAGCACCAGACACAAAATCGCTCACCCATGCGCCGTGTTCGATGATTTGACGGGCTGTGGCCGCGTGGGAATACGGATAGATTTTGTCGAGGCCGGTAGCCATCACCGCTATGGTATCGAGTTTATTTTGCAGCGCTGCACGGTGTGCGCAAATATCAATACCGTAGGCCAGGCCGCTTACAATAACGGGATTGTGCCCGCGTTCGGCCAATTGCCCGATAATTTTTTCACAATTCATTTGTCCGTATGGCGTGGCTTGCCGGGTGCCCACCACGCTGAGAAACTTCGCACGGTTGAAGTCAATATCGCCTTTGGCGAATAACACGACAGGCGAATCTTCGCAGTGTCGCAAGCGTTCGGGATAGTCGTTATCGCAATAACAATATGTTTTTATCTTGTTTTTTTCAATGAAAAGAAGTTCTTGTTCGGCCTGTTTTAGCGCTTGTTGCTGTTGCGCTGCGATGTCGTTTGCCAGCACGCTCCCTATACCGGGAATTTTCTGCAACATGCCGCGTGCGGAGGTAAGCACAGCTTGAGCGCTGCCACAGTATGCAATAAGACGCTTGGCTAAGATGCTCCCTACGCCGGGAGTTAGTGTCAGGGCAATATAGTACTTTAGTTCATCGGGCCCCATACGCCCTTCGTTTAAATGATTAGCAACGCATCGCCGTAAGTGCCGAAGTGATATTTTTCTTTTACGGCAACTTCGTAAGCTTTCATCGTTTGTTCGTAGCCGCCAAAGGCCGCTACCGACATGAGCAAGGTGGAATAAGGAAGATGAAAGTTTGTAATCAAGCGGTTGGGCACATTAAAATCGTAGGGTGGAAAAATGAATTTGTTGGTCCAGCCTTCATAAGGTTTCAACAAGCCCTGAGTGGTTACCGTGGTTTCTATGGCACGCAGCACGGTAGTTCCTACGGCGCATACGTTTTGTTTATTTAATTTCGCGTTATTTACAATATCTACGGTTTCTTTTGAAACAATAATTTGTTCCGAATCCATTTTGTGTTTGGTGAGGTCTTCCACATCTACCGTGCGGAAACTTCCAAGCCCCATGTGCAGCGTGATTTCAGCAAAGTGCACCCCTTTAATTTCAAGACGTTTTAACAATTCACGACTGAAATGCAACCCCGCAGCCGGTGCGGCCACGGCGCCTTCGTGTTTCGCATAAATAGTCTGGTACCGTTCGTTATCGATAGTCTCCACTTGTTTGCGCACCCATTTCGGAAGCGGCATTTCACCTAAAAGGAAAAGTGTTTTTTTAAATTCTTCGTAAGTGCCGTCGAATAAAAAACGCAAGGTGCGGCCGCGCGAAGTGGTGTTATCAATCACTTCGGCTACCAAGGCGTCATCGTCGCCGAAATAAAGTTTGTTGCCGATGCGGATTTTCCTTGCCGGGTCTACCAATACATCCCACAACCGTTGATCAGGATTGAGTTCCCGCAGCAAAAACACCTCTATCTCGGCGCCTGTTTTTTCTTTGTTCCCATACAGGCGTGCCGGAAAAACCTTGGTGTTATTGAAGATGATCACATCGCCATCGGAAAAATGCTTGATGAGGTCTTTAAAAATTTTATGTTCTATTTTGCCGTTTTTCCGGTTTAATACCATTAAACGGGATTCATCGCGGTACTTAGCCGGGTATTTGGCAATGAGGTCGCTGGGTAATTTGAAGTTAAAATGTGAAAGTTTCATATACAGAAAAATGCCTGTATTTTTATATCGGGCGCAAAGGTACAATATCTTTTTCGACTTTCCAATTTTTGAGCCCATTTCCGAAAAAAAATAACCATTAACCATTGATAATTAATAATTATTTTTTACCTTTGACCCGATTTGACTTTGTAAAGTCAAATCAATGGTCGGCAAAGCCATAAAAGCAACAGGAAAGTAACTTCTCGATATGTCGAGAACCGTAAAAGCAAGCTGAACCCACTGTTTTACCGTACTTCCGCCTTTGATCCCATACTTCCGGCTAATCGCCGATAAACTTAATCCACCCTCTTGCAACTCCTCTACCACTTTTTGCTTAAAGCAAACACTATACCGATAGCTTTTCTTTGTACATTTTGTCACCTTTTGACCTCCTTCATGTGTCAACCTATACCAGGACATAACACAATTGTGAAACTTTTTATACCTTTGCGACATGGAACGGAAAATAAGGACATACGGCGGTTATTTCGAAAAGTTCAAGAAAACACTCACGAAACCGGAACAGGACAAAATAGATTATTGCCTGCTGCTGCTGAAAACACAGGATAGAGTCCCTTCCAAATTTATGAGCATCATTAGAGACGGGTTATACGAATTACGTATTGAATATAACGGGAATATCTACCGTGTATTTTTTATCTTTGATGAGGGAAATATTATTGTATTATTCCATGGATTTCAAAAGAAAACGCAAAAGACGCCATTAAACGAAATAGAAAAAGCATTAAAGATTAAGGAGGAATATTATGCAGACAAACAATCACAGAATTGCTGATTACGACGCAGTACTTGACGCTAAATTTGGCAAAGCGGGAACGTCGTCGAGAATAGAAGCGGAAGAAAAGGCTTTTGCCTTCTATACCGGTCAAATCATAGAACGGGCAAGGAAAGAAGCGAAGCTGACGCAAACGCAACTTGCCGAGAAATTAGGAAGTAGTAAGTCATATATTTCACGAGTGGAAACCGGAAGGACAGAGCCGAAGATATCAACCTTTTTTCGTATTGCTTCCGCACTTGG
>JAITIL010000111.1 GCA_031279475.1 Prevotellaceae bacterium | reverse complement strand
TTTTCAGCCACAAAGTAAAAGAAAATATTCGTCACACACGTGCAAGATAGCCGTGAAATATCGTCAATTGAGGTTTTTGTAAGATTTATTTTTTTTCAAGAGCTGTACCTTTCTTCTATAAAGTGATGGGGACATACCCATTGAGGCTTGAAAAGCAGTATAAAAGGTGGCCATTGAGTTAAATCCCAAATCTATTGAAAGGGCTTTGAGGGGGATATCGTTGTCGGGGTCGGATAAAATCCGGACGGCTTCTTCTATCCGGAAAGTATTGATATAATACGTGAATGTTAAATTAACGTATTTATTTATTACTTGCGAAAGATAGGTCCTGTTTGTGTGAAGCATATCAGCAAGGCGTTCGGTTGTCAGGTCATTTTGTCTATATACATGCTCATTCCGCATGAGGTTTTCCAGTTCCTGATACAGTTTCGTTCCTTTTTCATCGGAGAGCGACGACCCCGAATATTTTCCTGCCGGGGCTTTGCCCGGATTATGCATTAATTCATCGATTTGCCTGTTCAGGAGCGCCTCCCGTTTCACCGCCTCCTGGTTTCGCTTCACAATCTGGAGATATAATTTATGCTTTTTATAATATAATGCGTAAGTTCCACCAAGAATGAGGATGATGAGTATAAATGCAAAAAAAAGCAATTGCAGTTTTTTCTCTTTTTGTAATAAAACGAGTGCGCTCTGCTTTACTTCGTTTTCATGCTTTTCGGTATCGTATTTTATCCTCAGTTCGTTTATTGTCCGCTCTTTATCCTGATTAAAAATACTGTCGGATAAATGATGATAGGACTTATAATATTCCAGCGCATTTTTATAATCATGCTGTAGCTCGCAAGCTTTCGAGAGGTATTCATACTGTTCGGAAATATGTATGGCATTTTTATTTTGTATCGAAATATCCAGACCCTGTTGCAGTAATTGTACAGCCTCATGATACTGGCTTTTCCGAATCAGCGCTTTTGCAAAACTCAAATGCGCATAGGCTATTGACGAAGTTTGGGCGTCTTCCGTATATTGCAGGGCTTTAGTAAACATTTCTATTGCGGCTTTATCGTCGCCCAGTTCCATTAAAATATTCCCATGAAGCGTATAGGCGCCAGTTTTATCATAAAAATTATTTTTCCCCGCCACTACTTCCGCCTCTTTAATATATTTCAAAGATTTTTCATAATCTTTCATCAGGAAATACAGGTAAGCCGCATTGGTCGAACCGCAAAACATAAGGTACGAATCTCTTTTTTTATGTCCTAACTCATAACATTCCAAGGCGTATTTAAGACCCTCGGAATCTTTCTTTAAATAATATATGCCCGATATGTTGCAAAGTAAGATGGAATATAATCTTTCGTTTGCACTCTTTTTAGCGGCCTGTATGCCTTGAAAGAAATAATTTATGGAACGGTAATAATCCATTTCGATATTTGCGGCATACAACCCGAGCCCGTTATATACCGAAGCCAGCGCCGAATCGTTGGCTAAACCGGTAGCCAGTTCCAGCGATTTATCCATATAATACCGCGATTCCTCTTTAACGCCATTCATCATCAACGCCTGCCCAAGATAGATGCCGGCATATAGCTGATATTTATCCTCTTTTTTGATTCTTGAGATGCTGTCAAGTTTTCGCGCATAGAATATGGTTTGGTCGTAGTTCCCTTGATTTATGAGTAACGACGACAGCTCTTTAAGCGTCTCGCAATTCAATTTGTCTTTCGACAATTTTATTTTTAGTTCTTTTATTGTTTTGTTCGGGTTTGAAACGCCCTGCGACACTTGCGAATAGGCCTCCAATACAATACTACACATAACAATGAATAAAAAGATAGCGGCGTTTTTCATCAATTGCTGATTTTGTAAAATTTAAATTACGTAAAGATAAGTAATTTCAGTGATTTATAACGTGACTTCAGGCAGAAAAATTTTTGTTTTTCAAAAATATTGTACCTTTGTACCTATACGTTTAAACATGTTTTTATGAAAAAATACTTCTTTTTATTGTGTTTCATGCTATATGGCATTTTATTGCCGGCACAGCAACCCGCAGCATCGTGGAAGGTTACGCCGCAGGCCGGAGCGAGTGGAGAAATGGAGTTGCTTTTTACCGTTGCGGTGGCGCCGGGGTGGTACATTTACAGTACAGAGGCGCTTGACGGCCCTGTGCCCACGTCGGTTTCCTTTGCGCCCGACGCCGGGTTTGAACTGGTGGGTACATTCAAAGAATTGAGTCAATCAAAAGAAAAATATGATGAAGGCTTTGGCATAAAGGTGAAAATTTTTGAAGGTACGGCGCAATTTTCACAAAAGATACAGTTAAAGACCGACAAGGCGTTTCTGTTGAAAGGTACGGTGGTTTATCAATCATGCAACGGCAGGTCGTGCACGTATGAAGAAGAAGAATTCCAGGTGCAAATAGCCGGTGAGGAAAGCGCGGCGGCGGTTGACGCAGTTGTAGCAACCGGAGAAGAAAGTGAAGCGCTGTGGATGTTCCTGTTGCTTGCCTTTGCGGCGGGACTGGGCGCGGTGTTCACGCCTTGCGTCTTCCCCATGATTCCGATGACGGTGAGTTTTTTCATCAGCGGCAACCAAAATAAGAAATCGGGCGTGATGCGCGGGTTGATTTTCGGCGTTTCCGTCACAGCCATCTATGCGCTGGTGGGCGTGCTGGCCGCCATATTCAAGAGCGCCGACGCTGCCGACGCGCTGAGTTCGCATTGGATTCCAAACCTCATTTTTGCCGTGCTGTTTCTTGCTTTCGCCCGTTCGTTTTTCGGCGCGGTTGAACTTACGTTGCCCACAGGCCTTGCCAACAAAGCCGACAGCAAGGCCGACCGGAGCGGTGCATTCGGCGCCTTTTTCGTGGCTTTCGCCCTGGTGGTGGTTTCGTTCTCCTGCACCGGCCCGTTTGTGGGGTCTATTTTGGTAGAAGCCATGAGTCACGGCATTGCCCTGAAACCGGTGCTGGGGATGCTCGTATTCGGGTTGGCGTTGTCGCTTCCGTTCGTCGTGTTCTCTTTCTTCCCGTCGTGGGTGAAGAAGATGCCCAAATCGGGCGGATGGCTCAACATGGTGAAGGTGGTATTTGCTTTCATTTTGTTGGCGTTTAGTTTGAAGTATCTTGCGGTGGTAAATCAATATTTCGGATGGGAGGTATTGTCGCGCGAAGTGTTTATTGCAATATGGATAGTTTGCGCCGCCTTGCTCGGCCTGTATTTCCTCGGCCGCCTGCGCCTGGCGCACGACAGCGTCACCGACCACATAGGCGTGGCGCGCTTGTTGTTTGCAATAGCTTCCTTTACTTTCGCCCTTTATTTACTGCCCGGATTGTTCGGTGCGCCATTGCCCGCCTTATCGGGCATTGTGCCCGAGCCTAAAGGCGTTCCGGTATTTGCGCCGCAGGCCGCAACTACTGCAGCCGCCGCCGGACAAGGCTTGTGCGGCGAAGCGAAGTACAGCAGCCCCAATCACCAATTGCCTTATGGTTTGCCGGCTTATCATGATATCGATGAAGCGGTGGCTTGCGCCAAACAGCAAAATAAACCGGTGCTGCTGGTCTTCAAGTTCGACAATTGCAGTGTGTGCAAAAGCATGGAGGGCAAGGTGTGGAGCAATGAACAGGTGCTGGATATATTGCGCAACGAGGTGGTCATTGCGTCCCTTTACGTAGACGATAAAACCGAACTGCCCCAAAGCGAGTGGGTCGCTTCTGCTATCGACGGAAAAGTGAAAAAAACGCTGGGGCGCAAGTTGCGCGACATTCAGATGAGCCGCTTCGGCGTGTCGGCGCAGCCCTACTACGTGCTTATCGGACATGACGAAGCCGTGCTCACCGCGCCGGTAGCCGAAAGCAGTGTAGAGGAATTTTTGCGCTTCTTGCGTTCGGGAATGGAGCGATTTAACAGATGAATTTCAAAATTTCACGATTTCAAAATGCTTCACTTGCCTTATCAATTAATTGCATTAGCACATTAAGCAGTTAGTCGCATTAGCCTGCAGGGGCGCACACACAAAGGCGCTCCTACCATGCTGCCGTACCGTATCTATTGCCGCAGGATTTCTTCTATTTCCTCTTTGCGCAGGCCGGTAATGGTTTGTATTTGCGCCACAGAATGGCCGCCGCGCCGGGCATTGAGCACCATTTCCCGCATGGCTTCCGCCTTGCCCTCTTCCCGACCTTTTTGCAGGCCGATGGCTTCGCCTTCTGCGCGGCCTTCCGCCTTGCCTTTTTCCCGACCTTTTTGCAGGCCAATGACTTCGCCCTCAGCCAGGCCTTCGGCACGGCCTTTTTTAAGACTACTGCTGATCATGGCTTTCTCGGTACTGACTATATCCCAATATTTCTCATACAGCTCCAACTCCTCAGGGGTATAGGCGCCCACTTCGCATAAATCCACGGCCTTGCCTATATTCTCATCAGACGTCAACGCTTCGGATATGCTTCGGGCTTTCTCGGTCACTTCTTTGAGAAACCGCAACCACAACACCGCCATCTTGCGCTCAACCCATCGCTCGGGCTTGAATTTCGGCAACTCCACCAGCACGAACTCCAACCCTTTGATGACCTCGTCGGTATTTTTGCGGTTGATGGTCTGGTAATGGTGGTAAAATTCCGGCGTCTTGTGGTCGAATACATCATTGGTAATACCTAAACCATATACCGGTTGCAGCAAATCGTAGTCCTCACCGATGTTCAGCTGGCGCACGTAGGCTTTCGCCGCGTTAAACACCAGGCGGTTGGAAAACGAATCGTTCCAGCACATTTGCATCTCCACAATAAACTGGCGGCCGAAACTGTCTTTACAGCGCACGTCCACGATGGAGTTTTTCTTCGCCGGATTGTCGGGCACCTGTTCGGGTGAGAGGTATTCCACGCTCTCAATCAATTGTCCCGGCGCCAGTGGCATCAGGGCGTTTAAGAAACTAATGAGCAGGTCGGGATTTTCGCCGAAGATGCGCTTAAAAGTTAAATCGTTTTTTGGGTCTAAATAGCGTGCCATAATTAAATAGTGGTTTAATATATTGCAAAGGTAATAAAAAAACTTATCTTATCTACTACAAGCCCTTACTTATGTCAAAAAAAAGGGATTGCTCAAACTGAACAATCCCTTTTTCGGTATAAACCCAAAATGTGGGTTCGTTGATTTTACATCATGCCGCCCATGCCGCCGCCCATCGGGGGAGCCGCCGGGGTTTCTTCTTTCTTGTCCACCAGCACACATTCGGTAGTGAGGAACATGCCGGCCACAGAAGCGGCGTTTTCCAGCGCTACGCGCGCTACTTTGGTGGGGTCAATCACGCCGGCTTTGTATAAATCTTCATACTTGTCGTCGCGGGCATTGTAGCCGTAGTCGGCTTTGCCTTCCTTCACCTTTTGCACCACCACGCTGCCTTCCATGCCTGCGTTTTCTACAATTTGACGCAACGGCTCTTCAATGGCGCGTTTCACAATGGCGATACCGGTTGTTTCGTCCTCGTTGCTGCCTTTGAGCTTGTCGAGGACTTCAATGGCGCGTACGTAAGCCACGCCGCCACCCGGGATAATACCTTCTTCCACGGCGGCGCGTGTGGCGTGCAGCGCATCGTCCACGCGGTCTTTCTTTTCTTTCATTTCCACTTCGGTGGCAGCGCCCACATAAAGAACGGCCACGCCGCCGGCTAATTTTGCCAGGCGTTCTTGCAGTTTTTCGCGGTCGTAGTCGCTGGTTGTGGTTTCGATTTGTTTACGGATTTGCGCCACGCGGTTAGCGATATTCTTCGTATCGCCGCCGCCATTCACAATCGTCGTATTTTCCTTGTCGATGGTTACCTTTTCGGCTTTGCCCAGCATGTCCATACGTGCGCCTTCGAGCTTCAATCCTTTTTCTTCCGAAATCACCATACCTCCGGTGAGGATAGCGATGTCTTCGAGCATCTCTTTACGACGGTCGCCGAAGCCGGGGGCTTTCACGGCGGCAATCTTAATGGTGCCGCGCAGGCGGTTTACCACTAATGTTGAAAGGGCTTCGCCGTCTACATCTTCGGCAATAATCAGCAACGCGCGTCCGCCTTGCGCCACGGGCTCAAGTACCGGCATCAGGTCTTTCATGGTCGATATTTTGCGGTCGGTGATGAGGATGAGCGGATTTTCGAGTACCGCTTCCATTTTCTCACCGTCGGTCATGAAGTAAGCCGAGATGTAGCCGCGGTCGAACTGCATACCTTCCACCACTTTCACTTCCGTGCCGGTGCCTTTGGCTTCTTCCACCGTGATTACGCCTTCCTTCTTCACCTTGTTCATGGCTTCGGCGATAAGTTTACCGATATTGCTGTCGTTGTTGGCCGAAACGGTAGCCACCTGTTCTATCTTGGTGATGTCGTCGCCTACCGACTGGCTTTGTTTTTTGAGGCTGTCCACCACGGCTACCACCGCTTTGTCGATACCGCGTTTCAGGTCCATAGGATTAGCGCCGGCGGTCACGTTTTTCAAACCTACCGTGATGATAGACTGTGCCAGCACGGTGGCGGTTGTGGTGCCGTCGCCGGCCTGGTCGGCGGTTTTCGAAGCCACTTCTTTCACCATTTGCGCGCCTACGTTTGCAAAACGTTCGTCGAGTTCAATTTCTTTCGCCACGGTTACCCCGTCTTTTGTGCTTTGGGGAGCGCCATATTTTTTCTCAATCACTACATTGCGTCCTTTGGGCCCCAGCGTTACTTTCACTGCATTGGCCAATGCGTCCACGCCTTCTTTCATCAGGTTGCGTGCGTCAATATTGAATTTAATTTCTTTTGCCATAAATTTGAATTGTTTTAATTTAGACTTGCTTTAAAATTGTTAATTCGATGTGTCATTTATACTACGGCCAACACATCCGATTGGCGCATCATCATGTATTCTTTGCCGTCTACACTGATTTCCGTACCGGCATATTTGCCGTAAAGCACTTCGTCGCCTACCTTTAATTCCATAGGCTCATCTTTCTTGCCGTTACCTACGGCGATAATCTTCCCGCGCTGCGGCTTTTCCTTGGCGGTGTCGGGGATATACAATCCACTGGCAGTTTTTTCGTCGGCCTCTGCGGGCTCTACAAGCACTCTATCTGCTAAGGGTCTGATCTTCATAATGAATTTTTTTTAATGGTTTAACTTAAAATTAAATTTGTACTATGACTTCTTACAAAAAAAATGCCAAAGGACAAATTGTGCCATTTTTGCATTTTTTACGGTTTTTCTTTCAAAATTGAATGACAAAATGACAAAAGCTGGGCGTTGAAAATGGGAAAATGCTGTCTTATTGTACCGGCGGCGGGGGAAGTTCTTCCTCGGGCGTTTGCTGTGGCGCCGAAGTCGGGAAATCGGGCTGTCCCGGTACGCTTTGTATATTTTCGAAGCGGTCGGGTATGGTAGAGCGGTTTCCTTCGGATCTGCCGGAAATAAGCGCTGTGGAAGCAAGGCATAATACCAGGATGGAAATGGCCAACGTCCACGTGGCTTTTTCGAGGAAGTCGGCGGTTTGACGGACGCCGAATGTTTGGTTCCCGGCGGCGAAATTGGCGGCCAGCCCGCCCCCCTTGGAATTTTGCACCAACACTACCAACGTGAGTAAAATACTGGCTATTACAATCAATACGGCTACAATAGTATTCATATTTTTAGCATTTAGATTTCAAGTTTTTCAAATTCTGAATCAAGACCGCAAAGTAAGCACTTTTTTTTGGTTCCCGCAAACTTAGCTTTTCATAAACGTCAATAGCGCGCGTGTACAGCCCCTGGTCGGCGTATATTTTGGCCAGCGTTTCGGTAACCATGTTTTCGGGCGCATACAATTCTGTTTGTGTGGGGAGGAACGGGTTTTCTACCCCCATCAGGGAACTGGAGAGGGGGCTGATTTTTGGCTTCTCGGTTATAAAACGGCCAATGACGTCGTCTCCCGGATTGATGAAAGACAAATCGTCGCTGCTGAAATATTCGCCCGACGGGACATTTGCCGGCGCTTTTCTTGCGGGCGCCGGTAGCTGCAACTCCGGCGGCCCGGGCGCTTTCTTTTCCGGATGGGTCGCGGGCGGTGCGTTTTTTTGCAATTTTATTTGCTGTAAACGTTGATAGAGGTAATGGCGGGTTCCCGCATAAATGACTGCCATTGGGACATAGTTGCCGGCTTCTTTTTCGTTGTTATTTAAATGGTAGGCTTCCAACAATAATTGATGGGCAATGCCGCACCAGGGATATTGGTTGGCGAATTGCTCGAGTTGTTGCACGTCGTTGGCTGAGGAAAACGTCGTTGCGCTTAAATATTGTAAAAATTGAGGGGCTTCCATTACCAGTTTGCTACGGCGTTATTAAAAATGTCTTCTATAAGTTTTTCCACAATCGTGTCCACCAATTCGCCTTGCACCTCGTCTAACGTTCTTTCCGAAGCAAAATCCTCGTAGGCCGAAAATGACTTGTCATAACTTTGTTTTTCGTCCACATTGTTTGTGAAGCGTATTTTCACGGTTATCGTAAGACGGTTGGTGGCGGCCACCTCATTGGCTTGCACGGCCATTGAAGTCACATCATAATTGGTCACTTCGCCTTCAAATTGCAGGTCGCCCTCTTCCTCCATTAAATCTAAACGGGTGTTGCGGGTGAATTTATCTTTCAGCGCTTCCGTGAGGGCGTTGCTTAGCGACGGGTACACGATAGGCGCCATGTTATTGATATAAGCAATAGACACCGATTTCACATCGGGCGATATGGACGTCCCCGTAAAAGAATACCCTCCCTTGCAGGCTTGCAGGCACAGCAGGCACACAACAGGAATAAGAACCGGGCGTAATTTAGATAAGATCATATTCTTTCAGTTTTCTGTATAATGTCCGGGTTGAAATGCCTACTTCCTTGGCGGCTAACTTGCGGTTATTGTCGTTTTTTTCGAGCGCTTTAAGAATTAATTGTTTTTCGTGGTCGTCAATCGACAGGCTTTCTTCCTCTACTTCTTCGGTATCGGTAATGCCGTCTGGAAATGGACACGGCCTGTTCCCCGGGGAATTAATGTTCAAGGGATTACTTACCGGCGTGTGGCCTTGCGAAAGCTCGTGCACAATTTGTTTAAGCCCGTTCATATCGTTCCGCAGGTCGAACAGGATTTTGTATAATATCTCGCGTTCCGAAGATAAAGGCCGGTCTTCGGATTTGGTTTCATACAATACCGGCAGCGTAGAGACATTGTAATGGGGCAGGTATGTAGTAAGCAATTCTACCGGAATGGTACGCTCTTTTTCGATAACGGACAATTGTTCAGTTACGTTTTTCAGCTGGCGGATATTCCCCGGCCAGTAATAATTTTTCAGCGCCTCCTGCGCTTCGGGCGTGAGGGTGACTACCGGCATGTGGTAACGTTCGGCAAAGTCCACGGCAAATTTGCGGAACAGCAAATAAATATCGTCTTTTCGTTCGCGTAACGGGGGAATGGTAATGGGCACCGTGTTGAGACGGTAGTACAGGTCTTCGCGGAAACGCCCGTTTTGTACCGCTTGTATGATATTGACGTTGGTAGCGGCAATCACGCGCACATTCGTCTTTTGCGTTTTTGAAGAGCCCACTTTGATGAATTCGCCCGATTCGAGCACCCGGAGTAAGCGCACTTGCGTGGACAACGGCAACTCGGCCACTTCATCAAGGAAAATAGTGCCGCCGTTAGCCACCTCAAAGTACCCTTTTCGCGTGTCGTGCGCTCCTGTGAACGACCCCTTTTCGTGCCCAAACAGTTCCGACTCAATGGTGCCTTCGGGGATGGCGCCGCAGTTTACCGCAATGTAGGCGCCGTGTTTCCGGCTGCTGAATTGATGAATAATTTTCGGAAATACTTCTTTTCCCACCCCGCTTTCCCCGGTAATGAGCACCGACAAGTCGGTAGGCGCTACCTGACAGGCAATGTCCAGCGCCCGGTTGAGGCCGGCCGTATTGCCAATAATATCAAAACGTTGTTTTATACTTTTAATGTCCATAATCAACCTACAAAGATACATTTTTTCGGCAAAAAAATGAAATAAATCGCAAATTTTTCATTAATTATGTGAAAATCAACGCATAGAGAGAAAAATGAAAAAGAGGGGAAGAAAATCCACGTAAATTTTTGAAAAATTCTTGTGTAATTTAAAGATAAATTGTACATTTGCAAAAACAACGTTAAATAATTTAAAAACACACATAATTATGAAAAAATGTATTTCTCTTTTGATGTTTGCATTTGTAATGCTGGCTGTGGTTTCGTGTTCGAGCCCGGAGAAGATGAAAAATGAAGCAGACAAGGTAAATGTATCTTGCGATCCTAAAGTGTTGGAAGTTCGCGCTGATGCCATTGAGGCCCGCTATACTGTAGTTTTCCCTGAAAAATATTTTCACCCGAAAGCCGTGTTGGAACTTACCCCCGTATTGGTATATGAAGGCGGTGAGGCCACTGCTGAAGTGAAAGTCTTGCAGGGCGAAAAGGTGAAAGGCAACAACACCGTCGTCCCCAAAGCGGGAGGCCGGATTAGCCAGCCTGTAAAGTTTGAATACAAGGCAGGCATGGAAGCCTCTCATTTGGAATTGCGCGCCACACTGGTTAATGGCGACAAACGCACACCGTTTGACCAGCCTTACAAGCTTGCCGATGGCGCCAATATTACCTACAAATTGGTGAATGCGGAAGGGCTTCCTTCATTAGCGCCGCACCGGTATCAAAAGGTAATTACACAAACCAAAGAAGCGCAAATCAAATATCTGGTGAACAGCGCTACGGTTCGCTCGGCCGAATTGTCGAAACAGGAAGTGAAAGCGTTGCGTGATTTCCTCGCTGCCGTTGATACCGATCCGAGAAAAGAAGCCAGGGGCTTGACGATTACATCGGCTGCTTCGCCCGAAGGGCCTGAAAAAGTCAATACACCCCTGTCGGCCAACCGTGGCAAGACCGCTCAGAGCGCCATCAATAGCCTTACTAAGAAAGTGAAAGCCAAAACCCCGGTAAATTTAAGCAGTATCGGTGAAGACTGGGAAGGTTTCCGCGGCTTAGTGGCTGCGTCTGATTTGAAGGACAAAGACCTGATTTTACGCGTACTTTCTATGTATAGCGACGCTGTAGTGCGTGAACGTGAAATTAAAAACATGTCGAACGTGTACACCATTCTGAAAGATAAAGTGTTGCCCGAATTGCGCCGTTCGCACTTGGTAGCGCAAGTGGACTGGAAGAATTATACCGACAGTGAACTGACCGAATTTGTGAATACCGGCAATGTGGAAGGGCTTGATGTAGAAGGCTTGTTGTATGCCGCCACTTTGGTTGCCGACAATAGCGCCAAGGTTAACCTTTATACCAAAGCCGCTGAAAAGTTTAATGATTACAGGGCTTACAACAACTTGGCTTATGTACATTTGTTGACGAATAATGTCAGCGCCGCCAAGACTGCGTTGTCAAAAGCCAGCAACCAAAACGACGCCGTAGTGAAAAATAATGTGGGCGTAGTTGCATTACGTGAAGGCCGCAGGGCCGACGCCATCAAAGCGTTTACGGAAGCAAACAATGCGGAAGCCCGCTACAATTTAGGAATTACGGCCGTGCTCAACGGAAATTATACCGACGCCTTGAACCGTTTCAACGGCACCAACTCATTTAATGAAGCCTTGGTGAACGTGTTGCTTGGGAATGTAGACAAGGCCTCTACAATTCTTGCCAACACTAACACTGGTGCGGCGGAATACCTGAAAGCAGTGATAGCGGCTCGTAAAGGCAATTGCAGTGGCATAGGCGCTTCGTTGAAAAATGCCTATGCAAAAACACCGGCGTTGAAACAGCGTGCGGCCAAAGACATTGAATTTGCTAAATGTAAGGATAATATTTAAGGATAATATTTAGTTGCGTAAAAGGGCTTTATCGGGCGGAGGTAGGGTCCTTTTATTTTTATTTTGTGGAATCAATTTAAAGTATTACCTTTGCAAAATAATATCGCGGGATAGAGCAGTTGGTAGCTCGTCGGGCTCATAACCCGGAGGTCGTAGGTTCGAGTCCTACTCCCGCTACTAAGCATCCCAAAGTATTTCATTTTATAACACTTTTTAACAACTTTATTTTTGGAGTTAAAAAAAATGTGTTTATATTTGCCCCGGTAAATGTTATTGTTCTTTTTAAATACTTGTTGGCACTGGCTTTTAGTACTTGTTTTCAGAAATATAGGAAATTTCAAAAGAGATGTTAGAGGAATAAGGTTGGTGCCCACGCTTTTCCTTTTTTAATCCATTTTATTTATTATTATAGAAAGACAGGTGTGGGCCTAATTTATTTAAACATCGGGTTTCCTATAACCTCTGAAATAAATAAATTATTCTACGGGCTCGCGCTACCCTTATGGAGTTAAGAACCAAGAGTTATTTCTTTAAGTGATTAAGCGATTAAGTGATTAGGAAGGTAGTTGTATTTTCTTAATCTCCTAATCTCTTAATCACCTAATTCCTTCCAGTGTATGTTGCAATGTATATTTGCGATATGGGGTTATATCGTATATATGAAATTAGTGATTAACCAATGTGACTAATTGTTTAATGTGCTAATGTGACTAATGAAATTCTTAGTTCTTAGTTCTTAACTCTTAGTTCTTAGTTAATAAAGGGCTGTTGGTGATTAGTTCTTCTTTCTTCTTATTATCTGTTGCAAGCCGGCGGCCCTTTTTTAACGGTTAGTGGTTAACGGTTAGTGAAAGACAGGCCATGGACGGGGAACGGTGTAGGGGCGAACCTGTGTGTTCGCCCATGGTAGACGTGCGATTTATTGCGCCTGTTGGGAACAAAAAACGTAAAAATAAAATTTTATAGAATATGACAGCAAAATTTTTCAGAAAAAACAAATTTCCTTCATGTCGGGAGACGGGGAGCGGGCGGACACGCCGGTT
>JAITIL010000089.1 GCA_031279475.1 Prevotellaceae bacterium | reverse complement strand
CTTTGGCGGTGTGTAAATTACTGTGCCGCCCAAGTTGTCGCTGCCCCGTCTTTTAATTACTATTTCGGTTTGCGGCGGGCGTATGCCGTCGGTTGTTTGTTGCACCTTTTGATAAACTTCAACGATTAGCTGGGTGGAAAATTCGTTTTTTTTCTTTAGCCGGTTGTACCCTTTCCATAAAGCCTCACGATAATGGAGTACTTCCTTTGCGCCGCCTTTCAAATTGCTGTCTTCCTTTATATTGTCGGACAGCGATTTATATAGCTCGTCGTCTGTTGTGAAGATGTTTTCAATTTCGGTACTGGCTTTGGCTTCGCGCAATGCCAGGGTATTAATCAGCACCGACTGGTTGGGCAACTTTTGTGCAATGCCCTTTAATTCCGCTAATGCCCGGTTGGCTTTGTTCAAAGCTTTCATAATCTCGATGGTCAAAATCTTCTCATCGGGAGGGGGAAGTAGCGGCAATTGGTTGTGCGGGGTGTTGCGGTCGTAGGGTTTTATAGCCATTGACAGTTGATTTTATTTTTGGCAAATATATGCATTTTTTGACAGAAAAACAAATTAATGTCAAATTTTACACTAATTTGACATTAGTGATTTTTCCTGTCACCAGCTGACAGGAAAATGTGCCAACTGTCAAAAATCAGAAGAATTTGACAGTTGCTATTTTTTCTGTCAAATCGGAAAAACTTGCATCGGGGATGTATTTTCGTCGAAAGTCGCTATATTTGTGGGATGAAGCGACAATTTATAATCACTGATGATGGTTCGCATACGCTGTTTGTGCCGGAACTGAATGAAACCTACCATTCTATACGGGGCGCTGTACAGGAATCGCTGCATGTGTTTCTACGAGCGGGTTTCCACTACATTGTGTCTTGTCCGATAACGCTGCCGTTACAGATACTGGAGGTGGGTTTTGGTACGGGCCTGAATGCCTTATTGACATGGCAGGAAGCGGAACGTCTGCGCTTTCCGGTTCATTATGAAACTGTGGAAAAATACCCATTGAGTGCGGAAGAAGCGGCCGCATTGAATTACCCTGAACGCGAAAAACTGGCCTGTCTGCATGGGGGCAGGTGGGAAGTGCCGGAAGTGTTGTCGCCCTGTTTTACGTTGTGCAAAAAGCATGTGGATCTGTTGGAATACACGCCGGCAGGGCATTTTGATGTGATTTATTTTGATGCTTTTGCCCCCGATGTACAACCGGAACTGTGGGACAAAAACATATTCTGTAAATTATATGATGCCTTGAATTCCGGCGGCGCATTGGTCACCTATTCGGCGAAAGGCACGGTGAAAAGGACGTTGCGGGAAACGGGCTTTGAGGTGCAGCGGCTGGCCGGCGCCATGGGGAAACGACACATGATACGGGCTATAAAGCGTTAAAGCTCTACGCTGCGTGTCAGATATTCCGAATAATTTTTGATGCGAGGCACATAATCTTCGCTTGTCAACAAGGGCGAAGAGATGAGGTAATCTGCGGTGGAACGGTTGTAGGCCGATGGGATATTATAAAGCGTAGAAATGCGTAACAGGGCTTTTACGTCCACATCATGTGGTTGTGACTGCATGGGGTCCCATAAGAAAATCAGGAGGTCGATTTTGCCTTCTGCAATCATGGCGCCTAATTGTTGGTCGCCACCTAAAGGTCCTGATTTTAATAAAGTAATATCAATATGGCTGGTGCGTTGTCCTTGCTTGTGATGCAGCGCTTCTTCTATCATCCTGCCTGTGGTGCCTGTACAAACCAAATGGTATTTTTCAAGAATGTGGTGGTTAAATTCCACCCATTCAATAATATCACGTTTACGGTTGTCGTGCGCCACCAAGGCTATCGTTTTTTTTCTCGTCATTTATTATGCTATCTTTAAGTTCGGGACAAAGATACAGAAAATACAAGATTTTTGCTTTATCGTAAGTTTAATTTTACTTTTTTTCTTTGAAGGCTATAAAAAAACCCCGAAAGAATCGGGGCTTCATTTTATACCGGATGAATTGCACCTACCGGGCATGCATCGGCGCAAGTGCCACAGTCGATGCAGACATCTGGATCAATTTTGTAAAAGTCGCCCGGAGAGATTGCCTCCACGGGACATTCATCAATGCAAGTACCGCAAGCGGTACATTCATCTTCAGCAATTTTATGAGCCATTGCAAATTAATTTAAAGTTAAAAATCTTACAAATGTACATATATTCTTAAAAAATACAAAAAGTAATAGCAAAAAAGTGTAAGATATAGGAAAATTTGCTATTTTTGCACGTGTTATATTGAAAATTAAAATTTACTTGCATATGAAGACTCGTTATTTTATTTTGTGGTTGATGGCTTTTGTGACAATTGCTGCTTATGCTCAAGGTCCTTTTACTATTGTGTTTGACAAGACGTCACATAATTTTGGAGAAATTGACCAAAAAGGTGGGCCGCAGACGTTTTCATTTGAATTTACGAACAAGGGTACTGAGCCTATTATTATTCAGAATGTGACAGCATCTTGTGGTTGCACTTCTCCTGATTGGACTAAAACACCGGTGCCTCCGGGGGGACGTGGTTTTGTGAAAGCTACGTATACGCCTTCGGCGGCAATGCCATTTAATAAAAGTCTTACCGTATATTCCAACGGAACACCTTCGCCACAGGTACTGCACATCAGCGGAAAGGTGGTGGCACAAGCGCCCAGGGTGGAAGAACAATATCCTGTGGTTGCGGGAGCGTTGCGCTTGCGTAAGGCGGAAATTTCATTGGGACGCGTCACGCAGGGAGCTACGAAAAGTGACTCCGTGGAAGTGATTAATACGGGCGATGAGCCGGTATCGCTGGCGTTTACCGGTGTGCCGAAGCATACGGCGCTGGAATTGTCGCCGGCTACGCTGCGGAAAGGTGAAAAGGGATTTATCCGCAGCCGTTTTAATACTGCAGCGATGAAGTCACAAGAATGGGGCATTGTAAAACATCTTGTAGGCCTTACGATTAACGGGAAAGCGCAAGACGCGCCAAAACTCACCATTGCGGCTACTATTGAAGACGATTTTAGCAAACTCACGCCGGCCGATTATGAAAACGCACCGGCCGTATCATTGAAAGAAACTACGTATAATTTTAATACGATAAAAACCGGCACGAAAGTAACTGCCGAATTTGAACTCACAAATACAGGCAAGAGCACCCTGCTTATCCATAAGGCGTATGTTGAATGTGCGTGTTTAAAGATTTCTGCGCCCAAATCGGTTAAAGCCGGCGCTACGGCTGTGATAAAAGCCGTATTGGATACGAAAGGCGAAGATGATGGAAATAAATTCTACTCAATCACCCTGTCGACAAACGCACCCTCACAAAGCGCACCGGTGCTGATGGTCACAGGTATGGTGACGAAATAAGCATGAATGGTGTTGACGATAGCGCATTGGTCGTGAACAGTGGGGTGGAACAACCTCCGATGATTAATCCGAACGCTGCGGCTCTTCTCAAGAAGGCGCCGCGGCGTTTGCTGCATGTGCACGAATATGTGGAGGGAATTAAAGCGGGAAACGTGACGGTTCTCGGCAAGGCTATTACCTTAATCGAGAGCCGGCTTCCGGCACACCAGGCGCTGGCGCAACAGGTGGTGGAGGCCTGCCGGCCACATGCCGACAAGTCGGTGCGCATTGGCATCACCGGCGTGCCGGGCGCGGGAAAGAGCACGTTCATTGAGGCGTTTGGCAAGCACCTTACATCGCGGGGTCGCCGCCTGGCTGTGCTGGCTATCGACCCGAGCAGCGAACGCTCCAAGGGCAGTATCCTGGGCGATAAAACGCGCATGGAGGAACTGAGCGCCGACCCGCACGCGTTTATCCGTCCAAGCCCCAGCGCGGGCTCGCTGGGCGGCGTGGCGCGCAAAACGCGCGAGAGCATCGTGCTCTGCGAAGCCGCGGGGTTCGACACGATATTCATTGAAACGGTAGGGGTGGGGCAGTCGGAAACCGCCGTGCATTCGATGACCGATTTCTTCCTGCTGCTGATGATTTCCGGCGCGGGCGACGAGCTGCAGGGTATCAAACGGGGCATCATGGAGATGTCGGACATGCTCGTGATTAATAAGGCCGACGGCAGCAATATTGATAAGGCAAGTGTGGCGCAGGCCCAATATCAAAGCGCTTTGCGTTTGTTCCCGCTCTCCGGGTCGGGGTGGGAGCCCAAGGCGCTGATGGTTTCTTCCATCGAAAAAACAGGCCTGGATGACGTGTTGGCGCAGATAGAGGCCTACCTGACGCTGACGAAAGGAAACGGTTACTTCGGCCGCCGCCGCCGCGAACAGGCGCGCTACTGGATGTATGAAACGATTGACGAGGCGCTGAAAAGCGACTTTTACCGCAATCCCTCGATAGAAGCCGCCCTGCCCGGGTATGAGCAGGGCGTGTTCGACGGGGAAAAGAGCTCTTTCACTGCAGCAAAAGAACTTCTCCATGCTTACTACAAACAACGAAAGGGTTGAGAACTCCGAATATCCTTTTTATTCTCTTTCCTCACCAAAAAGCATATAAGTTATCTTAATCCGGTTTTCGGTCGATTGGGCTTCCATATCTTTTAGATAGTGGTGGGGCAGCCGGCTGTTAACAATTGGCAGCAGCAGGAATACTGCCCACTGCTTCGGCTGACGGATGAGAGGAGTGTAATAATTCATAATCCATCACTCATAATTTTTTCGGATTGCTTCGTCGCTTTGTTCCTCGCAATGACGCCGACGGCAGTAGCCTGCCTGCTGCTACTGAGCAGGCAAAATCCTTTCTTTCGGGACGCGTTGCTTAAAGTATTCCAATATCTGCTCTTTCGGCAGGTCGCAAATATCGGCGCTAATCTTGTCTCTTACCTGGCGCATGAATTGTACGGCGTCAAAATCTTTTGGGTTTTTGTTTTCAGTCTTCATATTTCATCAAATCTTTTGGTGAACAAATTTTGAGAATAGTATAACCTGATTTTACATTCACGGCATTGTATCCTTGTATTCGGACAGTGTTTACAATGTGCTTAAAATTCCAACTTGCCAAATAGTCGGCTTTGTGGATAGTTGCCAATGCAATATGCAGGCAGTCTTCATAACTGGTTTTGCCTACCACGTTCCCGGCTATATATTCCGAAGCAAGTGCGATAGCCTCATCAGTTATGTCAATGAAATCAATGTGGTCGGCAGGCAAATTACGCACCAGTTGTTTTACTCGCTCTGGAGATGGTATTAACTCCTGTTCGGTAAGCGACGAATATATAATTTGCACTTCATTCTTTTTAACTCTCTCGAATAAAGGGATGGTAAATTCGGCAAATTCAGGGTCGAAATATCCGCCGAAGATAGAAGTATCCATGTATATTCGTTGTTTCATTGTCTTTATTTTCCACAAATATACGAAAAATTAAAGTTCCGTATCAAAAAGCGTATAAGTTATCTTAATCCGGTTTTCGGTCGATTGGGTTTCTACATCGTTGAGGTAGGTGTAATGCGTGTTGCGGAAATAGAACCGCTGTTCGGCGTTCAGGCTAATGCGGCGCGACAGGCGAAACCCTATGCTGAAATAAGTCATGCCGAGGAGCGTGTTTCCCTTATTCCCCTGCGCATTTACATAATCGGCGTTTGCATTTTCCGGTAAACCGTTTATTTCAATCTCTTCAGCGCCATACCCCCTGTTAGTGAAAAGCTGGTAGAGTTTAAATCCCCATGCAATGTTCCAACGCTGTTTTAACAACCCCACGGACGATTTGATGCTGTAGCCGCTCCCCATGTTGTAGTTGCGCTTGTTGACATGAAAGTAGTCCGACTCGTTCGCGCCGAGCAGTATCCAGTTGGCATACAAATGCCCGTACAGGTGCACCGGCTTTGTCTTGCCGATCTGCATTTTGCCGAGCATCCCGCCGCCGAACGAGGCGGTTTCCGCAAACTCATAGGGTATTTTACCGCCGTCGACCACAGGGTTTGAGTTGTAGTAGTCGTAGTGTTGAAAGATACCGGCGAGCCAGTTGTTCTTTTCGGTTTGCCATTCTTTCCCCCATATCAACCCCACGACGCTTACGTTGGACAGGAACGGCTGGTTGCCGATAAGGTTAAAGTCGGCTTCCCCCGTAAAAAAGTCGTAGGGTGTGCGCGTGTCTTCCGTGAACGGCTGCCCGTAGGCGATTTTTGCGCTTAATGCCCAGTCAAAATTATTACGATTTTTGTTCAGGTCGATTAGGAAGCGATCCATCACTGAAAGGTTGATCAGCAAGGATGGGTGTGCGAGCGACGGTTCATAGTCGTAAGTAATTGAACGGTATCGCCGGGCGTCGCCATTTAATAAGCGATTGAACAAGTCCATCGGCGAGATAATCCCGGCAAGCAACTCACGCCCGAAGCGTTCCCATCCGCGCTTGCTGTCGTCCAGAATAAGGCGGGACACGCGGTGTGTCATCTCGCCCAGTGCAATGCCGCCTACAGGCGTGGCGATGATGTCATTTAAGGACGGAGGCTGCGTTTCGTAAAACAATTCCCACAAATAACTGCCGCCAACAGCAAACGGAATAGATTGCCAAAAGCTGAGTCCGTTCGACCGGGCGGCATTGAAGTACAACCCGCCGGTGTAGGGATGCCAGAAGAGGTTGGTGTCGAAGTTGTCGTTATCCCACAGGAATTGATGCTTCAGGTTGTTTTTTATGCTTCGACCTGTAACCCGTGCATAGCCGGCGTTCAAGGCATAGCGGTCGAACAGGTTGATTCCGAGATTGAGCCCTATTACCTATGCTGCTGCTATCCATGGACGGGGCTTTGACGGAATGGCGGTGAATGGCTTTGCGTTTTGAAAGGAAATTATATCACGCCGGTTGTTTATCACTGGCTGAGCAGAAGCGGTCAGGGGTACGAATAAGAAGAAGAAAACAACCGGTAAACACCGTCCGTTTCCTGTGCTCCGTACCCTGAATTTCCAGTTCATAAATTCTTGCCGTGCTCCATGCCCCGTCAGAGTTTCTCTTCCACGTTCCACACGAAGGCGGAGAGTCCCTGTTCTTCGGCGTGCTCGTTGAGGTAGCGGAGGGCGTCGAGCAGCGCGGCCACTTCGCCGTCCTGCACCACCGCCAGCACGGTGCCGTTTTTCGACGGCCAGGCGTGCGTGCCGTAATGGGGTTCGCCGCGCTCGCT
>JAITIL010000067.1 GCA_031279475.1 Prevotellaceae bacterium | reverse complement strand
TCGCTGCGAAGCAGCTACTTTATCCATTTTATCGCTGCGAAGCAGCTACTTTATCCATTTTATCGCTGCGAAGCAGCTACTTTATCCATTTTATCGCTGCGAAGCAGCTACTTTATCTCCACATCATCACATCCTGCCTTTCGTCCATAGACGGAAGCATAAAACGAACAATTTTAAAACAAATTATACTGAAAAGAATCGAAAAAAACGGTTCCATCATCGTTACTGCCGGCCAAACGCATACCGTTACCCCCGGCGATGTTACGAATTGTTAATTTTTACGTGTCCGTTGTAAAATTGAAATTTTTCATGTAAACTTGGCGTATGAAATATTTGGCTAAAAATGAAAAAAGAAAAGATTGCCGCAAAATAATCTTCAATAAATGCAAAAGCCGGAAACAGGCGAGCCGTCCCCTGTCAATCGCCCATACGTTCATGCGCCGTTTGCGTGTGCCAGGAACTGTGCGTCCGGCTTTTAGGATTCCTTGATTTTTCGACTTCGCCTCAAAAAGGCGCCTGTTTGAGGCGTCAACCTGTGGCAGGACGTAAGATTATTGCGCAATGAAGCGGTAGGTGATGTGCCCCGCTTGCCGTGCGGGGGCTTTGGCGGCGGCGGCGAAGCGTGAGGCTTTTGCGGCGCGCCGTGCGGCGTCAACCAGGCAGGTGTTGGGGGTGGAGGCGGCGGTGTTTACGGCCGTATTCACCACGTAGCCCCTGCGGTCGACCTCGATGCGCAGGGTGACGTCGCCGCCGCCCCGGCACTGGTACACCGGCACGGGCAGGCGCATGGCCTTGCGTCCGCCGAGGTCGTACGACAGCACCGACGGGCCCCTGTACGCCTCGGCCTGGTTTTCGGATGTGGCGGCGTTTGATTGCAGCGCCTCGTCGCCGCCCTGCTGTTGCTGCAAGGCCTCGCGCGCGGCGTCGAGGCTCGCCTGCACGCGGCGCGCTTCGTCGTATATGGCGGCAGGGTTGCGGTGGCGGTCGTCGCGCAGCAGTTGTTCGGTTTCGTCCACAGCGGCATTGCGCAGGTTGTGGTGGCGTGCAGGCGCGAGGATGTCGTCCAACTCCTTTTCAAACTGTTCGCGCCGTTCCTGTTTTTGTATTTGCGCTTCCTGCGCCTCCTGTTGCGAGAAGTCGAGCACAAAGGGTATTTCTATCTTCCCAAGGTCTTGCAGGCGGTACAGCAATAGTATGATGAGCAGCAACAGGTGCACGCTTGCGGTGGTGTATATGCCTGCCCGGTTTTCACGAAAGAATTTCCTGATACTATGTTTTTCTTCATCGAACACTTTATTTCAGCATATTTTTAGCATTCAAATTTGATTTCTCGATGTCCTTGAAATAATTTACGGTGCCCACGCGGAGCTCGACAGTGGCCGCTTCGTCGCACACGATAATGCCTTTCGGGTGCAGTTGCAGCGCGCTGATTGTCCACAGGTGGCTTACGCTTTCCTCCACCGCATGGCGCAGGGCGCGGGCTTTGTTGTGCCCGTTCACGATGATGAGCACTTCCCCGGCGCTCATTACGGTGCCAACGCCTACAGTGAGCGCCGTTTTGGGAACTTTGTTCACGTCATGGTCGAAGAAGCGCGAGTTGGCGATGATGGTGTCGGTGGTAAGCGTTTTAACGCGCGTGCGCGACATGAGCGACGACCCCGGCTCGTTGAACGCGATGTGTCCATCGGGGCCTATGCCGCCGATGAACAGATGAATTTTGCCGTAACTTCTGATTTTGTCTTCGTAGCGCAGACATTCTTTCTCGAGGTTGGCGGCATTGCCGTTCAACAGGTTTACATTGGCCTTGGGGACGTCGATGCAACTAAAAAAATTATTCCACATAAAAGTGTGGTAACTCTCGGGATGCGATTTAGGCAGCCCCACATATTCATCCATATTGAATGTGACCACATGTTTGAAAGATATTTCGCCGTTCTTGTGCAGGCGTATCAGTTCGTGATAAGTGCCCAGCGGCGACGAGCCGGAAGGCAGTCCAAGCACGAAGGGCTTGTCGGCCGAAGGTTTGAATTTCTTTATTTTTTGTACGATGTAGGCCGCAGCCCACTTGGAGATTTGCTCATAGTTTTCTTGGATAATAAGTCGCATGGTATTTATGATTTAAGGAGTTCTTTTGCATTTTCGATAGCTGCCTGCGTAACGTTTTGCCCGCTCAGCATCTTTGCTATTTCCATAATGCGCTCTTCGGCGTTGAGCGGCTTGATACGTGTAATGGTCGCCCCGGCGGCGTTTTCTTCTTTGTACACGACGTAATGTGCGTTGCCTTTGCTGGCCACTTGCGGCAAATGGGTGATGTTAATCACCTGTATATATTTCGAGAGTTCATATACGATGTTTCCCATTTTGTCGGCTATCTCGCCCGATACGCCGGCGTCGATTTCATCAAAAATGATGGTTGGAAGGCCGCTGCTGCGCACCATGAGCGATTTCAAACACAGCATCACCCGCGAGATTTCGCCGCCCGACGCAATGCGCGATAACTCCTGCGGCGCCACATCCCTGTTGGCGGAAAAGAGGAACGTGATGCTGTCTTTTCCCGAAGCGTGGTACTGTTCCGCCTCTTCCATCGCGATGCGGAATACGGCGTGCGGCATGCCCAGCTGTTGCAGCATTTGGGTGATGTGCGCTTCAACAGGCGGGATGGTTTGCCGGCGGCGGTTGGAGACGTCGGCCGCCAGTGATTTCACCCTGTGGTATTGTGTGTCGTATGCCTGTTGCAGGGCGGCCAGCGTGTCGTCGAAATTCTCGATGGCGTTCAATTTCTCGCGTATCTGTTCGTGCAGCGAAAGCAGTTCTTCCACCGACGAAAGGTGATGCTTCTGTTGCAGGGAATAGAGGGCGTTCAGGCGGTTTTCAACGGCAATGAGCCTTTCGGGCGAGAGTTCCGTTCGTCCGTTGAGGGTTTCGATTTCGGCGTTGACGTCGCGCAGTTCAATACGTGCAGAGTTTATCCGCTCGGTTAGCGCCTGTGCCGGCGAAAGCGCGTGGCTTACCTTTTGCAGGTTGCTGGCCGCGTCGCGCAGCAAATTGTCAACCGACAGTTCTTCGTTCAACAGCAGGGCATTTACTTTCGTGAGCGCCGTTTTTATTTCTTCGGCATGCGTGAGTTGTTTGAGTTCCGCTTCGAGCGCTTGCTGTTCGCCCTGTTTAAGCTGTATGGCGTTGAGTTCATTGTGCTGAAACAGCAGGTAATCGTGTTCCTGCCGCGCCTTTTGCGCTTTTTCTTTCCACCCGGCGAGCTTGTGGGCGGCGGCTTTGTAGGCGTTGAACGCCTGGCGGTACTCGGCCAGCGTGGCGGCATGGTTGGCCTGTGCGTCCACCACGTTGGTCTGGAACGACGAAGCGCCGATGAACAGGTTTTGATGCTGCGAGTGAATGTCAATCAGGCGGTCGCCAAGCTCCTTGAGCACGTTAATGGTTACCGGGATTTCGTTCACGAAAGCGCGTGATTTGCCGTTGGGGCTAATCACCCGCCGAATAATAGTGGGCGTGTCGTACGCTATATCATGTGTGTCGAACAGCTCTTCCAGCCCGTATCCGTCGAGGATGAACGAGCCTTCTACCACGCAGTTTTTCGTGCTGTCTTTGAGGGCAGCCGTGTCGGCGCGCTGGCCGAGGATGAGTGAAAGCGCTCCCAGGAGGATGGATTTCCCGGCGCCGGTTTCTCCGGTAATAATGCTCAACCCGTTGGGAAACGTGATGTACAGCTTCTCAATGAGTGCATAATTTTCTATGGAGAGCGTTTGCAACATGGTTAAAAGGCGGTTGTTTTTTCTTTCAGTGTGACGTATTTCTTCTCGTTGGTCTTGTCCACTTCCGACAGTATTTGGTAGGCGCGCAGGCGTTCCTGCTCGGTGGCTTCGGAATATATGTTAATAATTTCATCGGTCTTGGCGTCGAAAAATATTTTGAGGAAAAACAAATATATGTCGGGACGTTCGCGATATACCTTTTGGATATCGAGCAGCGCTTCTGTGATGTTGGCGCGGCCTTCGCTCAGCCGCTCGCTCATCTGGTCGAGCCCCAGCCGGTAATATTTGTAATAGGCGCTGCGTTCGGCGTCGTATTTGTAGTTCAGGATATTTTCAATCATCCAGTAGCGGTTGTTGCGCGAGCCCTCGTAGGGTCGCCATCCTTTCTCCACCGCGCCCTGTGCGTTGACCACGATGCGTTCGGCCTGTTTGAAATACTCCGTTCCGCCGCGCAGCGAAAAAGTGTCGTAATCAAATCCTAAAATGACATACACATAAAAGGCGAAAATCGAAGAGAGCGCGCTGGTGTAGGTCTGGTCGTTAAATTCTATGGGGTCGTATTCTATATAGGTAAACGAGACGTCGTTGTCGAGGAAATTCAATACCGGCGAGATGTACGAACTCCCATACACGGGGCGGCTCGACTGCACTTGCAGGGTTCCTTTAAATTCGTTGGTGCCGGGCTGGTCGGTGATGGTGAGGAAGAAATTACATTCAATGCGCTCGTCGGTGGCGTACTTGTTGTGGGTCCACACCCTGTTATTGAGGAAATTGTTGAGGTCTTTTTGTAGCGTTTGAAATATCGACTTGTTGGTGCCCTGTATCTTTGAGGAGTTAATGCCCAGGTTACAGCGCAGTTCCTGCGCTTGTGCGGGTATGCCTGGGAGAAGGCAGAAAACTATGAAAATAATCTTGCGCATGGTGTGTTCACTTTATAGACTGGATGGCGTCGACGATGTCGGCGGCGATACAACTTTTTAGTTTAAGGCCGGAACTTTGCCGTGTGCCGTTCCGGTAAAGCAGGGTCACCCTGTTGGTGTCGCACCCAAATCCTGCGCCCGCGTCGTTCAACGAATTGAGGACAATTATATCCAAATTTTTCGCCGTCATTTTCTTTTGCGCGTTAGATAATTCATGGTCTGTTTCCAGCGCAAATCCCACAAGGGTCTGTTCTTTTGTTTTCTTCCGGCCAAGCTCCGCCGCAATATCCACGGTAGGTTGAAGCTGCAATTGCAACGGCTCTTTTCCCCGTTTGATTTTTTCCCCAGCCGGGTGTTGTGGCGTGAAGTCGGCCACTGCTGCGCAAAGTACGGCGATACGTGCGGTTTCAAATTGTGCGGTGGCAGCGTCATACATTTGCGCGGCGCTCACCACCGGAATGGTTTTTATGTGGGGATGTTGCGCTTTGAGAGCGGTAGGCCCGCTGATTAAGGTCACAGTAGCGCCGCGTGCGGCAAATTCTTCGGCCAGCGCATAGCCCATCTTTCCCGACGAGTGGTTACCGATGAAACGTATGGGGTCGATGGCTTCGTAAGTGGGGCCGGCGGTTACAAGGACGTTATATCCCGACAGCGTTTTTTTTTTTGAAACAGAATGTTGCAGGAACTGTACTATTTTTTCGGGTTCTTCCATGCGTCCTTTTCCTTCCAGCCCGCTGGCCAGGCTGCCGCTGGCGGGGTCTATCACCATCACGCCGCGTTCTTTGAGCAACGCTATATTGCACATGTTGGCCGGGTGGTTATACATCTCCACATCCATGGCCGGCGCTACAATTACAGGACAGCGCGCCGACAGGTAGGCGGTGAGCAGTAAATTGTCGGCTATTCCATGCACCATTTTGGCCATGGTGTTGGCGGTGGCGGGTGCGATAAGATAGCAGTCGGCCCACTCGCCGAGGCTCACGTGGCTGTTCCAGTTGCCGTTTTCAGGATTATAAAACTCAACAAGAACAGGGCGTCTCGACAGCGTGGCCACAGTGAGCGGGGTAATAAAATGCCTGGCGGCAGCGGTCATCACCACTTGCACTTCGGCGCCTTCTTTCGTCAGCAAACGAATAAGCGTGGCCACCTTGCAGGCCGCTATGCTTCCAGTGACGCCGAGTAATATGTGTTTCCCTTTCAACATTGGTGAAAACGCTGAAATTAGAATTATGCCGTTTTGTTTTCGGGCTGCTGTTCGTCTATTTTCCGGTAATAGATTTTGTTGTTGAGGAGTTCTTGGACGGCCACCAGCGTGGGTTTGGGTTGCCGTTCGTAGTAACGTGAAATCTCAATTTGCTCGCGGTTTTCAAACGTTTCTTCAAGATTATCGGAATAATCTGAAAATTCTTCCAGCTTGCGGTTAAGTTCCTGTTTCGTTTCGGCGGCAATCTGATTGGCGCGTTTGGCGATAATCATGGTCGTCTCATAAACATTGCCGATTTTTGAAGACAGTTGACTGATGTCACGTGTAATAGTGTTAACAGGGACAGTTGTTTTTTTTGTATCCATAATATGATTACTTTTTTTCTAAAAATTCCAGCGCTTCCTGCTGCATCCTATCTACCTCTTTCCGGTATTTAGTGTTGGGATATTCACTGATAACGTTATAGTATTCGTCAACGACGGTCTGGTAACGGTCTTTCTGCTTACTTGACACGCTGTTTTTGGCAATCATGTAAGAGGAAGACATGACGAGATAGAGTATATCTTCGCGGTAGCGGTTTTCGGGATTATCTTTAAGCACTGTTTTCAGGGCAGTGAAAGCCGCTTTGTAATTTTCAATAGTGTAGTACAACTTCGCCGCGGAAAAATTCTTTTCATCCATCCGGCTGGAAAGTTCGTCGTACAGGGGTTGCAGCTCTTTTTTCCACTCGCTCGCAGCGTAGAGGTAATTAAATTCGTTTATGGCTGCCAGCGCCTGCGTGGTCGGTTTAGGGTCAAGCGATGGGCGGTAGGTTGTTTCGTACAGGCAGATGCAACGCAGGAACGTGGCCTCTTCGGTAAATTGGCTGCGCGGAAATGTTTGCCTGAACGTATTGAAATAATGTGCCGCAGAGTAGGGGTCTTTATCCAAAAAATAACTTTTTGCCAAATAAAAATTAACGCTGTCGTCACGCGGCGTGCCGCGATAATACAGGGTGATGTTGTCGAATAAGGAAATGGCTTTGTTGTATTTTTTCTTGTTATAATAGTCCATGGCGGCCTTATACTTCTGGTCGGCGTCGTTGCTTTTGAGCAACTTCTCAAACTTTCCCGTGCAGGACGAGAGTAGCGTGACAACAAGCGAAAAATAAAATAAGCGCGTAATTTTCATAAAAATGATACCTAATCCAAGCCGCAAATTTACATAAAAATTTTTAATTTACCCACAGACGGATAAAAATTGAGGGGAAGCTGAATGAAACATACGTCGGACACAGGCTTGCTACTTTATGATTACTTATGCTACTTCATATTCCACTTTAGTGGGATTGTATACTTGTTTGGAGGCATGTAGCAACTCAATACCTACTATTTGCCCATTAGCGGAATAATCTAATATGACTCCCTTTTTTTCTTCATCACTTTCGTAAACAGTTTCATTGCTGAATGAAACATAGAGTATATCCTGTTCTTTATCGTATTTTACCTTCAT
>JAITIL010000011.1 GCA_031279475.1 Prevotellaceae bacterium | reverse complement strand
TTCAGCACGGAGATAGACTCCACGATGCTCATGTCAATGGCGTTGACGTCGCCCTCCACGTTATCGATCAATATGAGCGGGGAAGTAGAAGTGTTGATGGAACCTCTCCCACGGATAGTAATATTGCCGCCGTCGGCGCCGGGCCTGCCGGTGGACTGAACCACCGACATGCCTGCCGCCAGCCCCTGCAACGCGGCAGAGGTATTGGGCGCACTGCGTTTGGTCAAATCACTGCCCGCGACAACCTGCACGGAGCCGGTGAGGTTTACCTTCTTCTGCGTGTCATAACCAATCACCACAACCTCGTCAAACACGCTCACCTGTTCCTGCAGCGTCACTTCAATCTCATTCTTACCCCGCACATCAACGGTCTGCGTGACATAACCCATGTACGATACCTCAACCGTAGCTGCATCGGCCGGCAGGGCGAGGGTAAACCGCCCATCAGCGCCTGCGGCCACCGCGGATGTACTGCCTTTCACGTTCACCACCGCGCCCGGAAGGCTTTCGCCCTGTGTATCGGTTACGAAACCGCTCAGGTTGCGTGTCTGGGCATACAGGGTAATACCAGCGAAAAGGCTGGCCGCCACAATGCCGCAACTCGCCACAAGGGAACGCCTGTTGAAAAAGAATAATTGCTTCATTGGTTACATTTTTAAGGTTGTAAACGGCAAGGTACAAGACAGCCCTGTACCTTGCCATACACATAGCCGGAAAATTACGGCTTGCTGGTTAGTTCATGGCAATATACACCCCAATCGGTAATCAGCGTATAAAGGCGGATTTTCTTTTCGCCCGTTGGAAGCGTTTCTTCCGCCGCACTGGTCACAGAACTGGAGCCATTATTATTTGTAACTACTTTGGGAATTACAAAGTATTCCTTTACCTCGTTGTTCCTGGTATCCATAATAGACAGGTAATAATCTTCAGTACTATTGACTGAAAGTATCGCGAGGTAGGTGACGCCGTTAAAATCAAACTTTTTAGCATGACGAACATAAGAGCCCCAATTAGAACTGAAATGGTTTTCCAGAAAACCATTAATAACTTCCTTTTCCGAAGATTCATTAGCTTTATAGCTTATTTCGGAATGGGGGTCTCCGGAAGAATGTCCGGTCACTGCCAAATAATACGGATAAATGCTGGCAGTTGTCATGGGTATCAAGGTCTGGTAATAAGATTTGTCTCCCGTGCGGGCTGCAATGGCAGTATAGGTACCAGGGTCAACAACGCCTGCGGTTACTTTCCATATATATTGCTTTTCATCACCATTACCAGCACCTCCCTGGTCTTGGTGGTACTGTGCAATGTATCCGTTTCCGTTGATATCGCCAACTACCGAAATTTTCCTGCCGAACCGGTTCAGGTTACCGCCGGCCCATGTAGTGTTATTCAATTCAAAAACCAGCTCAGGAGGGCTCTCCAAAGAGTTTGTCCATTTGTATACGGGAAGGAAAGAGGTAGTCCATGCGCCCAGCGACACGCCAATGACATTACCCGCGTCGTCGTTGGTCACGGAAAAAGGATAATTCAAGCTTTCAGTCGCATTGAATTTACCCTCGGCGCCGGTTACGTTCAATTTCGTGCCGGTGGGTTCGCCGGTAGCGGCATCTAATATAATTCCCGAACGGGATGCCACCAATTTTCCATTCAGGTAGGCCATTGTAGGCTCTGAACTGGCGGCAAAACCAAGCGCAGCCCAATTCTGTGTCCACACTTCGGTGGCTTTGGCAAAGCCGGTGGCATAGAATTCGCTAACCGTCAGGCTTACGGTGTAATCCTGCGACGAGCCGTCCTCGGCGGTTACCTTGTAGGTCACATCCCGGGTGAAGTTCTGAGGTTCTGTGGCTGCCGGTTCAATTTTCTCACCCTTGTACTCAATACGGGGCGCCACACTTTCCAAAAGCGTTTGGTCAAAGTCGGGCGTTACCGTAAGGGTAATGGTGTACGCCGCAGGGTCTATAATCCCCGTCAATTCTAATGCAGGAAGACTGAATGCAGTAATTTCCTTTTCCGTCCTTTTGGGCGTTTCTTCCGGGTCGTCTTCGCTACAAGACGCCACCGGCATGATTAATCCAAGTATCAAAAGATACTTCATAAGGTCAAATTTTAATTTTTTCATGTCTTTAAAAATTTAGTTAAACATTAATTTATTCATTGAATTTTAAATTTATTTTTTTATTTGCCATATACGGCTTGATGCGTTACCACAAAAGCGCAGAAGTCGTGAAACAAATCAATGTCTTGTTCGTTGACGGCACGAGACAGTTGATACAGCGCGTCGGTACCCTGGTAATAGGCAATTCGTTTGGTTAACAAAATATTGTTCGCTTCAAACGCTTGCATGTAATCACGCAGCCTGCCCCCCCTGTTTCCATTGTTTACAAAAACCCGCTCGTCAAATTCCAGTTCCATATCCATGTCATACTGCCGAGCTACGGTACAGGCGTCCGTTAAGCGTGAATAGGGAATGGTTTCGTTGAAGAAATAATTGGGTTGCAAGTAGGCATAATTAAATTTCAGCGATTTCCATTCATAATAATCAGGGGTTTCCTTCCAGTAAGGTATCCAGTTGAAGCTGTACTTCCACCGGTTCAGGTATGCCGCCACGCCCGAAAGAATGCTTCCGGTGTGCAGCGATTCCTCGGCCACCCAGTAAAAACCGGCCAGTTCCAGATGTTGAAAACCACCCTCGCTGAAACGTTTCCTTACGTAGTCTATGTACCATTTGCAAGCCATAACGCGGTCGCTATCCCTGGTAAAATCAAGGGGGACGCCGTCTATTTCTCCCCAGTAGTCGGCAGGCAGTTCGGCGTAGTTGGTGTTGGGGCCTGCTGTAATCGGTTCGGGGAGCGCCACTACAATTTTCTTTTTCCGGCCGGTATTTAATCGCTGCTCGGCCTCAGCGATACTTTGCTCCAACGCATCTATGGCGATACCGGATTGGAAATAGTAATCTGCCAACGCCTTCCAGTCCGTCTTTCTGGCGGGCTCGCCGTTGTAGCCCGTGGCAAAAATACGCGGTGCGCCCGACTTGCCATTGGTAATTTCAAGGAACAGGAAACCGTCGAACAAACTTTGTTCGTGATTTGTCTTATCCGTATAGCTCACGTAGGGGGTGAAATGGTCTTTGTTCCATGTGACATTCCGGTGCGCGCCACCGCCGTAAATCAATACCATATCCGTAACCGGCAACATGCTTTTCCTGTCGGCTTCCCACGGATATGTGATATTTTCTCCGCTTTCCCCATTATTGGGGAGTGGCGTTTGGCCTGATGAGCAGGCCATAAAACCCATCATGGCAAAAATTAATATGACATACTTTACATCCATACTGTTTGTCCTCCCTGGTAGCGGATATGGCAGTCGCCGGAAATCACCACGTCGGCCGACCGTTCTGTTTGTCTGGCAACCGACTCCGACCACTTCCCAATGCTCAATGCTATGAAATCTCTTCGTTCCACTTTGTTTCCCGTTTATTTATATCTTCCCGTATCCCACCACACACGGACATGCTGCCCGTCGCCTTTGCCGCCGTTGAGGTTTGGCGATGTAGCATGCTCTCCGTTAATTTCCCGTTCAATATTCACATAACGGAGTTTTTTAATAAATTCCCCGTTTGCCACATTAATAGCAGGATCTTCGCTTCGCGCTATTGGCGTCAATTTCGGGTATCCCGTACGCCGCACTTCTGCCCACGCTTCCGTACCGTTGGGAAATAAAGCCAACCACTTCTGGGTAGCTATTTTCTCCAATTTGGTTTCAAAATCCGCCCCTTCATTCCATTTGACACTGCCGGTAGCGATGTAAGTTTCATCGTTGGCGGTGGAATACAGGGCAGGATTTACGTTCCATCGCGCTTCAGCGAAAGAGGCGCGAATACCGTTCTCATAGTTGGCCTGTACGTTGCCTGCGCCGGCCCATCCCCGTACGCCCGCTTCGGCTTTCAGGAAGCATACTTCGGAATAGCACATGGCATAAAGAGGGTATTCTGCCGTAAAAACGACAGGCTTTATATGGCTGGAATTCCACTCGGGCGCCCACAATAATCCCCATGTAGAGGACGCCGTGTTCGGCAAGGGCAACTGGTCGCTGGGCAAGCCGTTGCGCACCCCTTTAAATGCAGGCGTATTTGCCGCCACCGACGCTTCTGTCACCCCCCAATAACATTCCATGCGGGGATCTGGCGCCGCGCTCAATGTTTTATAGGCATTTTCGAGCGTGGCGCTCATCCGGAACTCACTCCAGTTGGATATGACGAACAGCGGATGGCCGTCATCTTCAATGCTTGTAACCAAACAGGCGTTATCGCCTGTGTGCGTCATCATCGGGCGAGAGAGCGCCGCTTCGCCCTCTTGTTGCGCTTTGCCGGGGTCTATGAATGCTATGCGCAACGCATACCGCAAGCGGAGTGAATTACCGAAACGAATCCAGGCGTCCGCTTCTCCGTTATAGTAAAAATCCGAAGCGCCATATTTTAGCTGTACATGGTCAAAACCCGCCGAAAGCGCCTCGGTAGCTTCCGTCAGTTCTTTCAAAATATCATAATAAATATCTTTTTGGGCGTCATACTTGCTTTTGTCCAACCCGCGGCTGGCCTCACTGTAGGGCACATCTCCAAATAAATCCGTAGTCCGCGCCGCGCCGAGTGCGGCTACAATGCGTGCAATGTGGTACATCTCTTGATACTCGGGATGCGTTTCCACCATCCTCCGGACGTCTAAAAATTCTTTGAGCACGTAGGTGTAATATGGCGACCAATAGGCGATAGTTACCCATTCGCTGTTGTATTCATACCTGTCTGAATTAAAATAGGGGGCTGTATTGGCTACCCATTGGCAATATTGGTTGGCAAAAAGGTTTTCACCCCGCTGGTACTCATACGCATTGGCATTAATAACTTCATATTGCATTTTGGGCAGCAACAATTGCGGATTGATCTCATTAATGGCATTGGGATTACGATTTATCTCATCAAACATTCCGGTACAACCGGCCAACATGTACCCTGTTGCAATTATTATCCACATTGATTGTTTCATAATACTCGTTTTTAGAAGGTAAGCGTTATGTTAAAGCCAAATGTCCGCGTGGGAGGCAGCGCATTCAATTCAAAAGCCTGCGCCCAGTCCGCCCTGATGGATGCGCCCTCCGGATCGGCGCCGGGCGTATGTTTTACGAAATAAAATAAATCGCGCCCCACAAGCGACAGCTTTGCCTGTTTAATAAATTTAATTTTCTTCAAGTATTGCGCAGGAATATGATAGCCCAGCGATATTTCCCTCAGTTTGACAAAGGATCCATCATAGAGAAAAGTTTCTCCCACGCCATACGCGCCACCTACCGACTGCCAGTATTGTTGGGCGGTGATGGTTTTAGTATTGGGCTGCCCGGTGGACGTAACGCCTTCCACCACCATGCCGTCCCGCCCATCGACCGTACGCGCGCCGGTTCCGGCCTCCGAAGCCAACGCATCGGTCACCGACAGGATATCTCCACCCTGCCGGATATCAATCAATACGTTTAATACGAAATTTTTGTATTGCAACCGGCTTGCCACGGAGCCCGTCCAGTGGGGCGATATATTTCCGATCGTTTCAAATTCATTGGATTTCATCGGAATGCCATCATCGTCAACCAGCATGCGCCCCGCATGATCCCGAAGGAAAACCTTGCTGCGAATATCTCCATACGTTCCGCCTTCCATCACCACTACTTCGCCGATGCGCAAGCTGCCTAAGGTGAGTTTCTGAATCCCGGTATCTAATGCTACACATTCGCTTTTGTTGGCGCCCCAATTAAAATTCACATCCCATTGCCACGCGCCGCTCCTCACAGGGGTTGTATTGATCATCAATTCAAATCCCGAACTTTTCATCTTGCCGGCATTGATGTATTTCCACTCATATCCGCTCGACGGAGGAATGGGTAAAGACAATATCTGGTTAATCGTGTTGGAATGGTAATAGGTGACGTCCAGCCCGATTCTGTTTTGAAACAGGCTCAGGTCAAATCCAAATTCCAGCGAGGTGGTGCGTTCGGGTTTCAAGTCATCAAACGGCTTTGTTAATCCCACATCGCCCCATATATTGACGCCGTTCACCTTAGGAGGAAGGCCGTAAACCTGCGCCAACCTGTATGGGTCTGTATCATTCCCCACTTGCGCCCATGAAGCGCGCACTTTCAACAACGAGATCTGTTTGGGAAGGCTCACCATATCCGATACAATGCCGCTAAAATTGACCGAAGAATAAAAATAGGAGCGGTTGCGGGCAGGCAAGGTGGACGACCAGTCATTCCTTGCGGTAATATCCAGATAGGCATAATTGTTATAAGCCAACTGGACATTTCCCAATACGGATTGTATTTCCTTTTCGGTGGTGTAATCATTGGCCGAAACGAGCGAGCCGTTCGACAACCGGTAAAACCCGTACAGCGTCAAATAGCCCGATCCGGCATCCAACCCGTCAGTTTTAAGGTTCATGACAGCGCCGCCGGCATTGGCCAAAATGGATAATTTGCCAAAGGTTTTATTAAAATTCAACATGAGGTCGGAATTGCTTTCGCTGATGGTCGTATAGGATTTCCCGTACGTAGGATTTGTTCCGTTGACTCCTCTCAATCCCCAATAGTGGTTGTTATTTATGATGCGATCCAGGCCGGTACGCGCAGTGACGCCCAGCCACTCCGTAAACTTGAAATCGGCTGAAACGACCCCAAACAACCTGTCGCGACCATATACCGTTTCTTTTTCACCGGTAATATAATTGTAGGGGTTATGGTATTCAATGCTCGGGCCGCTCCAGTTCATCGGGATATGCGCCACAGTCATGTGGTGCAATAAATCTTCCGTACGGATATTGGCCGGCATTTTGGTAAACATCTGCATCATGCCGTACTCGCCCGTAACAACAGGGTTTTCTTGCGTTTGCTTACTGTAAGTGGCCTTGGCATTTACCGTAAGACGGCCATATTTCAAATTGCTGTTTATGTCGATATATTGCCGACGCAGGTCATTATTAGCTGTAATGCCCTGGTGGCGTGAATCTGTAAAGGATAACCGGGTGGCGAGGTATTTCCCGCCGCCTTCAATGGCAATGGAATTACTGGTATTGAATCCCGTCCTGAAAAAGTCTTTTATGCGGTTTTTCTGCGCCGTCATGGCATATTCTTCCGCGTTTTCATCATAAAACCATTCCCGCCAGTTTTGAATTTTCTGCCCCGTCATAAGGGGGCCCCAGCCTTCTTTCGCATTAATATCAAAATCACCGCGATTGCCTTGCCCATAAAGCCATTGAAAATCATAGCCGCTATATAGTTGAGACCAACTGAAATTACCGTTGTAAGTGATACGGAACGGCTGCCCTTGCCCGGCGCTTTTTGTGGTAACCACAATTACGCCGTTTTGTGCCCTGGAGCCGTATAAAGCAGAAGCGTTTGGCCCTTTCAATACCGAGATACCGGCAATATCATCAGGGTTGATTTCGGAAGAAGCGCCCGCCGCATCCGAACCACTCCAATTTTCAAAAGAAGCACCTGTCGCATCATCCCGGATGGGAATTCCGTCAACCACCCATAGCGGTTGGTTTCGCCCGGTGAGCGAATTCAACCCACGCAGGACAACGCGCGTAGAACCGCCCACCCCCGTAGAAGATCGACTGATTTGCACGCCCGCTAATTTACCTTGCAACATATTGGCCACACTTTCGGTTTTGGTTTCCGCAAAATCAGCTGTTTTTACCTCCTGCACGGCGTATCCAAGCGCCTTTTTTTCGCGTTTTATACCTAATGCGGTTACTACCACTTCTTCCAATTGCTTCACATCTTCTTCCAACACCACATTGATGTTCGTTTGGTGGCCAACCGCAATTTCCTGCAACCGGTAACCGAGAAATGAGACCACCAGTGTGGCGTCAGAAGGCGCTTGCAGGGAAAATTTTCCGGTTACATCAGTTAAGGTCGCCACATTGGTCCCTTTTAGCACAATAGTGGCGCCAGTGACGGCTTCGCCTTTGACGTCAAGCACCGTACCCGTAATCGTCCTGTTTACTTGTTGCGCATACACAGGCATTATACTTAACAGCAGCAGGAATATTCCGGCCACCGGGACGCTCCCGGCTGCAATCAGCGTTTTTTTCAAAAAGTCCCTGCGATTATTCATCTCTTTAATGTG
>JAITIL010000150.1 GCA_031279475.1 Prevotellaceae bacterium | reverse complement strand
CATGTTGGCGGAAGACTTTCGCCCCAACCGCCTGGAACGCGCCAAACTCGCCATATCGAGACTGGTTGACCGCCTTAAGGACGACCGTATAGGACTTATCGTATTCGCCGGCGACGCCTACGTGCAGCTTCCCGTAACAACCGATTACGTGTCGGCCAAAATATTCCTGTCGTCCATTTCCCCCGATATTGTACCCAAGCAAGGCACGGCCATCGGGCAAGCCATTGCGCTGGCCATGCGCAGCTACACCTTGCAAAGCGACAAAAGCCGCGCGCTCATCATCATCACCGATGGCGAAAACCACGAGGATGACGCGGTAGCTGCCGCCAAAGCCGCCGTGGAAAACGGCATTGTGATACACACCATCGGCATCGGCTCTGTGGAAGGCCAGCCGATACCCACTAAAAACGGCATGTTGAAAGACAAAGACGGCAATATCGTAGTAACAAAATTAAACGAAGCCGTGTTGCAGGAAATCGCCGCCGCCGGACTTGGGAGCTATACCCACGCCACCAACGCCGACCTCGGGTTAGACAAAGTGGTGGAAAGTATCAACAGTATGGAGAAACAAGAAATGAATGCCATTGTATTCGAAGATTTTAATGAACAATTTATGTATATATTTGTCTTCACCTTATTTTTTCTCATTGTCGAGATGTTTATTGTAGAACGGAAAAACCGGTGGTCGAAAAGTTTCGATATCTTCAAAAAAACATTTTTGTTTATATTTTTGTATGCGCTTTCATTCCCTGCATGGGCGCAGGAAGACAAAAAAGAAGTGCGGGAGGGCATTAAAAAATACAAAGATGAACAATATAACGAAGCCGAAATCGCATTCCGGCGGGGGTTGGGAAAAGACTCATCATCGTATATCGCAAAATTTAATTTGGGCGATGCGCTTTACAAGCAAAATCAATTTGAGCAGGCCGAATCCTTATTTAAAAACCTGTCGTCGGACGAACATCAAACCGACGCCAGCCGGGCAAAGCTGATGCATAACTTGGGCAACACACAGTTGCAACAAAAAAAATACAAAGAAAGTATCGACGCCTACAAACAATCTTTGCGCTTAAACCCCACCGATGACGAAACCCGAAGCAACCTTGCCTACGCGCAACGCATGTTGAAAGACGAAGAACAACAGCAACAGCAACAGAATAAAAACCAGGATAAAAACAACGACAAAAACCAGCAACAAAACCAAGACCAAAAACAAGATCAGAATCAAGACAAAAATGACGGGCAAGACAATAAAGAACAGCAAAACGACAAAAACGATCAACAACAACAGCAACAAGAGCCTAAAATTTCGCCGCAGCAGGCGCAACAAATATTAGAGGCTGTGCAATCAAACGAAAAAGAAACACAGGAAAAAGTAAAGAAAGAAAAGGCAAAAGCCTTGGGAAAATACAAGACAGAAAAGAACTGGTAACTTATGATGAAACGATTTTTTATCTTTTTAATCACCCTGCCTGGCGCAGGAATGATGCAGGCGCAAACGGTAGAATTTACCGCTTCGGCGCCGCGTATAGTAACCGTAGGCGAAGCCTTTCGCATTACGTTCACCCTGAATAACGAATTCGAAAACTTTACTGCGCCCGATTTCAGCGGCTTCACCGTTTTGGCAGGGCCATCGCGCTCTACCAGTACGAGTGTACAAATTATTAATGGGAAAACCAGCTACGACCGCTCCGTAAGTATGGTTTACATTCTTCAGGCCAATCAGGAAGGCACTATAAATATCGGTGCAGCCGAAGCCACGGTAGAAGGGAAAGCATACCAAACAAAAACCTTATCTATCCAAGTAGTCGCAGGAGGAAACACATCCCAAAACGGCAACACACAAACTACCACAACACAGGAACAGGCTCCCGAAAGCCATCAAAACATCAATGCCGACGAAACGGATGTATTCACACGTATTCATCTCAGCAAATCGACGGTGGTGCAAGGCGAATACATGATTGCCACCATCAAACTATATACCCGCCAAATGAACATCGCAGGCTTTGAAGATGTGAAGTTCCCAACCTTCAACGGCTTTTGGAGTCAAGAGCTGGAAACGCCGCAACAACTGCAGTTCCAACGCGAGAACGTACACGGGAAATTATACAACACCGCGCTGTTACGCCGTTACATTCTTTTTCCGCAACAAACCGGAACACTTAAAATCGATCCGTTTGAAGTAAACTGCGTGCTGCAAGTGTATGCAAGAAACAGCCAGCCCCGCAGCTTCTTCGACAGTTTTTTCGACTCGCCGCAAAACGTACGCAAACATATTCAATCGCCTTCAACCACTATCAAGGTAGAGCCGCTTCCAAGTGGTGCACCGGCTTCTTTCAAAGGCGCCGTGGGTAACAACTTCCGCATGGAAGCCGCATTCAACCGCGACAGCGTAACCGCCAACGATGCACTTTCCTTAATCGTAAAAATCACCGGCGAAGGCAACATTAAATTGGTAGAAAAGCCGAATGTGAATTTCCCTCCTCATTTTGAAACCTACGATGTAAAAACATCCGACAACACGAAAACTTCATCGTTGGGAATATCGGGCGCTAAACAGTTTGAATACCCTGTTATTCCCCGCAATGAGGGAAGTTTCGATATTCCTCCTGTAGAATTCACCTATTTCGACATTACCAAAAAACAATATGTCACCCTTCGTTCTAAAAATTTACATCTGGGTGTAGCCAAAGACCCCAATGCCAGCACTGCCACAAGCACAGCGGGCGTCAACAGACAATCAATAAAAGCGCTGGGCAGCGACATTCACTACATTAAAACAAAACCTTTGCGCTTACACGAAAAAGGATTCGTTTTCTTCGGCACATGGAGCTACTATCTGATGTTCGTTTTATTATTCACACTGTTCATCATTATATATTACTCTTTCAAAAATCACATAAAAAAATTACAGGATGTTACACGCACCCGTCACCGCAAAGCGAATAGAATAGCCCAACAGCGACTGAAAGCAGCGGGACAATATTTGAAGAACGGCGACAGAAACAACTTTTATGAGGAAGTCAGCCGCGCTTTATGGGGTTTCCTCACCGACAAATCAGCGCTTATGCTTGCCGATCTTTCGCGCGAAACAGCACGTGAAGTCATGCAGCGAAAACATGCGAAAGAAGAAGACATTGAGGCTTACCTGCATCTGCTCGACGAGTGTGAGTATGCACGCTACGCCCCCGACGCCGGCCGTTCCGAAATGGAAAAAGTATATCATGACGCCGCACATATCATCAGCAAATTCGAACAAACGTTTTAAAGTAGTTAAAGAATAAAAAAATGAAGAAAATAATTACATGTATACTGTTTTTTGTTGTTACCGGCATACTGCATGCCCAAATTGTGGATTCAATATGGGTTAAAGCCAACAGCCTGTATGCTTCGGGAGACTATCGCGAAGCCATCACCTACTACAACATGATTGAGGCGTCGGGTGAGGTTTCCGCCGATTTATTCTACAACATCGGCAATGCTTATTTCAAACAAAATATTGTGTCGAAAGCTATTTTATATTATGAACGCGCTATAAAACTACGCCCCGGCGACGCCGATATCAGCCACAATTTAGCATTGGCAAACGCCATGACGGTGGATAAAATCGAAGCCGTCCCCGAATTTTTTGTGTTTACATGGATAAAAAACATACGCAGCGGCGCCGATACCGACACATGGGCATGGCTTTCCATCATCTTTTTCACTTTAGGCTTGCTGTTATTCGGACTTTTCCTTTTTGCCCATCATATTGCTTTGCGAAAATTTTCGTTCTTCCTGTCTATCCTTATCCTGTTGGGGAGTATCAACTGTGGAATATTTGCCTACTACCAAAAGAAAGAGCTGCACGACACTTCCGCCGCCATTATTACACCCGCGGTGATCACCGTAAAAAGTTCGCCCGACACGTCAGGGAAAGATTTATTTATACTGCACGAAGGGACCAAAGTAACCATACTCGAAACACTTGGCGAATGGCAGTGCATTAAGTTGGCTGACGGAAAACAAGGATGGATACTTAAATTTGCGGCGGAAATTATATAACCGCCTCATGAGAACAACGGATTTACATACTGCTTCACATCTTCCACCCCAATAACTTTATCACAAAGGATGATAAGCCGTTCTAAGGCATTGCGGAATTCGCGGATATTTCCCGTCCACGGATATTTTTGCATCTCGACAAGCGCCTCGTCTGTAATTTTCCGTTTCGCATAATTATAATCCCCGCAAATTTGTTTCATAAAATAGTCGGCCAACAAGGGGATGTCGGATTGCCGCTCGGCCAACGTGGGCATGTTCACAATAATGACACTAAGCCGGTGGTACAAGTCTTCACGAAAACTCCCGCGTTCAATTTCCACCCTCAGGTTTTTATTTGTTGCCACAACCACACGCACATTCACACTGATGTCCTTATCGCTTCCGATGCGCGTCACCTTATTTTCCTGCAACACACGCAATACCTTAGCCTGTGCCGACAAACTCATATCTCCAATTTCATCAAGAAACAGCGTGCCGCCTTGCGCCTGCTCAAATTTCCCTTTGTGTTGCCGCACCGCAGAAGTAAAAGAGCCTTTTTCATGTCCGAACAATTCGCTTTCGATAAGTTCTCCGGGAATGGCGGCACAATTCACTTCCACGAAAGGCGCTGCCGCACGCGGACTTTTCTCGTGAATCCACCGCGCCACCAATTCTTTCCCCGTTCCATTCGATCCGGTAATCAGTACACGGGCTTCTGTCGGCGCAATTCTATCCACCAAATCTTTAATCTTCACCATGGCATCCGAATCGCCCACCATATCAGGGATTTTTGACACTTTCCGTTTCAATGTTTTGGTCTCCCTCACCAGTTCCGTCTTTTCCGTGGCATTGCGTATGGTAATTAAAATGCGATTCAAATCAAGCGGTTTTTCAATAAAATCATACGCGCCTTTTTTAATACATTCCACCACTGCATCAATAGTGCCATGTCCGGAAATCATAATAACCGGAATTTCGGGATGTTTTTCCTGCAATTTATCAAGTATCTCAATACCGTCCATTTCAGGCATCTTGATATCGCAAAAAATAACATCAAAATTATCATCTTCCACGGCAGCCAAAGCATTTTCGCCTTTTTCAGCCAAGACCACCTCGTATCCCTCATATTCCAAAATATTTTTCATAGTATTGCGAATACTCTTTTCATCATCTACAACTAAAATCTTCATATCCGGTTTATTTTTATTTTATATTTAATATATCCTATACGACTCGGCCAATTCAGACATCACGCCCTCCTTCAACGAATAACTGCATTGTATCATTTTCGTGACGCCTGCCTTTTCAATAACCAAATTGGTTAAAATAGCCGCCAGCACAATAAAATCAACCCGCACAGGCGTCATGCCTTTCATGACCATGCGCTCTGCCGCAGTGGCATGTAATAACTGATGGTACAACTCGGCAAAAGCGCTCAATTCGATGAGATATGACGGTTTCTTTTCTTTCGCGGCGCCAGTGAGCAATGACCTGTAAGTGTCGAATGAGCCCGACGACCCCACTAATGTAGTAATAGCATAACGTTCCAATGCCTGCCACAAAGCGTTCATCTCTTGATTTAAGTATGACCTCACACGCTTTGCTTCTTTCGATGTAACAGGATCGCTGGGCTTGAATTGCTCGAGTAGCCGCGCCATTCCTAACGGGAAACTATGCTTCCAATAAATCATTTCGGCGTCAGCAATAATAAATTCATTACTTCCCCCACCAATATCAAGCATCAATACCGGCTTCTCTTTCAATTGCACACCTTCCCTTATACCCTTATAAATAAGCACCGCCTCACGGTCGCCCGAAATTACTTCTATTGGAATATGATATTTTTCTTCTATAAACTCCGCAAAATCAAGACCGTTTTCCGCCTCCCGCACCGCCGATGTAGCCAATGCATAAACCTGCTCAGCGCCGCCCCACGCGGCCAATTGCGCAGTCAAACGATCCATGGCTTCTGAAGCAGCGTCGAATGCTCGCGCTGATAGTATACCACTACGCAACCCACCATCACCAAGACGGGCAGGTTGTTTCATTTCATGTACACGACTCCATGCTCCGGGGACTACATCTGCCAGCAACAGATTATACACATTTGTCCCCATATCTATAACGGCAACACGCATAAATTGTTACAATAGACACAAAGGTACAAAATATTATTGTATCTTTGCAAAAAAAACAACATTATTATAAAAAAATATTGAATACACCTGTCTCAAAAATAATTATTGCCATTGACGGACACTCCTCTACAGGAAAAAGTTCATTCGCTAAAGCCATTGCAGCCAAACTCGGCTATATTTACGTGGACAGCGGCGCCATGTATCGTGCCGTAACTTTATATGGGTTACAACACGGACTGATTTCCGACGACGGAAAAATAAATACAAAGGCATTAATTGCCGCATTGCCTGACATTCAAATTGAATTTCGCAACATTGACGGGCAAAATATTACTTTTTTGCAACAAGTAAATGTAGAACACGATATTCGCAGCATCAAGGTATCCCAACTGGTAAGCGATGTGAGCGCGATTGCCGAAGTACGCACGCACCTCGTACACGCGCAACAATTGATGGGTAAGGACAAAGGCATTGTGATGGATGGCCGCGACATTGGCACAGTGGTGTTTCCGCAGGCCGAACTGAAAATTTTCATGACGGCCGACCCTCATGTACGCGCCAAACGGCGTTACAAGGAACTTGTAGCAAAAGGCGGGCAAGTGTCGCTACAGGAAATCTTACAGCACATTATCCAACGCGATTATATCGACGAGCACCGCACCATAACGCCCCTCCGCAAAGCCGATGATGCGTTGCTGTTAGACAACAGCCACCTTACCCTCGCCGACCAAATGAAATGGTTTGAAGGAATAGCGGCAAAGTATTAATAATATATATGCAATATATAATATGACTACAACACTCACCATCATTATCTTATCAACTGTTATACTTGGCTTGTGCTTCGCAGGGTTGGCGATAACCATAATTATAAAGAAAAACGGCAAATTCCCCGAAACTGAAATAGGGCACAACAAAAACATACAACAGTTCGGCATTCGTTGCGTCAAACAGGAAGAACTTTGTGGCGGCTGTCAAACGCCGTGCTCCAAGTTCCCGACGCTTAATTCTTAACTTTTAATTATTCATTACGAAGCATGGCCTGCACATCGTCTGTCGCATAAGTTTTCATCACACCATCTTCTTCATATATCAGATAAGCGCCCCACTGCAGACGTTGTAAAAGCATCTCTTTAG
>JAITIL010000164.1 GCA_031279475.1 Prevotellaceae bacterium | reverse complement strand
ACCACCGGCACCGGCAAGCGTGTGAGTTTGAGCGCTCTCACTTCGGTATAGGCGTTTGCATTGTTGTCGGGTTTGATGGTCCAGTATATCACAGCCTCTGCGGCATAGTCTATGCCGAGGTTGTCGAGCATGACGTCAAGGTCTGCAGCCGGCAGTGGTAGCCTGTTGCCGTTGACGACTTTTGTGGCCGGTGCTGATAAATCGGCCGTTTTGCTCAGTACCAGCGTATAGGCCGACGCCCCTGCAGCTGACTTCCAACTGAATATCACCTCCTCCACGAGTACTAAGTTGTAGGCTGCATCGTTGGCAGGTGCGGTTAGTTCCACCGCCGATGATTGATCTTGTGTCCCTTCGTCTTTAGCACATGACCATGCGAAGCCCATCCACATGGCTAAACATACCAAAAAATATTTTTCTTGTTTCATAATCATAAAAGTGTTTAAATTATACGTTCTTGTTTATTCAAAAGTAATATTTGCGACATAGGCATTGGTAGATAAATTAATCTGGTCTCCGGTGGTCACTTTGTCTCCGTTGAACGTCAGGTTTTTGAACGCAATGCCTTGTACGTTTTGGGTGCTGCTATATCCCATTATCTTGGATCTCAGGGTTCCCCGCGACGAGGTGACCGTAATATCCTCCAGCCTGACGTCCATAATTTTTCCATACATAGTGCTGGCCGGTGAATAGACTGATTCCAACACGGCAAAGTGGAATAATATGCGCTGCGGGTCCTCTATCCTGATATTTTTATACAGAATATCGTGTATCACGGCGCGTCCGCTATTATGAATAGTGATGGAGCCTTCATCGTCCATCAGGCCGGGGTTTTCAGTGTGTATCAGATCGATGTTTTCAAAGATGACATTTCGTACGGTGTCGGCGTCCAGTTCATAGCCTATTTCTATCCCGTTGCCGTGCTTGCCGTTCCAAATGACGCAATTCTTTACCAGAATGTTCTCTACGGCGAATCTCGAGTCGCGCCAATCATAGTAGGTTATACCGGCTTTCAGCGCAATGCAGTCGTCTTTGGTACGAATAAAACATCTGTCTACAGTGACATTTTTACTTCCCACAATATCTATACCGTCTTCCATGCCGGTGTTTGACACAATCTTTATTCCGCTGACGGTTATGTTGTTGCAGGCTACAAGCGGCATACTCCATCCTTTGCAGTCTACAATGGTAATACCTTCTATCGTGCCGTTTGTGACATGCTCAAACTCCACCGGCCTCGTTCCTTCGGTTGGGAATTTGGCGCCAGAGAGGATGCCGCGTCCCATGATGCGTACGTTGCTCCGGTCGCCGACTTTGATAGCGCCATATACAATAGCGCCTGGCGCAAGGTAAACCGTCTGGTTGGAGAGCGCGCCAACACTTCTCTCATGGATTTTTCCCGCTTCAAAAAAGATAACATTGGGATCGTCTTTGTCGGGTATTTCCGTTTCGGGTTCATTGGCAAAGAGCAGCAGCGGATTTTCAATGTCGTTGTTGATCTCCACGCTCAGGAACTGTGGCTTTTCAAGGAAAAGTTTTAAGGTATTGCCCTTTAATGTGCAACTAATGCCGGCGCTTTCGGGGCGTATTTTTACAGCGTTTATGGTCTTTTTTGGCGTGATTTCCACCATCACTTTTCCGGCAATATCAAAGTTCACAATATGCGGGGTAAAAGGATTTAAAAAGCCGGGAGGCGGGCGCTGAATGGTTTGTGGCACAGGAAACACGAAATAAGGCATTTCATTGATGGCCACTGCATAGGCATCCGACGGGTCAGCTTCTTCGGGGTAGTTGTACAGCACGGCGCCGTCCGGATCATACAGACGCATGTCGGGCTCGTTGGGGGCGCTGTTCTTCGAACATCCAGCAGTCATTACGCCGAACAACAAAGCGATTATGGTATGATTCTTAAAGTGCATTTGTTAAAGATTGATAGTATAAACTTAATATCCGAAATTTTGTTTGATTACGCCACCGCTTTCGTTAATAGCCCGGTTTGGAATGGGGAACTTTTCATAGCAATACATCCCTTTGTCGTCCAGCGTGCTTATTTTTGCAATTCTGACGGGCGGCAAGTGAGCGTTTGTCGCTTTTTCTATGCTCTTCTCGATGAATTTATCATGCCTGATCAAGTCGCGCCGGCGATGGCCTTCAAACCACAACTCGTGTCCGCGTTCTTTCAGCACCAGGTCTAAGAATTCCGCCTTGCTGCTTGCGCTTATCGGTGCAAGATTTACGCGGTTGCGGATTTCATTTACTAAGTTTGACGCTTCGGATCCGAATGCAAAATCACCGCCGTTGCGTACGATGGCTTCTGCCAGCAAGAGCATGGCGCCGCCCAGCCGATAAATTGGCACGTCCACCGGGCTCATCATTCCCTTGCTGGTCTTGTAGTCGATTTTACACGGTAAGGGTCCTAATTGAAACGGCCTTTTTTCATTTCTGGAAAACGTGGTATCAATGGCCCTGTTGTACACGGTGCCGTTGGCGCTTGTATATTCGGTAATGATGCGTTCGGTACGTATCACATCACCCGGTTCGAAGGTTTCATAAAAAGCCCAGGTCATTTTATAACAGTTCCATTTGTCCATGCTTTGGCCGGGCGTAGGAAAGTCGCTGGGAATACACATTGAGGGGAAGGTGTTCCCGAGGTCGTAGGCGCATACCATAGCATAAATGACTTCGGTATTCTGTTCGGTGGCTTCGGTAAACAGGGAATTGTAGTCATCTACTAAGGCATATCCGTATTCGGGTCTCATCAGTTCCCGGCCTCTTTTTTCCGCTTCGTTCCAATAATAGGCGGCATCCCTATTATCTATTGTTTCAAAATTTGGATATCTTTCTTTCATACCGCCCATCATCATGTAATAGTCAAAGAGCGCCATTTGGGCATGGCCCCTGGTAAAACGGCCATATTCGGTGGATGGCCATTGATAGGGCAACAACCCCACTGCACTTGGGTTATTACGGATGACCTCGTCGGCCACATAGGTATTTTCAAACACGGTGCTTTCGCCCAGGGCGGCTTTCAGGTGTTCTTCGATGAAGGCTTGCATCTCTATGTCGGATGCCCTCGGTACGGCTTTGTTGTCTTTCGGGTGTAACAGTACATCCAAACCGGGCAGTGGAATGGGGCCATACATGTCGTATTCCATAAAGGCCAGCCATCCTATTCCATAATGCAGTTGTGAATACAGCAACCTCCTTTCGGCATCGCTCATCGGCACCTCCTTGAATCGCTCTATGGTGAGAACCGATTTGAAAATGTATTGCGAATACAGGAAAAACGGCAGGTTTGATTCATTATCTTCCTCGCTTACGGGAAAACCGCCGTAGCCCGTCAACGCATTGCCGCCCGGAATCAGGTCAAATCCAGCATAGCAGGCAGGATATTCTGCAGATTCAAATTCATCGGCCAGAATATTAGCACGCGCCCACCAACCCTGCGTGCTGTTCAGTAAGTTCCATGGTGTAAAACCAGTGTACATTTCCCCCAGCATCAAATCATCGGCTTCTTTGTAATTGCTGGGGTATAAACCCGGCGTAAGCCGGTCGTAGGAGATTTGTTCGATTTCGCATCCTGCAAACAGCATGATGCCTATTGTTCTTGTAATTATTTTAGTGATAGTTTTCATATTTCCGCTCGTATTTTTATCTACTTTCATCTGTTTTCCAATTTGTCTAAAAAGAAATATTTATACCCAGGGTGTATGACCGCACGTTCGGATAGGAAAAGGCGATGTTGTCTGTTTCGGGATCAAGGCCGATCCAATTGGTAAGTACAAAGGCATTGTCTACACTGACATAGGCATGCAGTTTTGATACTATTTTTTTACTAATGGGAATCGTATATCCCAGTTTAATATTCCCGCACCGGATAAAAAATATTTTCTGCATATCCCAATTTCCTTTCGGTATACCCTTGGCCAGCAGCGACGGGCGTGTAGCATTCAGGTTATCATAGGAAAATGTATTCAAGGCATATAGGCTCATGTTGCGCGAGCCGTCCACCGAGGCCATATTCTCCATATACGAGCCATTTCGGAGCGCTCCGGCCTCGCCATAAAAATAAACACTGAAATCAAGATTTTTGTAACGAAGGGCATTGTTAACCCCGAAAATCAGGTAGGGGTCGGCGGTTCCAAGCAATACTTTATCCCCGTCTTCCGTAATCTTGTCATCACCATCCTGGTTTTTCAGAATGACATAACCCGGAATCAGCGTGGGCTGGTAGTCGGGAGGCAGGTCGCCCGGCTGCAAGATGCCTATGGCTTCGTGGTCAAATACCGGACGGAGGTAGTCGTCGGCTTTTTCGTAGCCTCGCGGCCGCCAGAGAGGCGAGCGTTCTTTCCACCGGTCTTCGTAATGCGACAGCGTAACGGTCGTATGCCAATCGAAGTCTTTTTTGTCAAAGTTGACGGTGTTTATTGTGATTTCAAAGCCCCGGCTTTGCGTTTTGCCGATATTGCCGTAGATGTGGTTCACGTCAAAGTAATACATGAGCGGCAGTTCGTTCAATAGGTCGCGTATTTCTCGGTTAAAGTACTCGGCGGTGAGCGTAATCCGGTTTTTCAGTAGCCCTATGTCTAATCCGATGTTCAGTTCGCTGGTGGTTTCCCAGGTAATATCGGGGTTTCCTATTCCCTTTGCTTCCGTGCCTATGCGCATGGTATTGCCGAACATGGTCGCCCAGCCTGTCCAGGGCATTACGCCGTAATAATCCATCGTGTGGTCACCCACGTTGTAGTTTCCGGTTTCGCCATACGAGACCCTTACTTTAAGGTTGGCAAGCCATTTTTTTGTGCTTTCCATAAACGCTTCTTCACTCAGCAACCATCCGGCCGCTACGGAAGGGAAGTAGCCCCACCGGTTTTCGGGTGTGAAGTTCGAGGCGCCATCGGCGCGCAGATTTACTTCCAATAAATATTTGCCGGCATAATCGTAGCTAAGACGCCCGAAGTACGACGCCAGCGAACTTCCCCATGCCCCGGATTCCACATTTTGGATAGCGCCCGCATTCAGTTTGTGGTAGATAAAACTCTCCATGGAATAATCTCTGGATTTGGAGGCAGAAAACTCCGTATAGGATTTCAGGAATTCGTAACCGGTCAATACTCGCAAGTGGTGTTCGCCGAAGTTTTTGCTGTAAGCAGCCGTAAGGGTCATCAAATA
>JAITIL010000017.1 GCA_031279475.1 Prevotellaceae bacterium | reverse complement strand
CTTAGTTCCACTACCATTGATGGATATAAGGCTGTTGCATACCTTGTGAAGATAGAGGCTGAGCGGGAGTTAATAGTTTAATGTGTTAACGTGATTAATTGCCGGAGAACGGAAAAAGGGCGAACGGGGAAACGGAAAAGCTAATGTAATAATGTATTTTAATTCTTAACTCTTGACTAAATAGAACTCTGTGACACTCTGATGTTTTCTCTGTGCACCTCTGTGTAATAAAAAAAAGCTACACGGAGTACCACAGAGGTCTCACAGAAACACACAGAGAATAAATAAAAATGTCTAATATCTGTTATCTAAAAATCTATGTTCTGGCATCTACACAACAATAAATAAACCGGATTGTAAAAAACACGTTTTCCTGCAAACCCTGTGTCTTTCCAAACCGAAAGGCAATCTTGCAGGATTGAAACGGGAAAGGGGCTGTTCAACATGAACAGTCGCTTTTTTTTGGCCTGTTTTCCACATGCTGGCAAGGCGTTGCATGCAACGCCCCCACGGGCATTTGTTTTTCCCCTATCAATTATTAATTATCCTGTCCTCCTCCGGCCACCCCCTCCGAGAGGGGGATAATCGCACATGCCGTGAGGTATGCGAATCACCTAATCGCTTAATCACGCTTTCTCGGATGATAGCGCAAGATATTTTGCTGCCAGCGTTTCCGGTCTACGTGGGTATAGATTTCGGTGGTGAGGATGCTCTCATGCCCCAGCATTTCCTGCACCGCCCGCAAATCGGCGCCGTTCTCCACCAAATGGGTGGCAAAGGAATGACGAAAGGTGTGGGGACTGATGTTTTTGGTGATGCCCACCTGCGCCGCCAACTGCTTAATCAGCATAAACACCATGATGCGCGACAATCCCCGCCCGTGGACATTAAGAAAAAGAATATCTTCACTCTTCGGGTCTATTTTCCGCAAGGTGCGTTGCGCCAAATAACGGTAAATCTCCTCTACGGCGCGCTGGCCAATAGGTACAAGGCGTTGCTTGTCGCCCTTGCCGATGACCCGGATAAAACCATCGTTGAAAAACAGGCCGGAGATACGCATAGTAACCAGTTCTGACACGCGCAGGCCGCAGCCGTAAAGGGTTTCGAGAATGGCGCGATTGCGGTGCCCTTCAGGACGGCTCACATCTACCGCCATAATCAACGCATCGATCTCTTCAATCGTTAATACTTCGGGAAGGTAAAAACCCAGCTTCGGGCCTTCAATCAACTCGGCAGGGTTGATTTCCATGCGGTCTTCCAACAACAGGAACTTATAAAAGGCCTTAACACCGCTCAAAACCCTTGCCTGCGAACGCTTTCCGATGCCATATCCGGGAATGGCAGCCAAAAAAGCGGTAATATGCCGGTGTTCTACCTGTTCCGGCGAAAGGCCAAACGTGGACACAATAAAGAAATTTAATTTTTCCACATCGTGCATGTACGCTTCCACCGAATTAACCGATAGCGATTTTTCCAGCCGGAGATAATTGCTGAAATCATTCATGGCAGTAGTCCATAAACGATAGAGCGGTTTGGTATGAATTTTCTTTTCCAAAATTTAACTATCTTTGCACGCACAAAAATACAAATAAGATGTCGCTTAAAAAAACAAAAATAGTAGCCACCATTTCCGACAAAAATTGCTCTCCCGATTTTTTGCACCACCTGTACCTTTCCGGAATGAATGTGGTGCGGATCAACACCGCGCACCAGAAGCCGGATTCAGCCATGAAAATAATACAGAATGTGCGGCAGGCGTCCAACAAGATTGCCATTTTGATTGACACCAAAGGCCCCGAAATACGGTTAACCGACATGGAGTCCGACACGGGTTTTGCGGTAAAAGAAGGCGACGTCTTACGCCTGTCGGGCAACCCCGAAAAATTATCGGGTCCGGATCATTTGTATGTAAACTTCGCCGGCTTCGTGGCCGACTTGCATGTGGGCGCCACCATTCTTATCGACGACGGCAACCTTGCGCTAAAGGTAACGAAGAAAAATGACGACCATCTGGAATGTACGGTGAAAGAGCCGGGCGTCCTCATGGGGCGCAAAAGCGTAAACGTGCCGCATACGCGCATCAACCTGCCGGCGCTGAGCGACAGGGACCGTGTTTTTATCAACTGGGCTATCGACAATGAGCTCGATTTTATTGCCCACTCGTTTGTGCGCTGCAAAGAAGACGTGATGGAAATACAAAAAATACTGGACGCCCGCCACAGTCACCTGAAAATTATTGCGAAGATTGAAAACCAGGAAGGGGTGAATAATATCGACGAGATACTCAATCACGTATATGGGATTATGGTGGCGCGCGGCGACCTGGGCGTGGAAATAGCGGCAGAAAAGATACCGGTCATCCAGCGCCAGTTGATTGCAAAGTGCCAGCTACGAAAAAAGCCGGTGATCATTGCCACACAAATGCTTCATTCGATGATTGAACATACGCGCCCCACCCGCGCCGAAGTGAGCGACGTGGCCAATGCCATTTACCAACGTGCGGACGCCGTCATGCTGAGCGGCGAAACCGCTTACGGGCAACATGCCGTAGAGGCCGTAAAAGTGATGTCGAAGATTGCGTATGAAATTGAACAGCATCTGCACCCGCTGCTCGACATTCACCTGTCGCACGTCACTGCGCCGGTAGCCTACACGCTGGCGCACATGCTGGTCGACGCCACCAACAACCTGCCGATAAAGGCGCTGATTTGCGACACGATGTCGGGACGCACGGCGCGTTACCTGTCCGCATACCGTCCCAGCGTACCCATTTTTGCAAAATGTTATGAACAGCACATCATGCGCGAGCTCTCGCTCTCCTATGGCGTGCACTGTTCGATGATGGAAAAGCGAAAAAGTAACGACGACCTGGTAAAAGAGGCGGTAAAAACGCTGATTGAGAGCCACGACGTCACCCTCGACGACATGGTGGGCATCATAGCCGGACGGTTCAACACAGACCGCAGCGCCTCGTTCGCCGAAATTAACGACGCCCGCCACTTGTTAATGAACAGCGACGCCGTGAACAGTGAACAGTGTCATTAAACGCCCGCAGGGCGCCCCACTGTCCGCTATTCACTGTTAATTGTTCATTTTTAACGGTCTTTTTCCCCGTTCTCCCTTTCCCGTTGTTTAATTCATTGTGCTGTGTGTGAAAAATAAATTTTTCACGTACCTTTGCCCTCATGGATGTATGGGCAAAAAAAGGACTGGGGCAACACTTCCTGAAAGACAGGCAAATTGCGGCGCGCATTGTGGCCGGCCTCTCAGGGAACACGCGCAACGTGCTGGAAGTAGGACCGGGCATGGGCATACTCACGGAACATTTGTTGGCGCGCCCCGGGCTGGCGACGTATGCCGCAGAAATTGACCGCGAGTCGGTGAGCTACCTGCACGCCCATTTCCCCGCCCTGGGCCCGCGCCTGATTGCAGGCGATTTCCTCACGCTCGACCTCCACACGCTGTTCGACGGGCCGGTAGCCATTATAGGAAATTTCCCCTATAACATTTCGTCGCAAATTTTCTTCAAAATACTCGAACACCGGAACCAAATCCCCGAAGTGGTGGGCATGCTCCAAAAAGAAGTGGCCGAGCGCATCGCCTGTCCGCCCGGCTGCAAAACCTACGGTATTTTAAGCGTGCTGCTGCAAGCCTATTACCACATTGAATATTTGTTTACGGTGCACGAGCATGTGTTTGTGCCGCCGCCCAAAGTGAAATCGGGCGTGGTGCGGCTCATCCGGAACGAAACACAGGCGCTGGCCTGTGATGAAACGCTGTTCCGCCAACTCGTGAAAAGCACGTTTAATCAACGGCGCAAAACCATCCGCAACTCCATCAAGGCGGTAACCGGCAGCCGGCCGTTGCCGCCGCACGAGCTGTTGTCTAAACGCCCCGAACAGTTGAGCGTGGCCGATTTCGTTGCACTCACACAGTTTACTTCATCGTTCCTTTTTAATTGAGTAAGCGTTTTTCCCTGTGTAACCGCTGTGCACCCTGTGTAATAAATTTTCACAGACACACACAGGCCACAGAGATAAATGCGTCTTAATGGGCGACTATTTTGAATTAATGGCCTCTACCGGATTGAGGCTGGCGGCCGTGTAGGCCGGGATGAAGCCCGACACAACGCCAACTGTTCCCGAGATAACAACGCCTCTTACAATGTTGGATAACGTGAGGGTAATAGCAAAACCCATGCCCCCGCTCACCAGCGCGCTCAGTGCATACACAATCAAAAGTCCCACGAGGCCTCCCACCACAGCCAGCAAGATGGCTTCAAACAGGAATTGGGTGAGGATAAAATATTTCTTGGCGCCCAGCGCCTTTTGTATACCGATGATATTAGTGCGCTCCTTCACCGACACAAACATGATGTTGGCAATGCCGAACCCGCCAATGAGAATAGAGAACCCGCCAATGAGCATGCCCACGAGGTTCAGCATGCCGAAGATATTTGCAAGTTGGCCGTCTAAGAGGCTTATTTCGTTCAACGAGAAATTGTCTTTTTGCGAAGGGCTCAGGCGGCGCAGCATGCGCATCATCATACGCAATTCGCCCTTCAGTTCATCCCTGTCAATACCGGGTCTGGCTTTCGCGGCAATGCTCGGACCGACGTGGCGCAACGACACCATGCTGCGGGCATAGTTCAGCGGCAGCATCACAAGGTTGTCGGTATCTACAAAATTCACCATGCTTTCTCCCTTCCTTTTCGCCACGCCGATTATTCGCGTTTTGCGGCCATCTACCTTAATAATTTTGCCTAAGGGGTCTTCGCTTTCAAACAAATCGGCGGCCAGCTGGGCGCCGATAACGGCCACGTTGGCGCCCGTGTTGGTTTCCATCATGGTAAAATAACGCCCAAACTCGATATCGGTAAAATACACATCGTTCCACTCATACGTAACGCCCTGGAGCGGCGCCCGCGGCACGGTGTTGTTCCTGTACTTCACCTCCCGGCTAAAACCCATGACCAACGCCACTTCTTCGGCCAATTTGCTGTTGGCCTTGATATACAAATAATCATTATACTCCATTTCGGGGCGCTGCCGGAACTCCCACCATTTATACACGCCTCCCTCGTCGGTCCACGGCCACTTTTCTATATATACGACATTGCTTCCAATCGTCTCCACGTCATTACGGATATTTTTCTCGAGGGCGTCGACCACCGTAAACACCGAAATGATGGCGAAAATGCCGATAGACACACCCAGCAGCGACAGGAACGTACGAAGTTTATTGGTTTTCACGGAATGAAAAGCAAAAGAAAAACTCTCATTCAATAATTTAAAAAACAAATATATACTCCTAAAAGTCCGAATCATACTCCTCTTGTTTTGACGGCGCAAGATACAACTTTCCCCTTAATTATCATAACGTTTATATAAAAATTCCCCCTTTCAGTTGTAATTTTAACAAGTTTTACATACCTTTATGGCCTAATTTTTTAACCCAAAAATGCATCACAGGGACATAAAACGCATAAAAAATGCCTTACTATCAGTTTTTTACAAGGAGCGCTTAGATAAAGTTGTCCGCCAATTATCCGAATTAGGGGTAGCGTGCTACTCTACAGGCGGAACGCTTGATTTCATTAAAGGATTAGGGGCTCATGTGCAAGCCGTAGAAGACCTTACCGGCTATCCTTCTATCTTGGGAGGACGCGTGAAAACGTTGCACCCCAATGTTTTCGGCGGAATTTTAGCCCGCACTTACAGGGAAGAGGACAGGGCGCAACTGGAGCAATATCACATCCGGCCTTTCGATTTGGTGATTGTAGACCTTTACCCTTTTGAAGAAGCCGTGCGGGAAAAAAGAAGTGCACAGGAAATTATTGAAAAGATTGATATCGGAGGCGTTTCGCTAATTCGTGCGGCAGCGAAAAATTACGAAGAAGTGTTGGTTGTGAGCTCCCGCAACCAGTATGACGAATTGCTGGAACTGTTGGCAACGAAAAAAGGAGAAACCGGCCTGGCCGACCGGAAACGTTTCGCGGCAAAGGCATTTCAGGTTTCCTCGCACTACGACACTTTAATTTTTAACTATTTCAACCAGGACGAAGAAATTCCGGTATTCCAACCGTGCATTACAGGTCATAAACCTTTGCGCTATGGCGAAAACCCGCACCAGCACGGCAAGTTTTACGGCCGGTTTGAGGCGCTGTTCGACCAGCTGCACGGCAAAGAAATTTCATATAATAACTTGCTCGACGTCGACGCCGCAGTGAATTTAATGGGTGAGTTTGACGAGCCTGCCGTGGCCATCCTGAAACATAACAATGCTTGCGGGCTGGCAACCCGGAACACGCTGCAGGAAGCTTGGGAGGCGGCCTTAGCGGGCGATCCGCAGTCGGCTTTCGGCGGTATTATTATCGCTAACCGCGCCATTGATACTGCCACAGCCGAAGCCATGCATGCTATTTTCTTTGAAGTGGTGATTGCGCCCGCTTACGACGACACCGCGCTCCACGTGCTGCAACAAAAGAAAAACCGCATTATCCTTCTTCAAAAAACACCCGCATACCATTCCGGCACGCAATTCCGCACGGTGCTTAACGGCGTGTTGGTACAAGACCAGGACACGAGAACAGAAAATACGGCAGACCTCACGCCGGTTACCACAAAAAGACCAACCGCAAACGAAATGGAAGACCTGGTTTTTGCCAATAAAATCGTGAAACATAGCAAGTCGAACGCCATTGTGCTGGCCAAGCACAAGCAATTATGCGCAAGCGGCGTGGGACAAACCTCGCGGATCGACGCGCTGAAGCAGGCCATAGAAAAAGCCGGCCGTTTCGGATTCGATTTGCACGGCGCCGTGATGGCTTCCGACGCCTTCTTTCCTTTTCCCGACTGCGTGGAAATAGCCGGCAACGCCGGCATTACTGCAGTCATACATCCCGGTGGCTCGGTCAATGACAAGCTGTCGTCCGACTACTGTAACAAACACCACATCGCAATGGTGACAACCGGGGTACGACATTTCAAACATTAATAAAATAAACGCATAAAAACATGGCATTCTCATTTCTTACACAAGAATTAGCAATGGATCTCGGCACCGCAAACACCGTAATTATCCATAACGACAAGATTGTAGTTGACGAACCTTCGATAGTTGCTATCAACCAAAACACCGGAAAGCCTATCGCTATTGGTGAGATGGCAAGGCAGATGCATGGGAAAACCCATGAGAACATTAAAACAATCAGGCCGCTGCGCGATGGCGTGATTGCCGATTTTAACGCAGCCGAACAAATGATTCGGGGAATGATTAAGCAAATAAACCCGAAGAACCGTTGGTTCACGCCCAGTTTACGCCTTGTGGTATGTATTCCTTCGGGCAGCACCGAAGTGGAAATACGCGCGGTGCGCGACTCGGCCGAACATGCCGGAGGCCGCGATGTATACATGATTTACGAGCCCATGGCAGCTTCGCTCGGTATCGGCATTGATGTGGAAGCCCCCGAAGGAAGCATGATTGTGGACATTGGCGGCGGCACCACCGAAATAGCGGTCATTGCATTGGGCGGTATCGTGTGCAACAAGAGTATCCGCGTGGCGGGCGACGGGTTCACCGCCGACATTCAACAATACATGCGCCACCAACATAACATCAAAATTGGCGAACGCACCGCCGAAGACATTAAAATAACGGTGGGCTCCGCCCTCTCCGAAATTGACAACCCGCCCGCTTCTTTCACCGTGCGCGGCCCCAACCTGATGACCGCCCTGCCGGTAGAAGTGGCCGTAACGTACCAGGAAATTGCACATTGCCTCGACAAGTCGCTGGCCAAAGTGGAAGCGGCCGTACTGGGCGTATTGGAACAAACGCCGCCCGAGCTGTATGCCGACATTGTACAACGCGGTATTTACCTGGCCGGCGGCGGCGCACTGCTGCGCGGCCTCGACAAACGTTTGACCGAAAAAATAAATATTCCTTTCCATGTGGCCGAGGACCCGCTGCACGCCGTGGTGCGCGGCACCGGAATAGCACTGAAAAATATAGGGAAATTCCCGTTTTTGATGAGATAATAATACATGAATAATCTCCTTCGTTTCCTCGTCGGCGTCCGCGTGTTGTTATTATTCATTATCCTTGAAATAATAGCGCTCACGCTATTTACCACCAACAGCTATTACCAGCAGTCGGTGGTAATAAACAAGCTGCACGCGGTACGAGGCATAGTGCACGAACAAGTCTCCGAACTAACGCAATACCTCAACCTGCGGGAAACCAATACAACATTAGCCATCGAAAACACCATCCTGCATAACGAACTTGTCCACTACCGCCTTGAGCGCCACGCCACAGCGGGAACGGTAACCGGCCCCGCGGGAACGCCTCTGTTCAACTATATCCCCGCCACAATCACCGACAATTCCGTAAACAAACAACACAATTATATCATGCTTGACGTAGGCGCTATACACCATGTGGCGCCCGACATGGGCGTGGTTACCGAATACGGCGTGATCGGTATTGTCATGGCCGTGACCGAACATTACGCTATCGTCAAATCATTGCTCCACACCGATTGGCGATGCAACGTAAGATTAGTGCAGGCCGGCGACTTCGGGCCCCTGCAATGGGACGGCGTTATTTACAACGAAGCGGTGCTGCATGATATTCCGCAACACAGCAACGTGCAGCTGGGCGACACGGTGGTGACCAGCGGCTATTCCAGCATATTCCCGCCCAACATTCCCGTAGGGGTAGTGAAATCATACGAAATTAAACGCGGGAATTTTTATGAAATACGCATTCGCCTGTTTGCCGATTTTAAGAAAATACGGTACGTCAACGTCGTTAGTTTTCTTTACCGGGACGAAGTGAAAGCATTAAACGAATTGCGCGATGAATATTAATTTTTTACGCTTACTCTTCTACTTTATCCTCCTTATCCTGCTACAGGATATAGTGATCGATAAATTACCGCTCAGCACATACATCCGGCCGGAAATATATACGATATTCATCCTGCTTCTTCCTTTCAACTACCCGGCCATCGCCACACTGGTATGGGCCTTCGCCTTAGGATTGGGCATTGACATATTTTCAGCGGATGTGATAGGGCTGCACACCGCAGCGCTATTGGTTTTAGCGTATGTACGCCCGCGATTGCTAAGACGCGTATCACCGAAAGACGATATGGACAGCATTGCCATTCCTTCGTACCACAATTTAGGGTTGCGGTCGTTTATCATCTATACCATACTCTCCATAGCGCTTTACAACACCGTGCTCTTCATTTTAGACACGTTCAGTTTTCACAATTTCCTACACCTGCTCATACGCATACTGTTCAGCACGCTGGCCACAACTTTATTCATCCTGCTCATACAATTCGCCTTTATATCCAAACGCAGGTAGCTTATGAAAAACCTTGCCGATAAAAAAAATATAATCATCGGCGCATTACTTTTTTTTGCGCTGATCTTAATCGCAAGGTTATTCTATATTCAGGTAATCGACGAGTCATATAAAATTACCGCGAGCAACAATGTATTGCGTTACGAAGAACAATATCCGGCCCGCGGATTGATTTTCGACCGCAACGGGAAACTTATCGTAGGAAATAAAACCACGTATGACCTGATGGTGATCCCGCGTGAAATGCAGGCTTTCGATACTACGGAATTTTGCCGCATCTTCGACATTTCATACGCTTACTGCAAGACGTTGTTGAACGACGTGAACCGCAGGAAACGAAGAATTGGCTATCAGGCCGCCGTGTTTCTAAAACAGGTGCCGGCCGAATTGTATGGCGTATTCCAGGAAAAGTCGTTCAAATTTCCCGGATTTTACGTACAGGCGCGTACACTTCGCAATTATCCACGGAATATTGCCGGAAATCTCCTGGGGTACGTCATGGAAGTGGATACCGCCACCATCCGCCGTAACCCCTATTACAAGATAGGCGACTATATCGGGAAAACCGGCATAGAAGAAGGCTATGAAGAAGCGCTGCGCGGCCAAAAAGGAATGAGTATTTATATACGCGACGTCCACAACCAAATTAAAAAATCGTATGAAAACGGCCAACACGACGTAAACGCAATAACCGGCAAAGACATTGTTTGCACCATTGACAGCGATTTGCAGGAATATGCCGAGATACTGATGCGGAACAAAATCGGGAGCATTGTGGCCATAGAGCCAGCTACCGGCGAAGTGCTTGCGTTCATTTCCTGCCCCGGCATCGATCCGTCGCTCCTTGTAGGTATCAACCGCAACTTCCAGCTATTGCAGCTAAACCCGCTTAAGCCCTTATTCAACCGGGCGGCCATGTCGCCCTACCCTCCCGGCTCGGTATTTAAAATAGCCAACGCCCTCATCGGCCTTCAGGAAAAAACATTAACCCCCGAAACACGCTACAGCTGCGCCATGGGGTATAAAGTGGGACGCGGCGTGGAGTGCCACGCCCACCCCTCGCCCACCGACTTGCGGCAGTCCATCCAAATGTCATGCAACACCTATTACTGTTATGCCTTCCGTAACATCATCGACAACCCGAAATATGGAAACATCGAAGAGGCTTTCCTGAAATGGCGCGAATACGTGGAAAGTTTCGGCTTCGGGAAAAAATTGGGCTCCGATATTCCGAATGAACAGGCCGGATTACTCCCGTCAGTACGCATCTACGACCGCATTCACGGAAAGGGGCGATGGAAATCGCTGTCCATTATTTCACTGGCTATCGGGCAGGGCGAAATCGGCGTTACCCCGCTGCATTTAGCCAACTTCACGTCTATCATCGCCAACCGTGGATACTATCATATCCCGCACGTAGTGCGCCATGTAGAAGGCCACAATCCCAATCCTAAATATGCCGAACGCCACTACGCGGCTATTGACGCCACTCACTACGAAACGGTGATTGACGGCATGTATATGGCCGTGAACGGCGCTCCCGGCTCCGGCTCCACGGCGCGCATCGCACAAATCCCAGGCATTGAAGTGTGCGGAAAAACAGGCACCGCCCAAAATCCGCACGGCGACAACCATTCCGTATTCATCAGTTTTGCGCCGCGGCACAACCCGGAAATCGCTATCGCCGTATATCTCGAAAATGCAGGATGGGGCGCACAGTGGGCGGCGCCCATCGCCTCGCTGATGATTGAAAAATACCTCCATCGTGAAGTGAAACGCACATACCTCGAAGATTATGTAAAGGAAAAAGACTTCATCACTAAAACAAAGCAAACCAACCATGAGAAGAAATAGCGCCTTGTTGAATAAACTCGACTGGACAACGGTGGGACTGTATTTACTTCTGATACTCATCGGATGGATAAGCATATACGCCGCCGCATACAACGAAGCCCACCCCAATATATTCGACCTCTCGCAGCGCTATGGCATGCAACTCATTTGGATGGCAAGCAGCATTATTCTCGCCATGATTGTGATGACCATCGACCACAAATTCTTTTCGGTGTTTGCCTACATTATGTATAGCGTCATCATCCTGCTGCTCATATTGATACTGTTTGCCGGCACGGAAGTCAACGGCTCGCGTTCATGGCTTGTGATTGGGCCGTTCAGGCTGCAGCCGGCCGAATTATCAAAAGTGGCCACCTCGCTGGCGTTGGCCAAACTGATCAGCCAGCACAGTTTCAAAATCCACAGTTTTACCAACCTCGTGAAAATCGCTTTCATTATAGGGCTTCCGGTACTTTTGATTTTCTTGCAACACGACGCCGGCTCCGCGCTCGTATTCTCCGCCTTGCTGATTATGCTTTACCGCGAAGGAATTTCAGGATGGTTTGTGAGCATCGCCGCTTTTACAGCGATATTATTCATCCTTGCCATCATTTGGGAGCCCTTGTCGGTATTCCTGTTTCTATGGCTCATATCGTTGCTGGCCTACGCCATGCTCAACCGGAGCTTCAAATACGCCATTGCCGCCGGAGGGCTATCTATAGGCCTTTATTTCTTCCTCACGAGGGCGCTACTCCCCTATTTCGAACTTAACGATTTCTTCCCCGACCGTATTTTCCTGCTGATTTGCGCCGCCTCACTGATCATCGGCGCGATATTCGCACTTAAAAAGAAAATACGCTACTTCTGGCCTGTACTCCTGTTTTTCACAGGATCGGTATTTATTGCCTCATCCGTGGATTACATGTTCGACAACATGCTAAAGCCCCACCAACGGGCACGCATCGAAGACATGTTAGGATTACAGGAAGACCTGAAGGGCGCGGGCTACAACGTACACCAGTCGAAAGTCGCCATCGGGTCGGGGGGCGTCGTCGGGAAAGGATTTTTGCAAGGCACACAAACGCGCTACAACTTTGTGCCCGAACAGAGCACCGATTTTATTTTCTGCACCATCGGCGAAGAATGGGGCTTCATGGGCACGCTATTCGTCATCGTGATATACATACTATTGCTCCTCCGCATCATCAGGATTTCCGAGCGGCAACGCGACCTGTTCGCCCGCATATACGGCTATTGCATCATGTCGATACTCACTTTCCACGTGGTCGTCAACATCGCCATGACCATCGGGCTGGCGCCCGTGATAGGCATTCCCCTTCCCTTTATCAGCTACGGCGGATCGTCGCTGTGGGCATTCACCCTTATGCTGTTCATCCTGCTAAAGTTCGATGCGGTGAAATGGAACTGATGAATTATGGATAATGTAATGCCGCGCGACGCGCGCGGCTGCGGGTAAGGCTCCCCCTCGCCTTCAGGAGAGGGGGCCGGGGGGTGAGGACAATGAACAATGAACAGTGAACAGTGAACAGTGAACAGTGAACAGTGAACAGTGAACAGTGAACAGTGAACAATGAATACTGAACAATGTCATGTCCTGATATAGGTTGACACTAAAAGGAGGACACAAGATGACAAAATGTACAAAGAAAAGCTATCGGTATAGTGTTTGCTTTAAGCAAAAGGTAGTAGAGGAGTTG
>JAITIL010000013.1 GCA_031279475.1 Prevotellaceae bacterium | reverse complement strand
ATTGGGCATTAATTGGTGCGCATACCTGACGGCATGCGCGGGTTAATTTCCTGCATTTTTCTACCGGGCGGAAATCCCGATGGGATTTTTTCACCTCACGTTATTAATGTTAATTCTTAAATTTTAAAAAAATATGAAAATCGAAATCTTTAGAAACATCAATGTGACGCGATTAATCGCGCCTCATCCAATGGGGAATGGGCAAGCATGCAGGTTTGCCCCTGCTGCTTACTGCTACGGCCTCCTGCTGTTATTGTTTTGCCCTTTGGCGCTGGCAGCGCAATCTAACGGCGTAACCGTGTCGGGGCTTAATGTGGCCGCCGGGATGGTGACGTTCAACGTGCGTTGGGAAAAAACAGGCATGCCACCACTGTGGAGCGATACGGTGTGGGTGTTTGTGGACTACAACAATGCAGGTAAGATGGAACGGTTGCCGTTGTCGGCGGGCGCTACATTGACAGCCACTTCCGCACCGGGCGTTGGCCGGGTAATTCAATATTCCGACAACAACAAAGGCGTGTGGGTGGTTGGTAATGCCAGGAGCAATGGCAGTTTCTCGGCTACCGTTCAACTGCTTGCTGCCACTGCCACTGTTGTTGGCGCGTGCGCATATGCGTCGAATTACCCGCCGGTGGCGGAATACCTTACTGCCCAAACGGTTAAATTTACAGGCACACCGCCCTACGACCTTGCATTGAATACAGGTGCCGCTATCACGTGGAAGCAGGCATACGGTGAATACAATTTGCTTGCGGGGCAAACGTTGGAGGCGTTCAGTGATAAGACGGGTGCGCCGGGGATAATCAAGTGTATGCCGATGAGTGGGGGTATTAATTTTAAGTGGGCGCCGCCCACCATTTCAAAAGGCCAGCCGGCGACGTTTACGGTGAACGCTATGCCTACAGGTCCTGCGGCTTCGGAAATAACCTACAATTGGTCGGCGGCGGGGTTTACGCCGGATTCGTACACCGGGACGTCGTTTACTGCTGTTGCGCCTGCTAACCCCAACACATATAAAGTAACATTGACGGCGCGCAGTGTGGCGTATTGCGACCTGAGCGTGACGAATAATGTGACGGTGGCCAATTGTCTTACGCCGGCGACATTTACTTTGTTGGTGTCGGCGTCGGGTTTCTGTGCGGGCGATGCTGCCGGTGCTGGGTTTTCGTTGTCGGGTACGGAGTATGGCCGGAAGTACCAATTATACAGGGATGGTACCTCTGTGGGTGCTGCGTTGTCCGGCACGGGTTCTGTGGCAACGTTTAGCGAGTCGTTTAACGTAGGGGGTCTTTATACGGCGCGTTCGGTACAGGAGGGGGCGGATTGTGAGGTTGAGATGACCGGGTCGCATGCCATTACGTCGAATCCGTTGCCAGAGGCGCCGCTAATTTCCGCCGATGATGTGTGTTTGAATGGCGGGGATTTGGTGTTTACGGTTACTCAGTATTCCGGGTTGTTGACGTGGATATCGGCCGATGGCGGCGAGACAGGCGGCGATAATAATACCAGTGTGACCTTTAGCGGTGATGTTGCCGGGACAAAGACCGTGAAAGCCCAAACGTCGCAGACGTACACCAATGCGCCGACGTGTTTCAGCGCGGAGGCGACGCAGTCGGCGACGGTAAATCCGTTACCCACTATTGCCCACGTGAGCGAAAGCGGGAGCACTGATCAGGCATTGTATGCGGCAGGAACTTTAATCCCCATACAATATATTATACCTGGCGCCACAACCGCAACGATTGACGGCACATTGCCTGCCAACCTTTCAGCTACCTGGGTTAACGACACGCTGACTATCAGCGGATTTGCCCCCAATAATCCAGGTGAACAACAATATTATGCCATCAGTGTTAGCGCCCTCAATCAGTACACCGGATGTAATACAACTTATACTTTAACTGGCGTCATCCATGTTCTGCCACCTCTGCCGCTTTTATCTGCTACTGAATATCTGATTGAAGGCACTATTTGGTCAGATGTGTTTACGCTATCCCCTTCCTCCTGTACAGGCGGGCACGGCAAGTGCGGGCAATTATTATTCCGTTAAAAATGGTATCGTCTACTATAGTTACGATTGCGCTGTAAAAGTTATGGCTGCCTACTGCGTGTCCCCCTGGTTCCCTCCAACCTCCTCCCAGGTGCCTTCGCAGGCAGGATTGAGTCAGTTGCCGCCATGGGGCTTCTTGCGAGCCGGTGAGTTGGCGTATACTGGCCAGGTTTACTTCTGGTTGTCACATGACCGATACTGTGCGGAAAACGGTGGGAGGTATCCTTATTCTACATTCGACGGGATTTATCAAGCGCCCGCGCGTTGTGCCCGTTTGCCGTGACTCGCTGGTGGATATTATGAGGTTCTTTACTTATCGGTTGTACCGGCACATTAAACCGCTACCGCTTGAACAGCTTGTGGATGGTGCGCTCAATCTCGCTGTTGTGGAATTGAATACCCGGCATCATCGAGGGGTTGGTAAGGTTGCGGGTGTTGTCGTTTTCGTCATGTTGCACCGGGAATACCAGGATGAAGTTGTGGAGGTGGAAGTATTTGTTGAGGTATACAGGGATGCGTCCCATCGCCCGGTTGTATGACAGGTGGTTTTTGCGGCTCATCACAATAAACAGGTTGTCGTCGGTCTTCAGGTCGCGGGAGATAATCAGGAAGTCGTCCCAATCGTCAAATTCAATAAATTCCGCTTCGACCGGGTGCTTGTCGTGTATTTTCCGGAGCGTATTCAGGGTTTGCCCTGTGGCGTAAAATACCAGTTTGGCGCCGGTATTCCGGCCGATATTCCAAAGTTTAACCAGCCAGAAGGGGAAGCCCGGCTCGCGTTCGGCCCGGCCGGGAACCACCACCACGTGCCGCTTGATGGTGGCCAATGGTTGCGCCGGCTTATATATCAAAGTCGTGATGTTGCAATTGGCGAGGATGCCTTCCGTCAGTTTGCCTAAAAAGGAGTCGGTAATGCCTTTGCTCTCGTGCAGTCCCAAAATGAGGTTGGTGATGCGGTGTTCGCGCACCACACTGGTGATGGCATTCACAATATCCGAGTCGTAGCGGAGCAGCTCGGTGAGTTCATTGTCGGCCGCCGCCGCTGTTTCGGCCGCGCGGTTTAGCGCTTTTTTGGCCTCTTTTTCGTTCGTGTCGCCGCTCCGGGTGTTGTCCACCACGTGCAGGGCGTAAATGCCTTTCCGGTTTTTCTTCGATTTTGTAGTCAGGCAAAGGTTTACAAGCTCTTCGGCATGGCCGCTGTGATGTACGGGAATGAGTGTTTTTTCTTCGTTGCCGTCTTCTTTTTCTTCAGTTTCGGCTTCGGCTTGCGACAAGGCCATATTCTTGGCTCCCTTTTGCGCCACGATAGAAGCCACGGTACAGGTTACCAAAATCATGATAATGGTGCCGTTGAGCACACTCTCATTCAGCATGCGGATGGGATTGTTGTTGGCGTCGTATCCCAGGATAATGTTGTATCCCACCAACACGGTGGCCAGTGTGGCGGCGGCCTGTGCATTGCTCAGCCCGAATATCAGGTGGCGTTCGTCCACCGAGAAGCGGAATGTTTTTTGCGTGAGCCAGGCGGCGATAAACTTGGCCAACATGGCGGTAACCGTCATCACGCCGGCTACGATGAGCGTGTCGACGTCGCTGACAAACATGCGGAAATCAACCATCATACCCACGCCGATGAGGAAGAACGGGATGAACAGGGCGTTTCCCACAAATTCGGTGCGGTTCATCAGGGGCGAGGTGCGCGGGATGAGCCGGTTGAGCGCCAACCCTGCCAGGAATGCGCCGATAATGGCTTCGAGCCCTGCCGCTTTGGCTAAGAAGGAGGCCAGGAACATGAGGCCGAGCAGGAAAGTATATTGGGTTACGTTATCGTCGTAATGTTTGAAAAACCAGCGCGCCAGCGCCGGAATGGCAAACCACACGATAAGCCCGAAAAAAAGGATGGAAAGCCCAAAATGAAGCCAGAAAAGCTGTGACAGTTCGCCTACGGCCATAGCGGCGATGACGGCAAGCACCATCAGCGCCAGGGTATCGGTAATCACGGTGCCGCCTACGGCGATGTTCACGGCCCGGTTTTTGGCCACGCCCAATTTGCTGATGAGGGGATAGGCAATGAGCGTATGCGAGGCAATCATACTGGCAAAGAGGATGGCCGTAAGCCACGAAAACTGCAGGATGTAATAACCGGCCAGCGACCCCAGCCCCATGGGGAACAAGAACGTATAAAGCCCGAACACCACGCTTTTCCCGCCGTTTTTCTTAAAGTCGGAACGGTCGATATCAAGGCCGGCCAAAAACATAATATAAAGCAGCCCCACGTCGCCAAAAAGCTGTATGCTTTCTTTGGCTATAATGTTAAACCCGTAGGGGCCTACGGCCACTCCTGCAATAATAAGGCCGATGAGATGCGGGATGCGCATTTTATTCAGGAGCAAGGGCGCAAAAAGAATGATAAACAGTATTAACGAGAAAATTAGTACAGAATCGTGCAGCGGGAACGACAAGGAAATATTTAAAAACGGATTTGCCATAAAATTAATGGCAAATGTATGAATTTTTTTTAATAAATCATTGTTATGGCATGATTTTTGTTGCAACTTAATTGTCGTAACTTAATGTGCTGGAACATGAAAACCAAAACCTCGTTGTTTTCAAAGCTTTTTTTTGTCCTCACGCTTGCTTTTTATACTACGGCCTGTGTCATCTTTGGAATAATACTGCTGGCCATGGATTCCTTAGACACGTTTTTAGATCAAAATGCGTTTAATAGCCTTTTGTATTGGACTATTGCTGTTATAGCAATGGCTTGGTATTCTTATTTTTATGGCCTCCCAAAGACGCAAAATGAGGATGGTACCGGCAAAAAAACGTACCCGATTTTATTGGCTTTGTTTACACCAGTGTTTATTGGCGTCGGTATTGGGGTGATCATCTACTATATTCTTTACGCTCTTTCGGCATTGTTCTTGGCCTTTATCGGTTATATTGTCGCTATACTGTTGGTTGTGAGCTTGTTTTACGTAACATGGTTTCTTATCGGCTTATATTTTAAACCGGATAAGCCGGGTAAAATGATCAGCCCGACATTGCGGAAAACCATCATGAGTTTCTCGTTTATAATTGCTTTCGGGCTTCTGCTCTTATCATTTTACATGCTCTTATTTAGGATATAATACTTTTTCACTTTAAGTATAACGTCAACTCTTCTTCAACAATTTTCTTGCTTACAATACGATAATGTGGGTGATATGCATCGCTAAAAGCATCGCTATGGTGTACCGCATAGCGCCCCGATTGCAATATTTCCTGTAGTGCGGCCTTGTCGGTTTCGTAGTCGGGAAGAGACAGTTGCAGTGCATCAATGTGTGACAATATGGCGTCCCATTGCGCGTGCCATATTGGCAGAGGGGGCTTGGCGGCGTGGCCGGCGCTGCGCAAAAATGCGTCGAGCAATACAGGACAGGGGATTTTGCCTTCCTTCACGGCCGAAAGATCAACCCGGTAGAAACGGCCTTCCCAGCCGGCAGGCTCAAAGAACGCGCCGGCCGGATTTATCTCGGAATCCAATTCTTGACGCAGGTATTTTGCCGCCATAGCCGTATCGCTAATTAAGTGTTCGGGGCCAAAATAATCTTGGAAAAAATTTTTGTAAAGGTCTTGTAACCGCAATTCAGGATACTTTTTTAATTGTTCGCGTACGGCTTGCTGTACTTTTTCTTTTAAATCGGCCGGTTGAAATAAATAGCCTTGGCGCCTGTTGTCTAAAAGCTCTCCCATGCCGGGGCAGGCAATATGGGCGCCGGCTACCGGAATATGATGGCGGGCGACGTAGTCCATTACCTTGTGACGTGTGGCTACGGCTTGCCCGGGGTTGACGTCATATGTTACAGCCACCGCCGGGTAAGGCGTCTGGATGGCCGTGGCGTGGGTAATATCACCCCAAATCAAAAACTTGCCGGCCCCTGACTCCACCATAAACATGACATGCCCGGGCGTGTGTCCGTATGCGGCTATGCCGTAAAAGCCGGGAACCAGCGGCTCGGGCGTTTCCCCGATTTCCCGTACGTTGATCAGTTGCAACCGGTTTTTATAGGCTTCCAGCACCTTGCGTGCGCCGGCAAATCCACCGCGCCGGTTTTCGGGCAAACTGTTCATGGCTTCATCGCTCATCCAGTAGTCATATTCGGGCTGCGACACATAAACCGTTGCATTTGGAAACACCGGTTTCCCGTCGCGCAACATTCCCCCGGTATGATCACCGTGAAGGTGTGTAAGCGCCACAATATCAATTTGTCTGGCAGTTACACCAAGGCTTTTCAGATTTTGTAGTAATTGGTTCCCGAAGCCTGCGTCTATGAGGATGGTATGTCCGGATAATTGTACTAAAAAGGCATTCACGGCGCTGGGGTACGTGCTGTCGGGGGCGCATTCGCGGAACATTTCGGGTGTAGCGCCAATCAGCGTGGCGCTGTTGCCGGTGTTTTGCCCTTCTGAGAGAAGGCTTACCTTTGCGGTTCCTACAGTTTGGGTAAAGATGTTCATATTCAATTGTTTTTCAGGTGACGTGCAAGCCAGCAAAATCATGCTTGCTGTGCCCAGCCCACAAATTTTTTTCATCATATCAGGTTTGTTTAAAAGACAAAAGTAATGATTTTTTCAACTAAAAGGACAAAATAAATGTTGTACGCCTTACGCTAAAATTGTATTCTTCCGCCAACCGACACGGTGCGTCCTGTGTTCCAAAATCCACGAAATGATGCGAGGTCGTGCGTAGCGCCGTCGTCGCCGCGTTCGATGTATAGCGTATCGAACAGGTTGTTGCAGGTGAAAAACAATACGGTGGCCAAATGGCCGACTTTGAATGGAAAATGAATGTGTACATCGCCAACCCACGAAGCTGGAATACGGTAGGACTGGCTATGGTCGGCGGCATAGGTGCGTGTGGCGGGGTCGAAATTAGCGTACATCCGGTCGTTGTAGCGGCATTCGGCGCGCAACGCCAGTTGATTGAACAACGTAACGGTAACGGTTATCCCCATTTGTGTTTGCGGCGCGTCTCCTACAAACAGCCCGTCGGTATATAACTGTAAGGTATCAACCGGCAGGCTGGTATAAGGATCATAAACTGTTGCCTTCACATTGTTTTTCCACCGCCAGTCGCCCGCCGACACAAAAGCCGACAGCGATAACCACTTCATTACCTGTTGCGTATAGCTCGCTTCCAGGCCTATGTGCTGTGCATCCAGCCCGGTAACCATATAGCGTATCTGCCCTTCGTCCAGCGGCTTATAGGGGTCGGATAGCAGCGCCTTGTTCATCCAGTAGTTATAATATCCACTAATAGTTAGCTGAATGGCGTCGCAATTCCATTTATAACCTGTTTCAACCATGTAATTTTTCTCATTTTTAACCTGATGGGTAATATCATTGGTGTTCGATGCGAAATATACGCTACTGTAAGGCGCCCGCGAATAATAACCGCCATTCAGGAAGAAAAGATGGCGCCTTGCCGGATGAAAGCTTATGCCGGCCTTCAGGTTGCCGCCGGCGCTGAGTTTCCGGTCGCTGTAATAATTGGCGGTATAATTATATTTGTCCCAATGCTGGTAGGCCGTAACCATGCCCGTTATGCCGGCAAAGGCCTGGATGCGGCCGGCCGTATAATCCAGTTGCGAGTAAACCGACAAGTGTTGGTCGCGGTCGCCGTTGTGTAATCGGATGTAGTCGCCGACTTTTTTTATCGGGCTGCGTCCCGCCCAGCCGGCTAATGCGTTTTTGCCATAATCCTCATACCAGAATGTGCCGCCAAGCAAGTCGGTGATACGTTCGTTCTGCCAGGAGTAAAAATATTGGTAATGTAACCCTGTCGAAAGTCGCAACTGTTCGCTGAGCGCGACGTCGAGCGACGATTTTCCCCCCGCCCATATATGTCCGGCCAGGTAATCCGAGAGGATATTTTTAGCATATCCGGTTGCCGTTCCACCGCCGGGTAACACAATTTCATCCGTATTATTCACATTATCGGCTATTACCGCCGCCCAGTCTATTTGCCCGCCGGCATTCTGGTATGTTGTGATTTTTTTCCCGGCGCTTTCGTTCCATTTCCCACCGCCGGAACCGATGGAAAAATAAACGGTATTCGATAAAAATAATTTATCGGAAACGGTGAAGAAATGCGTGGCTGAGAAATACGGTTTATGATAAAAATTCTCGCTCACATTATATATTTTCCCGTTATATTCACCCCAGTTTTTATTGTATTTTTTCCCGCGCGTACGCACTTCTTCGTCTGACAGTTTTTGCGACCGCTGCCCGTGCCGCTCAGGCGACCCAAACAGGGTAAACGACAGCGAATGGCGCGGATGAAGGGTCTTTTGCAAATTGAAAAAATAGCCCCATGCCTGCACTGGCGTAGCATCGACATAGCCATCCCCCCAGGTGCGTGAACCGACAAAACTTAACGCCCACCCGTGTTTCATCTTGCCAGTCGAAATCGAAAGGCGCAAGTTATAACACCCGTAGTCGGTAAGGCCGAAAGTCGCTTCCCCACCGCCGGTTTGCGCCGCCGGTTGGGTTACAATATTGATCGTTCCCCCCATGGAGTTGGCGGCTAACATGGAGCCGCCAATCCCTTTTTGCAGTTGCACGCGGAAAGTGGCGTCGGAAAGTCCCAGCCAGTTGTTCCAAAACAGGGAACCGCTCCGAAATCCCGATAAAGGTATGCCGTTGAGCAACACCGTAAAATTCTCCTGTTTAAATCCCCGAATATTGATTTTGGCGTCGCCATAGCTTCCCGATTCCGAGGTCGCATAAACCCCGCCGATGTTCCGCATCATCTCAGGGTAAGTTCTCCCGCCCAGGTAATACTTAATGTCATCTTTCCCGATGGTTTGCAATGTAACCGGCGCCTTTTCCTCTAATTGCGAGGAAGAAACAATAATTTCATCCAACCATTCAATATCCAGGGTATCCGGCGTCATAGCCGGCAACTGTCCCCATGCGGCGACTGTCCCAAAGAAAAGCGTATAAAAAACGCTGGTAGTTATTTTTTTCATATCCTTTATGAATTAAAAAAACGCCTGCCAATGTCCGGAGCTTAGTATATGGAAATCGTCTACAACGGTTTTGCGCCTGCCCGCCGGGCTTCGCATAACCGTTGACTACCAGCTGTGTGCTGCGCCATTCTTCTTCCATCCGGACTGTACCGTCGGTATCTGAATTTCACAGATTCAATCGCACAATGTGCGCGTCGTGGACTGTCACCACCGGTCGGGAATTACACCCTGCCCCGAAGATTATTTTGTTGCAAAGGTACGAAAAAAATATTTGTTTTTTCGTACCTTTGAGGCTACTTTTTTAACAAATACACAATTCGCGTATGAGTCGCTTGCATAAAATTTTACTTTCAGCTTTTCTTTTACTTGTAAACATCTGTTTATTAGCGCAGAAAAGTCGGTTATCTACAGTGGAAAATCAAGATATTGGCCCGTGTATAGCCGGGCCGGCATGGCGGGTATCTCATTGGCTAACCGATAAAGTTGTTTTTACTAATGCTGAAAATAAATGGTTTACAATAGATAATAAAACCGGAACATTAGGAACGCTTGAAGAAAGTTTAAGTGATGATGGAAAAATAACTGTGGATATGGTTGATGGCGATATTTACTTAAACCATTACAATAAGCAAAGGGAACGGCTAACCCACACGCCGGAAGAGGAAAAAAATCCCACATTATCGCCCGACAGTCAATATGTGGCATTTACCCGCAACAACGACCTTTACACCATCCGGCTGGCCGACAAAAAAGAAACACGCCTGACGACCGATGGTAGCGACGTAATCCTCAATGGCTATGCTTCCTGGGTGTATATGGAAGAAATCCTGGGGCGCGGAAGCCGGTATCGCGCGTTCTGGTGGTCGCCCAACAGTGAATATTTGGCATTTTTCAGGACGGACGATAGCCGCGTGCCGCTATTTACCATCACCGACAGTCCCGGCCAGGACGGCTATGTGGAAACAATACGCTACCCCAAAGCCGGCGAACCGACGCCGCAAGTGCAAACCGGCATAGTGCAAGCCGGTGGGGGCGCGGTGGTGTGGGCCAAGCCGGAAAACGGCGATAATGACTACTTTGGACTTCCCTATTGGCGTCCCGACAGTAAAGCGTTGTGGTTGCAAAAGCTCAACCACGGGCAAAATCACCTTCAACTGTTGGAAATGGACCCTGCGGCCGGCGCTTTGCGCGAAATTTATGCGGAAATCCAGCCCACCTGGATTGCTATTGACGACGAGCCGCGCATCCGCTTCCTGAAATCGGGGAAAGGATTTGTGTTGCAAAGCGACAAAAGCGGCTGGAACCATTTGTATTTGTACAACATCGATGGGAAGTTGCTAAATCAAATTACTGCAGGAAGTTACACCGTTCTCGAAGTGCTGCGGGTGGACGAACAGGAGAAAACGGTGTATTTTACCTGCTATAAAGACCACGTGGGCTGTGTGGATTTTTATAAAGTGGGCTTGAATGGGAAAAACCTGCAGCGGCTGTCGTTTGGGAATTATACCCACCATATTTCCTTGTCGCCCGACGGAAGGCATTTTGTAACCACGTATTCCGATGTGAAAACACCGCCGAAAGTGGCCTTATACACCACAAATGGAAGATTAATTAAAGAGCTTCAAGACACTAAAGATGAAGATTTTAAGAATTGCCAACATCCTGAAACCAGCTTTGTGGTGTTACGCAGTGACGATGGGTTGTTCGACCTTCCGGTGCGCGTGACCTGGCCGTTGAACAGGGAAGGAGGGAAGAAATATCCGGTTATCCTGTCGATTTATGGCGGCCCCAATGCCATGAGCGTGCGGGAGGGTTGGCGCAACACGAATGACGAAACCCTCCGGTTGGCGCGCGATGGCGTAATTCAAGCGGTTATTGACCACCGCGGCAGCGGGCATAACGGGAAAACCGGACAAAATTACATGCACCGTAATTTGGGATATTGGGAAATCAAAGATTACAGGCAAGCAGTGAAGTGGTTGGTGGAGCACGGCCAGGCCGACCCGGAAAAAATCATGATCACCGGCTTTAGTTATGGCGGCTATCTCACCTGTTATGCAATGACTTATGGGGCAGGCGTGTTTACCCATGGCGTCGCCGGCGGCAGTGTAACCGACTGGTTACTTTATGATGCGGTGTACACCGAACGCTTCATGGATACCCCGGCCGAAAACCCCGAAGGCTACAAAGCGGCGTCTGTGCTCACCCACGCCGGGAAATTGGAGGGGCGGCTTTTGCTTACCCACGGCCTGCGCGACGAAAATGTGCATGCCCAAAACACCTTTCAGCTGGTTTCGCTGCTCGAGGATTTGAACAGGGCGTTCGACCTGATGATTTACCCCGAAAGCCGGCACGGCTACCGGGGCGCTAAACGCAAACACAGCCAGCAGGCGGCTTTGCGGTTTATTTACGAAAAATTGATTCCTTAAGAAACTGAAATAATTTTTTGCGGTTTGCATGTGTTTCGGGAATTTTATCTACCTTTGCTTTTGAAAACTCACTCTTGTGCCATGAATGATAAAGCTTTATTGATTGCATTGGGTTTTAACCCCAAAGAGGGTGCGGTAGGCGTTCTCACGAAAAAATATCAACAGGCGGATGGCTATAGATGGAACAAACTCACCAAAGGCAGCGGCGTTTTTGACGAATGGGCGAAACCGTATAATTTTGAAATAAAAAAATTCACAAAAGATAATTTGCGGGAATTAACGGAAGTGGAAGGCCAATCGCTGTTCAATAAATTTGCGATTATCCTGAGGAAGCATTCCGTATCGGACAAACCCAATGCGTTCAACAAAATTTTCAATCTTTTTCTTGCGAAGTTATACGACGAACAGAAAAAACAAACCGACGAACTGGAATTTCACTGGAGAGACGACGACAATCCCGTCGATTTTCAGGTTCGGCTTTTCAATTTGCATAAAGAAGGACTTCGGGCATTTTTGGAAAAAGAACTTGCAGGCATTTACGACTCCGATTTTGAAGGCGTAAAATCGCGGGAAGAACTTTTGGCAAAAAAGAAAAAAGTGAGGATTGAGCGTAAGTGGGATAATGTTGAATTTAGCAGAATTGCGACCATAACAAGAGGCGTGACTTATTCTAAAAGCGACCAACAATTAGAACCAACCGAAAATATTGTTCTCACT
>JAITIL010000172.1 GCA_031279475.1 Prevotellaceae bacterium | reverse complement strand
GGCGTGTGGGTGGTTGGTAATGCCAGGAGCAATGGCAGTTTCTCGGCTACCGTTCAACTGCTTGCTGCCACTGCCGACATTGTCGGCGCGTGCGCATATGCGCCGAATTACCCGCCGGTGGCGGAATATGCGGCGGTAAATAAAATTAAGTTTACCGGAACGCCGGAGTATGATATTGTGCTAAAACATAGCAATGGTACTACGGATACCCTACAGTCCGGCAAAACATTTTTGGTGCCGGACGGGTACACATTGCAGTCGTTTAGCGATAATACCGGTGCGCCGGGGATAATCAAGTGTATACCGATGACCGGGAATATTAATTTTGCTTCGGCGCCGCCCACCATTTTAAAAGGCCAGCCGGCAACGTTTACGGTGAACGCTATGCCTACAGTTCCTGCGGCTTCGGAAATAACCTACAGTTGGTCGGCGCCGGATTTTAATCCGGCTACCCATACCGGGGGAACATTTAATACTACCGCACCCGCTGAGCACGCCGTATATGGCGTAACATTGACGGCGCGCCGTGTGGTGTATTGCGACCTGACCGTGACGAATAGTGTGACGGTGGCCAATTGTATTACGCCGGCGACGTTTACTTTGTTGGCCTCGGCGGCGAGTTTCTGTGCGGGTGCGGGCGTTATGTTTGCTTTGTCCGGGACGGAAAGTGGGGTGCAGTATCAATTATACAAAGGAGCTCAGGCTGTTGGCGAGGAGTTACCCGGTACGGGAGGCGCTGCTACATTCAGTGGCACGTATGCTGAGGGTCACTATACGGCGGCGGCAGTAGGCGCTGGAACGCATTGTGCGGTATCAATGAGCGGGGCGCATACGATTGTAGCCTATCCTGCTTTTACAGCCGGAGAAATCGCTACGGCTTCGACGGCTACTCCGGCATGGGCCACCCCGGGCATAACGGTGGAAAGTATAACGCCGGCTACAGGTGGCAGTGGTAGTGTGACGTACCAATGGCAGTGTACCGGCACAGGCACTGCGACGTTGATTGGCGATGCAGCTACTTACACGATAAACGATTATGATTATGCCGCCGGCACGTATTATATTAACCGTTATGCGAAGGATGCGACGTGTGATACGGATTGGGTGGCCGCCTCGGGTACTTATACGTTAGTCGTTGAGATGACAGGCGTCAACCAGCCGCAGGGTAGTTGTACTTTTACGCAGCCGCCTGTGGTGGGTACGTTTGCGAATTTCGACCCTGGTTACAGCGCTTCTACATTTGTGACTTTAACTGACGAGCGGGACGGTAATAATTATACGGTGGTGAAGATAGGCGGTCGTTGGATTATGGGGCAGAACTTGAATTACCGGAAGGGTTTGACCTATTTTGCTACCCGGGCTACACCCAGTACGAGTACCGGTTCCGTTCCTGCCTTACGTGGTGGTTTTTGGTGTCCGTCCAACAGTAGTGGTACTGTTCCCGTGTCGGTTTGTGATTATTGGGGCGCGCAGTATGCCTGGGAGACGGCGATGATGTTGGACGGCGTGGGTACATGGACAGAGACGTCCGGATCTGGTTATTGTACCGGTGCGGCTAATACGACTGCTTGCAAGCAGAATTTTGGCCGGGCGGCGGGTAGCGGTACAGCTACAGGAGGTCGTGGTATTTGTCCGCAGAATTGGCATGTGCCTACGGATTTTGAGTGGGGTGTTCTTTTGGATGCTATGGAGAGTAGCAGTAACAGCACTGCCCATCAGAATGCTTCAGGCGCCGGTTGGTATGGCTCGAACGCCGGTACGCGGGGCAAGGCCACGTGTAGCGGTAATTCGTCTGACACAAATCCATCCTGGGATAGCGGAGCGGGTACGGACATTTATCATTTCCGCATTATCCCTACGGACGACCGGAATGGTGATGGTAGTGCCGGCGCCGATCGCGGCGCCCACTCGTATTTATGGAGTTCATCGGCGTATAGCACCAGCAGTGCCTGGTACCGGCACTACCTCAGCGGCAACGCCAATGTGTTCCGGAACGGTAGCTACACGCGCTCGCTCGGCGTCAGTATTCGTTGTCTCAGGGATGAGTAGTCCGTTTGTCACCTAACGTTCTTTGTCTGTTGCCGGCCGTTTTATATCCGGGACACGGAAAGTGGCAGTAGCAGTGGGCAGTGGGCAGTACTGTCACCCCGACTCTCAGCGTCGCCCCAACGAGAGCGCCGGAAGAGGTAAGGGCGACTCTCAGAGTCGCCCCCCAACGAGCGTCGCCCCCAACAATAAATAAACTGGATTGTGAAAATCGTTCCTTCTGCAAATCCTGTGCCTTCCCCACGGAAAGGCAATCTTGCAAGACTGGAACGGGGAAGCGGGTGTTTAAAATTTTAAGCATCCGCTTTTTTTTGCGTTTGCCTTGCATAGCGTTAAATTCCATTTTTTTTCTTCCCTAAAAAGTATTACTTTTGCAGTTTATTCCCAATTTTTGCGTAAAACTATAAAAATATGTCTGAAAAACCGATTGCTAAAATTCCCGAAGGCCCTTTGTCAGAAAAATGGACACGCCACAAAGCCGCCATCCGCGTGGTGAGTCCGGCAAATAAACGCAAACTCGACCTGATTATCGTCGGAACCGGCCTCGGAGGCGCTTCCGCGGCGGCCTCGCTCGGCGAATTAGGCTACAACGTGAAGGTATTTTGCATCAGCGACTCTCCCCGCCGCGCACACTCCATTGCCGCACAGGGCGGCATCAACGCGGCCAAGAACTACCAAAACGACAACGATTCGGTGTACCGCCTGTTCTACGATACCATCAAAGGGGGCGACTACCGCAGCCGCGAAGCCAACGTGTACCGGCTGGCCGAAGTGAGCCGCCCGATTATCGACCAGTGCGTGGCGCAAGGCGTGCCCTTCGCCCGCGACTACGGCGGACTGCTCGACAACCGCTCGTTCGGCGGGGCGCAGGTGAGCCGCACCTTCTACGCCCGCGGACAAACCGGCCAGCAACTGCTGCTCGGCGCCTACGCGAGCCTCAACCGCGCCATCTCAAAGGGACAGGTAACCGCCTACCCGCGTCACGAAATGCTCGACGTGGTGCTGATTAACGGCGAAGCCAAAGGCATCATCGCGCGCAACCTGGTTACCGGCGAAATTGAACGCCACAGCGCGCATGCCGTCATCATTGCCGGCGGCGGCTACGGGAACGTGTTTTTCCTGTCGACCAACGCCATGAACAGCAACGGCTCGGCGGCGTGGCAGTGCTATAAAAAAGGCGCGCTCTTCGGAAACCCCTGCTTTACGCAAATCCACCCCACGTGTATCCCCGTGCATGGCGACCAGCAATCGAAGCTCACGCTGATGTCGGAATCGCTCCGCAACGACGGCCGGATTTGGGTGCCGAAGAAAAAGGAAGACGTGGAAAAGCTGCGCAAGAAGCAAATTAAAGCCTCGCAAATCGCCGAAGACGACCGCGACTACTACCTCGAACGCCGCTATCCCGCGTTTGGGAACCTGGTGCCCCGCGACGTGGCTTCGCGCGCCGCCAAAGAACGCTGCGACGCAGGATTTGGCGTAAACGAAACCGGACTGGCGGTATTCCTCGACTTTTCCACCGCCATCCAACGCCTGGGCAAAGCCGTTATCACAGAACGCTACGGCAACCTCTTTCAAATGTATGAGAAAATTACGGACGTAAACCCCTACGAAGAGCCCATGATGATTTACCCGGCCATCCACTACACGATGGGCGGCCTGTGGGTAGACTATAACCTGATGACTACCGTCCCGGGACTGTTTGCCATTGGCGAAGCCAACTTCAGCGACCACGGCGGAAACCGGCTCGGCGCCTCGGCGCTGATGCAGGGGCTGGCCGACGGCTACTTCATCCTGCCCTACACCATTGGCGAATACCTGGCGGGGAAAATCCAGGAGAAGAAAGCCGACGTCAACCACCCGGCATTTGAAGAAGCCGAAAAGGCCTGCCGCGAGAAACGGAACAAACTGCTTGCCGTGAAAGGCACGCAAACCGTCGATTTTTACCACAAACAACTCGGGAAAATCATGTGGGATTATGTGGGAATGGCGCGCAACGAGGCCGGGCTGAAAAAAGCCATTGAGGAAATTCGCGCGTTGCGCACAAAGTTCTGGGAAGATGTGTTTGTGCCGGGCGACCCGGAGGCGTTTAACCAGGAGCTGGAAAAGGCGCTGCGCGTGGCCGACTTCCTCGAACTGGGCGAGCTGATGGCCATCGATGCGCTGAACCGCAAAGAGTCGTGCGGCGGACACTTCCGCGAAGAAATGCAAACCGACGACGGCGAAACCAGGCGCGACGACCAAAATTGCATGTACGTGGCCGCATGGGAATATAAAGGCCCCGACGCTGCGCCGGAGCTGCACAAGGAAACGCTCAACTACGAGTTTGTGAAACCCGCCACCCGAAATTATAAAGATTAATGTCCATTATATGAATACCATTATTATCGAAAAAATAAATGAATTAAAAACGCTCTGCCGGACGTATGGCGTCAAAGTCATGTATGTCTTCGGCTCGGTTTGTACAAATCAATTCAACGACCGGAGCGATATTGATTTTTTAATTTCTTTCGATAAGCTGTCCATTGAACAATATACCGATAACTATTTTGAGCTATACTACCATCTTCAACGTTTATTCGGCCGGAAAATAGATTTATTAACCGACAAATCGCTGTCAAATCCTTATTTTATTGAAAGCGTCGAAGCAAGCAAGCAATTGATTTATGCCGCATGAAGTAAAAAAATATTTATTTGATATCCAGTGTCCCATTGACTCTATCTTTGAGTTCTTAGGTTCACAGAGAGATTTTAATGCCTATCTGTCCAACAAATTGTTGAGGCGTGCTGTAGAAAGAGAGTTGGAAATTATCGGGGAAGCCGCCAAAAATTTGCTTCAGATAAATAATGCCATTGCTATTGAAAATGCCCGCAAAATAATAGACCTGCGCAATTTTATCAGTCATGGTTACGATAAAGCGGACGATACCATTATTTGGGGAATTATAAGTAAACACCCCCCTTTATTGAAAAAACAAGTAGAAAACTTATTGGAACAACACCAAAAAAATTAAAGCATCATAATTATGAATTTCACACTAAAAATATGGCGGCAAGCCCACGCAAAAGCAAAAGGAAAATTTGAAACCTACAAGGTGGACAATATCTCGGCCGACACATCCTTTCTCGAAATGATGGATATCCTCAACGATAACCTGATTCGCGAAGGTCGCGAGCCGGTGGCTGTAGAAAAAGGCTGCAAGGGCGGTAGCCCGGTGGCGTTCGACCACGACTGCCGCGAAGGGATTTGCGGCATGTGCTCGCTCTACATCAACGGCCGTGCACACGGCCCCGACGACGATGTGACCACCTGCCAGCTGCACATGCGGAAGTTCAAAGACGGCGACACCATCACCATAGAGCCCTGGCGCAGCAGGGGATTTCCCGTAGTGAAAGATTTGGTGGTTAACCGCAGCGCATTCGACAAAATACTGCAAGCCGGCGGTTTTATCTCGGTGAACACCGGCGGCGTGCCCGACGGCAACACCATCCCCATCGCGAAACAAAAAGCCGACGAAAGCATGGACGCCGCCGCCTGCGTGGGATGTGGCGCTTGTGTGGCCACCTGCAAAAACGGCTCGGCCATGCTGTTTGTGGCGGCGCGCGTGAGTTCGCTGGCGCTGCTTCCGCAAGGAAAGATAGAAGCCGCACGCCGCGCCAAATCCATGGTGGCGAAAATGGACGAACTGGGTTTCGGCGGATGCACCAACACCCAAGCCTGCGAAATGGAATGCCCGAAAGACATCTCCATCACGCACATCGCCCGCCTGAACCGTGAATTTTTGTGCGCAAAATTGCAAGATTAATTCATTGACATGAACACAGTAGTCCTTATTACGGGCGCTTCGTCGGGCATTGGGAAAGCCTGTGCCGGGTACCTCGCCGCAAAAGGCTTTACGGTTTACGGTACTTCGCGCAAGGAGTCTGCCGGCGACAAAGGGCAAACCGCCAACATCCGCATGCTCAAAATGGACGTTACAGACGCCGCTTCGGTGAAAAAAGCCATTGACCTCCTCATTGCCGAACAGGGGCGCCTCGACGTGGTAATCAACAACGCCGGCATGGGCATAGGCGGCGCACTTGAACTGGCTGCGCCGGAAGAAATAAGGTTGCAAATGGATACAAACTTCATGGGCATGGTAAACGTGTGCAGCGCCGCCCTTCCGTATTTGCGACAAGCCGGCGGCGGAAAAATAATCAACCTCAGTTCGCTGTGCGGCGTGATGGGTATTCCGTTCCAGGGATTTTACTCCGCTTCCAAATTCGCCATTGAAGGCTACAGCGAAACGCTCAGCCTTGAAGTGCACCCTTTCCGCACTAAAGTGATACTGGTGGAACCCGGCGATTTCAACACCGGCTTCACCTCAAACCGCGTCATCTCCGAAAAAACAAAGGACAGTGAAATTTACGGCGCACAGTTTTCTAAAACCATGGCGGTAATAGAAAAAGAAGAAACGGACGGGGGTAATCCGTTAAAAATTGCAAAACTGATGCACCGCATTATCCGCTCGAAACACCCCAAGTTCCGTTATAAAACCGGCAATTTCATACAAACAAACTTCGCAAGAGCCAAGAAATTTATTCCGGCGCGCACTTACCAGTTCCTGTTACGCTTTTTCTATAATATAAAATAACTTGTTTATATTTATGTTTAAAAATGTTCATATTTTTTAAAAAATATTTTTGCATATTCAAAAATCACATCTCCTAAAAATTATTTTCAAAAAATAAAAAAAACAAGTCCTAATTTTTAGTTCATTTATACCCGAAATATCCACAAATAAACAAATGTTAATAACCCATATTTTATCAACAAAAAACCTATTAAATACTAATAAACATTATACTGTTCGTTATTCATAAAAATATTTATAAACTTTGTTAACCGGCCAATATTATCATCATTTTTTATTTAAAATTTATTTTTTTAATTATTAAAACTGTTCCGCATGTTGAAAACCGAATGGGTTGAAAAAATTAAAAAACTAAAACAGGAAAAACAGGCTGTTTTGCTTGCGCATTATTACCAGCGTCCGGAAGTGCAGGACGTCGCGGATTTTTTGGGAGACAGCTTACAGCTTTCGCAAGCGGCGGCGCAAACCGACGCCAAAATAATTGTTTTTGCGGGCGTTCATTTCATGGCGGAAACGGCAAAAATCCTTTCTCCGGAAAAAAAAGTGTTGATACCCGACCGTAATGCGGGCTGTTCGTTGGCCGCATCGTGCGAAGCCGGCGCGTTTAAAAAATTTATTGATGAGCATCCGGGGCATACGGTGATTTCTTATGTAAATACAAGTGCGGAAGTCAAGGCGTTGACCGATATTTGCTGTACGTCGAGCAATGCGTTGAAAATTGTGCAGGGTTTGCCCAAAGATGAAAAAATCATTTTTGGTCCCGATAAGAACCTGGGCAATTATATTAAAAGCGTAACCGGGCGGGAAAATATGCTTGTGTGGAACGGCGCCTGTCATGTACATGAAGCTTTTTCGGTGGAACAAATTATTGCGCTGAAAAAGAAATATCCTGAGGCAAAAATGTTGGCTCATCCCGAATGTAAAAAACAGGTGTTATTGCTTGCCGATTATATAGGTTCCACGGCTGCTTTACTGGCTTTTTCCGCGCAGGATGAATGTAAGAAGTTTATTGTGGCTACCGAATCGGGGATAATTCATCAAATGCGGAAAAAGAGCCCAAACAGGGAATTTATTCCGGCGGCGCCAGGCAGCGCCCCCAATAATGATGGGGTAGAAGACAGTTGCGGCGCTTGCAACGATTGTGAATTTATGAAACTTACTAATTTAGAAAAGATATACTTATCTTTGTTGCATGAACGGTATGAAATAACCATTCCAGAGGATGTAAGAAAAAAAGCGGAGAAGTCGATTTTAAACATGTTACATTTGTAAAACTATACGATTTTGTCTGAATTTGACCCACATATTGAGCGCGAACAAAGCGACGGCGATTTTGAACAACAAATCCGCCCCCGTGAATTTGAGGATTTCTCGGGACAGGAAAAAATCATCGATAACCTGAAAGTGTTCGTAAAAGCGGCGTTGTTGCGCGGCGAGTCGCTCGACCACGTATTGCTGCACGGCCCGCCCGGCTTGGGAAAAACCACGCTGGCGCACATTATTGCCAACGAACTGGGCGTGGGCATGAAAATCACTTCCGGGCCGGTGCTCGACAAACCCGGCGACCTGGCGGGGTTATTGACCAACCTCGAAAAAGGCGACGTGCTGTTTATCGACGAAATCCACCGCTTGTCGCCCATTGTAGAGGAATATCTCTACTCGGCGATGGAAGATTACAGCATCGATATTCTGCTCGATAAAGGGCCCAGCGCCCGCTCCGTACAGATTTCGTTAAATCCTTTTACGCTGGTGGGCGCTACTACGCGCAGCGGGTTGCTCACCTCGCCGCTGCGGGCGCGGTTCGGCATCCAGTGCCACCTTGAATATTACGACGCCGGCGTTCTTTTCCGTATCTTGAAACGCAGCGCCGCTATTTTAGAGGTTGACATAGAGGAAAACGCGGCGCGTGAAATTGCCCTGCGCAGCCGCGGCACGCCGCGTATCGCCAATGCACTGTTACGGCGGGTGCGCGATTTTGCACAGGTGAAAGGCTCGGGGGTGATTGACCTCGACATTACGCGCTATGCGCTGGAAGCCTTAAATATCGACAAGCACGGGCTCGACCAGATGGACAATAAAATACTTTCCACCATCATCCATAAATTCAGGGGCGGCCCGGTAGGGCTCACCACCATTGCCACCGCCGTGAGCGAAGACCCCGGAACCATCGAAGAAGTGTATGAGCCGTTTCTCATTAAGGAAGGCTTTTTGCAGCGCACCCCCCGTGGACGCGAGGCCACGGCATTGGCATACAAACATCTTGGTATTGTGCCGCAACGGGGAGAAGCGTTGTTTTAAGATTATTTTTCATTTTTGTAACAATTTTTATGAATAACGATGTCGGGTTTTCTAAAAATTGTGCTTATATTTGCACTTGATAAAGATGTTTGTTCTTTTTGAACTTGTTTGCGCTTGCTTTTTGGTACTTTTGATAAGGGAACTTCAGAACTTTTAATAAAGTGTTAAAAAACGGAAAGTTAGCGGTTATGTGTTTCTCAGAAAAAATTATTTTTGGAAAATCGGTGTGGGCTTGATTTATTAAACATCTGGTTTCTGAAGACCTCCTTGTCGAATAAGTCATTCTTAAAAAAAGCCCGCGCCCCCCTTTTTTATCCTGTGCAATCCCACGAATTATAAATATAATCGTAAAAGTATACTGTTTTTATTAAAAAAAGAGGCAAGCTTTTAAAACCTGCCTCTTGGGTAATCCTGCAGAAATAACTGGTGCAATTATTCGGGTTGTGGAGCCGGTTGCGGGACGGGTTGCGGTTCTGCCTGTGGCGGCGCCACTACCCGGCCTTTAATGTGCAGCACAATTTGCGCCGGCGTGCCGCTGGTGTACACCGTGAGCGTTTTATCAAAAGGTAGTAGCGACGAGGGGTTGTAGGTGGCTTTTACCTCGCCTTTTTGTCCGGGGGCTACCGGCTCCCTTGTCCAGCCCGGGGTGGTGCATCCGCAGGAGGCCGACACATTTTGAATGGTTACCGGCTCGGCGCCCACGTTGGTGAACTCAAAGGCATAGGTTTGCGGGCCTGCGTTCTGTACAATATCGCCGAAATTGTGGACAATGGTGGTGAACTTCACGGTGGTGTCGGCTTGTTGCGCTTGTGCCGCCATGCCGGTAACGATGCATAAGGCGGCGGATAAAAATACTTTTTTCATAATAATAATTTATTTAGTTTGTTATTTTCGTGCTGCAAAGATAGGGCACATTGAGCCGGTTATGCAAATTTGCCACATCAAAAAATTGTAGTGTCTGCTTCAAAAAGAATGGATAATCCTTAAAAAATGTCAAAAAACAGCCGGTTTATGTCAAAAACGATTTTTTGTAGTGATTTTGATTGTTATCTTTGTGCATGTTTTCGCGAAAAAAAAACCGTCCAACCCATATCTTTTCGCTCGCTGTGCTTTTGCTGGTTAGCGTGTGTGCGTTGTTGGTATTGCAGTCGTTGTGGCTGTATAACACCTATCAGTTGGCCTACAACCAGTTTATTGTTGAGGTGAATGACGCTTTTGACGAAGCGTGCTGGAAAGAGCAGTCGTACCGCCTGCCTGCGGGCGGCCTTGTCCATTCGGGCGATTTTACCATTCAAAGTTGCGGCATGGAAGAGATAAGGATTATCAGGCGTTGCCCTGATCCCGATACGGTGTTTTATGACAATGTGTATGGCCGGTCGTTGGAAACGCTTATCAACAGGGCATTTTATGAATTGCGGGAACAGGTGTTGCCGCTGAATATCCATTGCCTCGCCGACCTTTTTGCCGGCGCCCTGCATGACAAAGGTATTCCAATTTCCTTTGTCATTGAGCGGTTTAATCCGGCTACCGGCGAGCTGTTGGAAACGTCGGCCGTTCCGGATGGCGGGAAGGGGAATATTTTCACACATGTGATTATTACCAATGTGTCGGAAACGGAAGGATTGCGGGCGAATTTGCAATTTACGAAAAGCAGCATTTTTAACCGTATGACAGGGTCATTGGCCTGCTCGGCGGGATTGTTGCTTGTTATCCTGTGTTGTTTTGGCCTGCAACTGCGGCTGATGCGCCGTAAAAAATGCACGCCCGGGGTTTTACCGCCGGCAGATAAGGCCACGCATGCTAACGAGGGCTTTCAACTCGGGAAGTATTATTTCAATGTGGGGAAAAACGAATTGCACGGCTTTGGCGTGCAGGTGCACCTGAACCGGAAGGAAAACGGCATATTGGAAGATTTGTGCCTGGAACGCGGTAAGGTGGTGGAGCGAAGTTTCCTGCTCGAAAAGCATTGGGACAGCGGCGGGTTTATTTATTCACGAAGCCTCGACACGTATATTGCCGCTTTACGGAAATACCTGAAAAACGATCCTTCGGTGCAAATTATTACCTTGAAAAGCGTAGGGTACAAGCTCACGGTGAAGGAGTGACGGGGCGGGAACTAATTCCGCTTAGAATAAAGTATCCTGCAGCGCTCGGCAATTTCTTCACATACGTCCACCGGTGGAATATTTTTTTTGCCTTCGCTGCGCAGCTCCTTGTCGAGGTGCTTGAACTGGGCAAGGCACTTGCGGTTTTCCGGGTCGGCGTCCAACAGTTTCCGGAACGTCTTTTTGTCCTTTTCGAGCAACCCTTTTTTGAAGTCCTCTTCAATCATACGCAGAAACCGGCGCTGGTTTTTGTTCATTATGAAAAATAGCCCCATGCGGAAAGTTTGTTTTTTAAATGTTTTCGGGTTTTGTACACCACCGCTTTGACTTTGTTCTCCAGACATCCGAGCTTTTCGCTGATTTCCTCATAGGTCAAGTCTTCAAAATATTTCAGGTAAAGGATGGCTTGCTGTTTTCTGCCGAGTTGGGCGATGGCCTTACGCAGCAACAGGCGATGGCCGGCCTTTTGTTGGAATTGTGCCCGGTTTTCCTCGGGGACAAAGTACATGCTGTCGGCGGGCTCGTCCACATTCCCCTTGGCTTTCATGAAATCAAGCGCGAGGTAAAGTCCCATGACATATACCCAAGTTTCGAATTTACAGGTGAAGTTGAATTTACGAAGATTGCGGTATGCTTTTACAAACGTATGGCTCGTGAGCTCTTCGGCCTGCGCTTTGGAATTGATGATGCGGCAATGTAAACTGAAGACAGGTTTTTGATACCGCCGCACCAGTTCCAGGTATTGCTGCTTGTCGCCGGCAAGAACGGCTTTTATCATGTTATATTCTTCTAACCATGTGTTTGTAGCGCGCATGTTTACATTGGTTTTGTTATGCAAAAGTAATAATTTTTTTTTGAAAGTTGGGTTTTTTCAGCTATCTTTGTGTAGTTTCAGAAGGCGAAGTAATTCGCCAGTTTTATATGTATAATTATTATTTTGTTGTTACTTCATTGGGAGTGACAAGGTAGTGTTTTTGCAAAATGGGTAATGATTTCTTTTGGATAAAATGATATGTTAGATATTGGCGCTTTAATAAAGTCGGGCGAGCATTATAAGCTGGAAGCAAAAAAAGCTGAAAGGGATATTCCCGGCAGCTTGTGGGAGACCTATTCCGCATTTGCCAATACAGACGGAGGGGTGATTTTGCTGGGCGTATCGGAAGAAAAAAAAGCCCTGAAAATTAATGGTGTTGTAGACGCTCCCCGGAAAATGAAGAATATATGGGATACACTGAACAACCGAAGTAAACTCAGTGTTAATATCCTTTTTGAACGGAATATTTACATACAGCAAGTAGGGGGAAAAGATATAATCGTGATGGAAGTTCCCCGTGCCGACCGGCGCGACAAGCCCGTATATATCAACAACGATTTGAGCAGAGGCACCTTTCGCCGCAACGCCGAGGGCGATTATCACTGCGCTATGCCTGAAATCAAAGCCATGTTGCGCGACCAGTCGGATATTTCTCCCGATAGCCGCGTAGTTGAGGAACTGACAGTAGCCGATTTGGACAGGGAAAGTATTGACGGCTATCGTAATCATTTTGCGGCATTGAAGCCCACACACATTTGGAACCGGCTGGATACCGAAAGCTTCTTGCACAAAATCGGGGCGTCGGGCAGGTCGGAATCCGGGCAATTGAAGCCAACGCTCGCCGGGTTGCTCATGCTTGGCACCGATGATGTGATTACCCGTGTTTTGCCCGATTATTTTTTGGATTACAGGGAAATCTACGACTCCCGCCGATGGACAGACCGTGTGGTTTCCAACTTGGGCGAGTGGAGCGGTAATATCTTTGATTTTTTCTTCAAAGTGGTCAACAGGTTGACCGCTGATGTGAAAATCCCGTTTCGTTTGCGCGATGGAATAGCGCGGGTCAATGATACCTCTGTACACGAAGTCTTGCGCGAAGCCTTGGCCAATGCGGTTATCCATGCCGACTACTATGGGCGGCAGGGCGTTGTGGTTGAAAAACGACCGGACAAAATTATAATTTCAAACCCCGGTATTTTTCGTCCCAATAAAGAAGAGGTATTTAACGGTGGCGTCAGCGATCCGCGCAATCCGAATATCTTTAAAATGTTCGCCTTACTTGACATTGGCGAACGTGCCGGCAGCGGTTTGTTCAATATCAGGACAATTTGGCAGGAAGAAGGCTGGCAGATGCCTGTATGGGAGGAAATATTCACTCCCGAGCGTTTAAGATTGTCCATTCCTGTTGAATTGGAAGAAAAGAAGGTTGTTAATTATCGGGAAACAAATGTTGACAACATCGACGAGTTCTGTGAAAGGGTCGGTGAAGGCATGGAGAAGGGCTTTGTGGTTCCAGGTGGGTTGGGTGAAAAGTTGGGTGAAAAGTTGGGTGAAAAGTTGGGTGAAAATCAACAAAAAATTATGGAAAAGATGAGGGGAAACGGATTTATTACTATACCGGAACTGGCTCGTCAACTTATAATATCGGAAACCGCGGTGCAAAATAACATCGCCAAGCTCAAAGCCAAAGGCTTGCTCGAGCGTGTTGGTCCCGACAAAGGCGGCTACTGGAAAGTGAAGCTCTAACCCACAAAGTTGCAGAAGTTGAATAAGGAGGGCATCACCAATGAGTAATATCATCAACATAGGGCGAAAAGACGTGCTGTGGAACTACGCCGCCACGTTCCTGCAAATAGGCGTGGGCGTTATCCTGCTGCCGTTTATTCTGCGGGTATTCCCACAGGAAACGGTGGCTATTTGGACAATCTTTACTACCATCATCGCTTTAACAAGTTTGCTTGATTTCGGCTTTAATCCTTCGTTTGCAAGGAATATATCGTACGTGGTGAGCGGCGTGAAGGAGCTAAAAGCAAATGG
>JAITIL010000168.1 GCA_031279475.1 Prevotellaceae bacterium | reverse complement strand
CCCCATTCTTTGTTAGGCGTGTTGCCCATGTACAGTTCCAGCACATCCCCGCGGGCTATGGCCGAAAAATCGAGGTAACACTTGTCGTATTCTTCTCCGTTCAGCGTAGCTTTTTGTATGTAGATGTTTGTGGGCGTGTTGTTGTGCGCTATGATGGTGAATTTCTCTCCCTGGGCGTACAGGGTGTCCAGCTGGAATTCTATCCTGTCGAAGACCGGACTGGTAATCTCGAACTTTGGGCTTCCCGGGCACGAGGGGTGCAGTCCCGATGCCGCCAGCACATACCACGCCGACATCTGCCCGGCGTCTTCGTTGCCAACAATGCCCTCCACTTCGTTGCGGTATGCGTTTTTGCAGATATGCCGGCTCCATTTTTGTGTATTCCAGGGCGCTCCCAGCCTGTTGAACAGGAATGGCACGAAATGCACGGGCTCGTTGGCATGGTTGTAATAGCTGTTCCACAACAAATCTTGTGGCGTTTTGTCAAAAAAATCCGTCAGGTCGGCCAGCACTGCGTCCCTGCCGCCCATCAGCGCTACCATTCCTTCTATGTCGTGTGGCACAAACCAACCCTGCTGGTAAGGGTTGGATTCAATACAGCCATACCCTTCGGTAATGCGGGCGTTTTCTGGCCATGGCGCCCACGACCCGTCAGCGCTGCGCGGGCGGAACCAGCCTTTTTCCTTGTCGAAAATGTTGCGGTAGGCCTGCCCTTTCCTGTGAAATTCAGCGGCGTCTTCATCCTTACCCAGCGCGGCGGCCAACTGCGAAATGCACCAGTCTGTGTAAGCATATTCCAGCGTATGCGAAATGCAGAATTCCGACGGCGTATAGCCCAGCCTGTCGTTCCCGAAAAGGGAAGAAGAGTTCTTTGCATAGGCGTAGGCATTTTCTATGTCGAAGGTGCGTATTCCTTTCACATAAGCGTCGGCAAGCACCGGGATAGCGGGGTTTCCGAGCATACATCCCGAATAGGCGTTCATGATTTCCCAACGCTCATAATAGGCTTTGCCGCTTTGTTTGGCAAGCGTGATGAGCGAATTGACCTGGTCGCTCACAAGGGAAGGGTTTATGATGGTTTGCAATGGAAACTGGCTGCGGAACACGTCCCATCCGCTGAAAATCGTCCGTTTCGTGAAAGCCCCCGCTGTCGGATAAATCGCGCCGTCCCCGCCCACATAACGGCCGTCGGCGTCGGTGTATATCCTGGGGTCAATCATAGTGTGGTACAGAGCGGTGTAGAATATCGTCTTCTCTTCGTTGCTCCCCCCGGATATTTTTATCCGGCTTAACGCCGCGTTCCATTGTTCGCGCGCCTGTGTTTTCACCTCGTCGAAATCCATCCCGGCTATTTCGGCGTTGAAGTTCTTTTCGGCGCCTTCCATATCTACGAAAGAGATACCCACTTTCAGCGTGATTTCCTCTCCCTTCCGGGTAGGAAATTCCGTGTAGAAACCAAGGTGTTTGCCTTTCATCTCCTCTTTCCCGGTAATTACCGGGGCTTCGGAAACGCGCATAAGGTAGGGAATACTGACCACATCGTCTTTCTTCCGGCGCCAACCGTCTGGAATATCGGCGCTCCAAAAACCGTAGCTTTCCAACGGTTTGCTGAAACGGGCGAAGAAGTGCACGGTATAATCCGCTTTCCCTTCTCCATTTCCCCAACCTCCGCCGTCGGGGGTACAGTTCATCCATCCCTTGACGGTATATTTGTCTACCACTTTTATATACTGTTCAACAGCTGTTCCGCCCACCCTGCGGGCAAGGTCTACCTGTATGCGCGAGCTTGCATTTCCGGGGAAGGTAAACTTTAGTATGCCGCACCGTGCCGTTGCGCTGCCCTGGACGTTTATCCCATAGTCTGTGAGGTCGACCGAATAATATCCGGCCCCAGCCACTTCGGAGGCCTTGTCGTAGCGCGACCTGTATCCGGCAATGCTTCCGTCTTCCTTGCCGGCGATTTTCTTCAATTCGCCGGTCGTTGGCATAACCAGGAAATTGCCCAGGTCGCCAAACCAGCCCACGCCGCTCATTTGTGTAAAGGCGAAACCTTCTATGGTCTTATGTTCATAGCTGTATCCGGGGCTGTTGTCGCCTCCGGTAACCGTGTTGGGATTTACCTGTACCATCCCGTAAGGCGTGGTTGCACCGGGAAACGTCTTGCCCAGCCCGTGATACACACCTGCGGCCGACGTACTGGTGCTTACGCCGATGAAGGGATTTACATACTCTGCGGGGGAAAGCCCGCCTGCGCCCTGCTGCATGTTAGTTGAGCAGGAGATAATCCCGAAAGCCACACAGGAAAGGGACAAAAGGAGCGCCGTTTTGCTCATAAAGTCGGGCGAATTTCCGCCGAGGTCAGGCGAACTTCCGCTGAAGTCAGGCGAATTTTCGCTGAAGTCAGGCGAACTTCCGCTGAAGTCAGGCGAACTTTCGCTGAAGTCAGGCGAATTTCTGCTGAAGTCAGGCAAATTTCCGCCGAAATCAGGCGAATTTCCGCTGAAATCAGGCGAATTTCCGCCGAAGGAGTTATGGTTGGGTACAGTCATTTTGTCCTATTTTGTCAATTTGAGTGTTTTTAATCCGAAGCGGGGCATTTTAAGTTCAAGCTCTGTCCCCGCCTTTGTGCTGGTGGTATGGATGCCGGCTACCGTATTCCCATTCAGGTCAATCTCTTCAACCTTTGATAGCGGCGTCCCGAATTTTATAGTTTGTGGCGCATTGTCCCCGTCGGCATTGAAGAGTCGCACGATAATGTCGTCGTCACACAGGTAGGCGGCGGATATTTCGTAACCGCTTCCCGCCACATCAATCAGCGATACATTTTCCAGTGTTGCGTGTGGGAGGAAAGAACAGACCAGGGGCTCGTTCCATCGCAAGTTCTCGTTGTGGACGCCTGACGCATCCCATTCCTTACGGTGGGGAATAATGGCAAACCGGATATTCGTGGGCGCGTTAATCGAATAGTCGCGACCCCACAAGCCGTTTCCGGAAAATTGCACGGTAAGCCCAAGCGGATATCCGTCTCCGTAGGAATAGGAGGTAGTATGGTCTGAAAGGAGGGCGAGCCCATGCTTGTCGTTCCCTTCCGCGAGGTCAACCCAGTGCAGGATTATGTTATGTTTGATACTGTCCCATGTGTTAAAATGTGTGTGCTCCAGTTCGCTGCGGCAAACATCAAAGGGCGCGTCCTTGTACAGTGCAGGCGACTCCAGATTGACGGGAAAAAGCACATTGAGTTTAAACCGGCCATTGTAGAACGCCCGGCGGTTGTTATTGTAAGCGTCTGCCTGGCGATATGCGCCGATACCCACGTTGTGCTTCCAGTTTATCGTGAGGTCAAAGTCAATCTTGCGCTGGCCTTCCCTGATGGTAATGGTTTGCGTGAAGGGGTGTGAGGCGATATGCCCCTGTATGCGAACGCTTTTTTCGAAGCGGTTTTCCTGTACAACAACTACTTCGGCGGCTGTTTCGGTTGAGGAGTGGAACACGCCCTCGTCGTAGAAAAACCCGCGCAGTTCGCCCAGGGCGTATTCGCTGCCGGCGTCGGCAAATTCCCTGTGGCCTTCCTTTTTTGCCACAAGGCTTTTAATGACGCCGCCTTTCAAGGGGTCTACCACGATGCGGTACATGCCGTTTTCGAGGACTAACCCGTCGTGTTTGCCCCCGGTTTTAGGCTCATTTTTTTTAGCTGCCTTGTGATCCGGTTTCACAAAATAGGTTGCGTATCCGAGGGCGGGCACATCTGCTTCAAACAGTAGGGCGGGTTTGTTGTCTATTGTGGTAACAAGCGTTTCCAATTTTTTACCGGTGGCATCGGTAACGTTCAAACCCGCATGGGTAAAGCCCCCGGGCAATGTGGCGGAAACCATTTCGCGCCTCGGGACGCCAAGTGTATTGTAAACGCGCAGGTACAGGCCGTTTCCTCTGGCTTCGCCGACAGAAAAGCTGTTTGCCGCCCCGGTTATTAGCTCATCGCACAGCACGTTGGTTGAGGTTGTCCACTTGTGTATTTCGTCGGCCCACGTCCGCTGCCTCCTAAGGCGGTTGTAGGGCACTATCCACGAGTCGTGGTGTTGCGCCAGCATTAACGTACGCCACGCTTCGTCGAGGTTGTCCTGGCTGTAGCGGTATCCGTTAGATAGGTGGGCTATTACGCCCATTTTTTCGGCCATGGCAAGCCGGTTTTCAGACCGGCGCACCTGCCTTGCGATGCGCTGCAGTACCTGACTGCCCCACATGAGGCTCACGCGGACGTCTTCCTGTGAGAGCCGGTAATCGTCCCCGGTTTTGCCGTTGCTTATGTTTTCAAAATATTCCCTCCACGTAACATATATGGAGTTCCGCTTGATGCTGTCGCCCACGCCTAACCAGGGCCCGCGCCTCCAGCCGGCGTCCTGGAAGGTCATGCCCACAGGGTGTGCTATTCCGTGCCCAACACAGGCCTTTATATAGTTGGCCTCATTGCCCCAGGCCGTGGTTTGCCACACGGAATTTTTTTCGAGTTCCTCGCAGGCGTAACGGGGGACGGTGAGTATCGAACTGCCATCGGGGCCAATCCAGTTGACCAGCTCGCCGCCGTAGGGTGCGGTGTATCCGCCCCAACAGGTGTTCGGGTTTTTCAGCACGGCATATTTGAAGCCGAACTGGGCAAGTATTTGTGGCAGGCTACTCGTGAAGCACGGCTCCTCTACCGAATAGGTGGCAAATTCAACTTCGGGGAAATGCCTCCTGATGCTTTTCATGCCGTAGGCGAACTGGCGTATCATACTCTCCCCGGATATGTTATAGAGGTAGGGCTGGGCATAGGCGGGGTTTGTGAATTCCACGCGCTTGCCGGCCGCCATGCTGCGAAAGCGTTCATAATCTGCTGGCGTCCTGACGGCCACCGTGTCCCATGTTTCGGGCTCTATCTCAAGGCACATCCTCCATTCGGGGTGTGCGGAGAGCAGGTCTGTCATGTATTTGGTTTTCCATTCAACAGGATAATGGCCGTATATGCCTCCGTGGAATCCATCTACGAAATAGGCTTGCTGGCCACAGGCTAAAGTATATATAGAGGAAAATAGTATGGTAAGGATACCGCATTTCATGGAAACTTCGGATTTAGGCATTAGGTAATACAAAAGTACTGCCTGAAAGGCAATAATCGTATGATCATTAGGTGGGAAAGTAGATTGATTACAAACCAAAAATACTATTAATCACAGGTTTAAAAAATAAAGGCCATCTAATTTGGTAAATCGGATATAAAGTCTATTTTGCGAATCTCTTCCCCAAAATTAAGGATATCCTTCCGTGCTTTGTTTTTAACCTTGCTCTTATAGTTATAGATGGTTTGCAGGGAGCAGCGGAGAAAATCAGCAATCTGATCGATATTGGTAATGCCGAGCCTCATCAGCGCAAATATGCGCAGTTCTGTGTTGAGGCGGTTGTCTTCGGGTTCGTACCTGGCGTCGGGTTCCAAAAGCGAGTTTAACCGATTCACAAAATCGGGGTAGAGTTGGAGAAAAACCTCGTCGAAATTCTTATACAATTCCTCGACCTCTTTTTCCAATTCCTTCGCCGAAGGTTTGTAAAGGCTTTGGATTTGCCCGCTCTTTATTTTTTGGTTGACGTCCTTTCGATAGGCGTCCATTTTATTCACATAGTGTGCACACCGGGTCATGAAATGGCCAATGTATTTTTCTTTAATGATATTGGCTTCGCTCAGTTTAAGGTTCAAAGCTACAAGGTCCCGGTTCATTCTCCGGAGATTTTTCCGCGCTTTCACAACAATTTTCGTCTGCCTGAAATTGATGAAAAGCGTGATTACAAGGGCTACGATGAAAATACTGATTAAAATGGCATACAACCTGAGGTTCTGCCGCTGTTTATCGATTTTGTTGAGGTAATTACGCTCTATGACGGGTTGAACGCGCGCTATGACCGTGTTTTTGAAACGGGAATTATAGAAATTGGCGTCGCTTAGCGCCACGCTTATATAATTGTACGACCGGTCAATGTCGCCCTTCTCGAAAAGGTTTAGCGCCAGCACAAGCAGCGCTTCGTTCTCTTTCACGGCAACCCTTACGTCGGAAATGGCGGCCAGCATCAGGTATTTGTTTTCCAGCGCCCTGTCACCGAGCATCCTGTATGTTTTCGCAAGGCTCATGGCGGCCATGGCGTGGCTGTGCGTATTGGGCTCCTGCCGGTTGAATACGCCGGTCAGTATATCGAGCGCTTCACGGTACTTGCCCTGGGACTGCAATTTGAAAGCCTTTTCCTTCAAATACTCCTCGCTGCCTTCCGGCAACAGGCCTAACAGGAGGTCGCGCAGTCTTTCGATATCTTTCTCGTAATTGGCTGATAATTTCGAATCATCCGTATATTTAACCAGGTTTTCGTAATACCTGATATAATTCCAACAATACCTGTTCTTCTGATGTTCGCATAATTTGTTATAATCAAAAGACCTTAACACGTCGGTTGCCTGTACGAAAAGACCCGATAACGAGTAAACGAAACCCAGCCTGAGCTTGCTCTCCGTGATAAAGTCATCATTTGCCAGCGCCTTTGCTATGGCGAGGTTTTCATGGATATACACCTCGGCAGAGTCGCAGACAAAAGGCTCATAATTGTCGATTATTTCTTCGTTGATATAATATCTCTCCTCCTGCGACCGTAGCCTTTGTTTCTGGCGTTTCAGGTCTTGAATTCTCGCTTCTTTTTGTCCGGTATAAGCAGCCCTGTTCGCGATGATCTTATCAAGCGCCACCAGCAACGAATCGGATTTGCCGGAGGCATAAACTGCCGGCATCAGGCATGCCAACGCAGGAATCAGAAGAAATCGTTTCATAAGAATTTTTATTCTTTAAAGTTCAGATCTACTCTTTTGCAACCCGAAAGAATAAGCTGTTAAAAACGGAAAGTGAGTTGCAGCCCACTTTAGTTAGGTATCTCCAAACACCCGATATAGATAGACAAGCAACCCACCAGAAAGTGAATTAAATGCCTTCTATATCAGTTTGAATTTTGGAGATTTTAACCAAAAGGCACTTCCTTTAAAAACTTTGTCCCGAGAGACACTACAAAATTAGAAAAAAAACATTGTTGCGCAAGATACCATACCTTAAATTTAACAGATTAAGAGAGATATTTTTGCCAATTATGCGCTATGAATTTGTCTATTATCTGAAAGCCTGTGTTCTATTTCCTCAATAATTTACCGATTTGCAGGAACATGTCGGTGAACACCATTTTGGCGTTGCCGTTCTGCGCAATGTGTTCCTGGGCAATATTGAGTTCGCGAAAAATGTTTTCCACATTGCGTTCATTGACAAAAGGAGAAAATTTTTGTGCAAACTGTTCTTCTTCGCCCATGAGATATACAACGTCTGGCGTTGCGCGGTTTAACATAAAACTTTCGCGGATGAGATGTTGTGCATACAGCAGGAAATTTTTTTGTTTCTCGCGGCCTGCCTTGGTCAATTCCTCCGCCCATTCGAAAAGTTCTAAAAATTTAGCGGCATAGGCGTTTCGCATCATAAAAGTAAACCACTCGAAAAATTCATTTTCTTCGCGACTGTTCCGCATAAGCATTAACGCATGGCTGTAGCTGCCGCCTGCCAGCCGCGCGATTTTTCCGGCGTCGGCACTGGACAGGTTTTCCCGTTGTTGCAGCGCGGCCTCCAGCGCCGGTGTGTCAATGGGCGGAATGTGCACCGGCATGGTGCGCGAAAGAATGGTTTTGATAATATGGTTGGGACTTTCGCTTACGAACAGCATGACGGTTTTGTCGGGCGGCTCTTCCACGAGTTTGAGCAGGCGGTTGGCGGCTTCGTGTCCCATGCGTTCGGGCAGCCAAAGGAGCAGGATTTTGTATTCCGACTCGAAGGGTTTGAAGCTCAGTTTTTCGATAATGCGCGTGGCCTCGTGCACACTGATGCGGCCTTGTTTGTTTTCTATGTCAAGCGCTTCATACCACAGCGCTTCGGTAAGATAGGGATTACCCGTCACGGCGTCGCGCCATTGCGGCAGGAAGTGGTCGGTAACCAGCTTGTCGGCCGTGACGCTTTTGGTGGAGTTTACCGGCACGGCAAAGTGCAGGTCGGGGTGGATGAGTTTTTGTATTTTATGGCACGACGGGCACACGCCACACGAGTCGGCGGCTGTGCGGTGGGTGCAATTCAGGTATTGGGCGTAGGCCAGCGCCAGCGGCAAATTCCCGGACCCCTCCGCGCCCCAGAACAATTGCGCATGGCTAATGCGGCCGTCCTGCACCGTTTGCAGGAGTTTCTCCTTGATGTGTTGTTGCCCTATGACCAATTGAAACCGCATGGAACAAAATTACATAAAAAAATTGAATTATAACAAACCGCTACCTAATTAACACTATTGCTATAATCAAAAAAATGATGAAGACGGACGAGATACCTAACCCGGCTATAGCAAATTTTATGCGGTTTGAAAATGCCGATGAAGGAACAAATACCTCCATAAATAAGTAATGCCACAGCAGGTAGTCCTAATATTGCCATTACACCTAAAATTCCCCAACCGCCTCCATGTGTATAAAAACCCGAAATAATATAATACAAAACCAAATATACCATGTTGCCAAGGATGCTTATAAACGGAACCACAGACAGTGTCATCGCCACCATTGCGGTAATAAAAGCCGTACGTAGTTTGGACAAAGGTAATATGATTTTGATATATGCCACAAATAGCACTGTAAAAAGAGCCTGTTCAAATTTTTTTGAACAGGCTCCATTCCGTTTCAACCCTGCAAGATTGCCTTTCAGTTTGGAAAGACACAGGGTTTGCAGGAAAACGTGTTTTTTACAATCCAGTTTATTTATTGTTGTGTTGGGGCGACTCTGAGAGTCGCTTACTCTCTCCCAGACTCTTTCCTCCCGTAGCAACTGCCCATTGCTACTGCCCACTGCTATTTTCCAGCCCCCTTCCCTCTACCCCACGCCGCAACCAGAGCGGGGCTTTTCGAGCGGCTGATGGACATAGCGGAAAAGACTAACGTTCATTAATTTTTGACGCAACGCACAGACAGACCGAGTGAACGGCGGTTTGTGTTACGGTACGAATTTGCGTAGTAGCTCGCGAATTGTCGAAACCAAGCACTTGAAGCGGTCGTAGCTGAGGAGCTCCAGAATAAGGCTTTATTTCCCTGGTCTACAAAAGAAGATCCATCGCTGTCACGGCTACCTGGTGGCAGCATACCAAAACCGAAGGCGTCCGTACCCTGACTCGTTGTTAATGCCCAGGAGCCATCGGCCGGGTCGGCACCTACATACGTAGAAGCTGATTTTAATATTTTTCCAGCATCTGCACCAAACCAGCCTGGCCCTACTTGAGCGGTATAAGAACCATTTGACTCTACATTGTCTAATAAATTTGCCCAGTCCTGGTCGGTTGGCACATGGTATCCGGCCAAGCAAATCCCACGTCCGCCGTCCTCGGCATTGTTTACATTAGCCGTGGGGTCTGAGGGCGTTTTTTCTATGGTTACATAATTTTTTGCTACGCTTGTTTCAACCCAATCGCCGGTACCCGCTCCATTCTCACTCATGACCGTTTCCCATGTATATAATGCACCATATACGTTACACGT
>JAITIL010000142.1 GCA_031279475.1 Prevotellaceae bacterium | reverse complement strand
TTCTCCTCCCCGTCATACCTTGAACGAGTGGTGCGATACGGCTTCTCCTCCCCGTCATACCTTGAACGAGTGCTGCGATACGGCTTCTCCTCCCCGTCATACCTTGAACGAGCGGTGCGATGCGGCTTCTCCTCCCCGTCATACCTTGAACGAGTGGTGCGATACGGCTTCTCCTCCCCGTCATACCTTGAACGAGCGGTGCGATACGGCTTCTCCTCCCCGCGCTTCGGACGACTGCTGCGATACGGAGTACGGTCATCATCTCTTTTCAGGCGGCCGGAACGCGATGATTTGTCTTCATTATTTTTCAAACGGTTATGATTGTTTTTGGGATATGTTGTTCTCATAAAAATTTATTTTCGGCGCAAAGTTACTTCTTTTAAATGAAAAATGCTTACTTTTACCTTTTGAAATTCATCATATTTCTATATGAGACTTATACCGTCATTAGTCCGGGAAAATTTTAAAGTGTCGCTTACGGCCGTCAGCACTAACCGTTTACGGTCTATTCTCACCATTCTTATTATTACTTTCGGGATTATGGCGCTGGTGGGTATTCTCACGGCTATTGATGCATTGAAAATGTCGATCACCGAAAATTTCAGCCTTATGGGCGCCAACACTTTTTCCATTCAAAGTCGGGGAAACAATTACCAAGTCATGGGTAAGCGGGTGCGCAAGCGCAATTTCGAACACATTTCTTTTCAACAGGCAATGGATTTTCGCGAACGCTACACGTTTCCCGCAGCGGTCACCATCCGCACCGGCATTACAGGCATAGCTACCGTAAAATGCAATGGCGAACAAACCAATCCCAACATTCGCGTGTCGGGCGTCAACGAAAACATGACGATTACCGGCGGAGCGGAGATTGACAAAGGTCGTATGATTTCCGCACAGGACGTGGACGACGGCAGTTTTGTCGCTGTTATTGGACAGGACATTGTGAATGCGCTTTTCAAGAAAACCGATCCGATTGGCCAACGTGTATCCGTTGGCGGAAGCCGTTATCGCGTAATCGGCACTTTTAAATATAAGGGCTCCAGCATGGGCGGCGGCCCCGACCGCACCATGGCTATTCCGGTAACCAACGCCCGCAGCGTGTTTTCGCATCCTAATCAGAATTTTGTGATTGAAGTGAACCCGCTGCAACCCGAATCGTTCGATTTGGCCATCGGTGAGGCGGAAGCCCTGTTCCGGCAGGTGCGCCGGCTATCGCCCAACAACGAAAACGATTTCAACATCGAACGTAGCGACACGCTCATCAACATGATGCTTGACATGATAAGCTACGCAACCATCGCAGCCATTATTATAGGACTCATTACGATACTTGGCGCAGCGGTGGGGCTCATGAATATTATGCTGGTGTCGGTATCGGAGCGCACCCGCGAAATCGGCACGCGCAAAGCTATTGGCGCCAAGGCGAGCACCATCAAACAACAGTTTTTATTCGAGTCGATTGTGATTGGACAAATAGGCGGGTTGCTTGGTATCGTTCTTGGCATTATCATAGGAAATGTTATTTCCCTGCTGATCGGGACATCATTCATTATTCCCTGGGCATGGATTTTACTTGGCGTAGCGCTTTGTTTCTTAGTGAGTATTGCTTCCGGCTATATTCCTGCTGTGCGCGCCGCCCAACTTGATCCTATTGAAGCCTTGCGCTATGAGTAGTTGCTTATTTTAACCTGAACACATACGTGATTGTACCCCTTTGCAAGGGAGGAGAATTGAAATCGGTATTGAATAATGTTTTCCGGGCTGCTTCTTCCGCCGCTTTCCATAATATTTCATCTTGTATGGTGGTGCCGCGGGTGCGTGCCTGCGCCTTCGTAACCTGTCCCCTTTGGTTTACCATAATTTCAACCACTACACGTCCTTCCTTGTTAGAAGTATTAGCCGGTTGTTCCATCCTGCCCATAATATTGCGACCGCTCAAATCAAACGTCGGCACTTCATCACTCGCACCGGCGTTTGGCACATGGTCGCCGGCAAACAAAGCCTTGCTGTCAATACGTTCGCCCGATGCATTACCGACATTCGTACCCACATCATCACTGCGGAATATTGAACGTTTATCAATCTCCACCGGTTTAGGTTTTTCTACCGGGATTTCCACATCCCCGCTTTGATCGTCAATTTCCGTCTTTTCTGTTGGCTCCTGAGGCGTATTTTCCACCTTTTTACCGGTAACCAAAGGTTTAATTTCAAAGCGTTCTGTTTTCACTTCAACCTTTTCGGGCTCGGGCTCAACCAACACCTCTATCTGCATCAAAGGTAATACCACGGTGTTATTTATAGAAACCAGTTTGAAGCATACCACAAATACCAATAAATGCAAGAGTACAGTGGCCAGCACACCTGTAAAGCGGCTTTTCCTATTCCCTGCATTATATAATATGAATGATGACATAGACTTCAACTTGTAATCCCTATTCGGGAAAAGTGACCAAAATAAGTTTATATTGATTACGTTTGGCTATGTTCATTACGTTTACTAACTGTTCCGCAGGCACACTTTTATCGACATGCAATGAAATAACAGGATCTTCTTCGTCCTTCAATTCCTCCTGCAACTGCAGTTCCACATTACTCCACGGGATAGCCTCTTTCCCGTTGATATGGTAAGTAAATAAATTCTCATCCAGATGATGTTTTATCGAAACAGATACGCCCGATTTCGTCGAAATCTGGTTGGTACTCTTCGGCAACAGTAATTTCAAGGCATTCGGGCTGATTAAGGTAGAAGTAACTAAGAAAAATATCAGCAACAGGAATACCAAATCGGCCATTGACGAACTGTTGAAAGACGAATCTATCTTTAGTCTTGATTTTATTGCCATGACTTTATTATTCTGCTGGTTCGTTCAAAAGATCCATGAATTCGATGGTGTATGTATCCATTTTATAGACCACTTTACTGATTCTGGCCGTTAAATAGTTGTATCCGAAATAGGCCATAACGCCCACTATAAGGCCGGCCACCGTGGTCACCATAGCCACATAGATGCCGCTCGACAGTAAAGTGATGTCAATATTATTGCCTGCCGAGGCCATATTATAAAAGGCCTGGATCATCCCTACCACTGTGCCGAGGAATCCAATCATGGGTGCGCCGCCTGCAATGGAGGCCAGCATTGGAATGCCCCGCTCGAGGCGTGCCACTTCGGCATTCCCGGTATTTTCCACCGCCTCGCGAATATCCGACAATGAACGCCCGATACGCGAAAGCCCTTTTTCCAACAAGCGCGCCACCGGTGTATTGTTTTTCCCACACAGTTCCCTGGCCGCCTTTATTTTACCATCGTGAATAAAACTTTTAAGCGTATCCATAAAGCCGGGGTCTATTTTCGATGCTTTACGGATCGCATACCAACGTTCTGCAAAGATATATACGGCAATAATAGAAAGCAGCACCAACGGGATCATTAACGGCCCGCCTTTTACAGCCATATCAAACAATGAAAGAGGTGCAGGCCCTTCCTCCACGAGCAAGGCCTCAGCGGTTTGAAGAAATGGTAACAACATAATATTTGTTAAATTAAATTTATAATGGACAAAAATACTACATTTTTCTTTAATTCACATTATTTCAGGCTTATTTTTTTATATAATCATAACTTATCTGCTCCAGGAAAAGCCCCTTAGCCGGTGCAGAGGCGCCGGCTAAGGGGCATTCTTTCTGCTCAATAATCCGGACGAAATCGTTAACAGTCATCTTCCCCCGCCCCACATCCAGCAGCGTACCCACTATAGCCCTTACCATATTACGCAAAAACCGGTTGGCCGAAATGGTAAACACCA
>JAITIL010000116.1 GCA_031279475.1 Prevotellaceae bacterium | reverse complement strand
TATTTTTTCATCTTTCATGCCACAAAATTACAATTTTTCTTCGGATAATTAATCATCGGTGTTCTTTTACTTTACCCGCACCCGCACCGTGTCGTTTTTGTAAGTAAAGCGTACGGGTGCGATTTTCTCGAGGTCGAGCAAGACTTTTTCCAGCAGCGTATTTTCAGAGGTGAACGTATAGGAGTAAGTATGAGCGCGAGGGTCTTCTACCACAAACGGCACATCATACCAACGATTCAGCACCTTAATTACCTCTTGCAACGACGCATTTTTGAACGTAATCACATCGTTTTTCCATAACGACACCGATTTTGTGTCTGCGGCTTTAATAATCGTGCAACTGTTGGTACACTTATCGTAAATGAGCTTCTCGCCCGGATTCAAATAATTATTTTTCTTTGCGGCCGACACCATATTTATCTTGCCTTCGTCGAGCGACACATAAATATACGTTTCTTCGGGATACGCCGCCACATTAAACGATGTGCCCAACACCCGTATGGCCGTCTTTTCCATTTCCACCACAAACGGCCGGCCGGCATTAGGCGTAACTACAAAATAGGCCTCGCCCTCCAGAAAAATCTTCCGGTCGGGCAAACCGAATTGCTTCGGGTATCTTATTCTTGAACCGGCATTGATGTAAGCCTTGGAGCCATCCTGGAACATGAACTGCACCCGCTCGCCTTTGGGTATATACACTTCTTCGTAATCGGCGGCGCCGAGCAAATTGACGCGGGAGTTGAGCTGGAAGAAAACACCCCCAATGAGCAAAAAGGGCAACAACACCGCCGCCACACGAACGCATAGCCGCCGTATTCGCTTTGCCCGGATACGCCGCATAATACGGTTACACATATCTTCGGAAGGAATACGATGGTCTACAACCAAATCTTCGTAACCTTTGGGCAGTCGCGCCAAATCCTTTTCCATACTTTGCGACAGGTAGAACTGTCCGTCCGGCGTAGAGAACCACGCCGCCACCTGTGCGGCTTCTTCTTGCGAAGCCAAACCATTCAACACGTTGTCAATAGTTTCTTCGGCCGGCCGGTTTGCGTTTGCGTTCATGTTCGTTTCTTTTAATAATTGACACACTAAAATGGAAAAAGAATGAACAGCCCTGTTAGCTGAAACATTTTGCTCATGGCTGCCCTCAGCAATTTTATGGCCTGCGCATAGTGCGTTTTTACTGTATTTATAGATAATTGCATTTTATCGGCTATTTCCTGATTTGATAATTTATCTTCCATCTTCAACAAACAAATTTCTCTTTTTTGCGCCGGTAATAATTTTATAGCCTGATAAAACATGGCCCTTAATTCTTTCCGCTCAATGGTCTCGAACAAATTATCCTCAACCGCCCCGGCCACTTGCGCCATCCGGTAGTTATGCGCCACCGCATTGTGCGCGTTCCGGATATGATTGAGGATATAATTTTTTGTCATGGAATACAAATAATTCCGTAAATTTACCATGACAATAATATCCGCATGATGTTCCCACAGTTTCACAAAAACGTGCTGCACGGCGTCTTCCGCCGCTGCCTGGCTTTTCAGATATTTATAAGATAAAGCGTACAGCATTTTATGATAGCGCTCATAAATACGTGTAAAAGCATCCTTGCCGCCTTGCCGAAGCAGGTGCAGGAGATATTCATCATCTTTGTCATGTATATGCTTCCGCCCCGACATTCATACTATAAAGTTGGTTATAAGGATACAAAAATATAAAATATTTCGGAATATCCGGCTAACGCGATACTGTTCTCTGTTTATTTTTACAACCACGCCATGATTTTGCCCGTAGCCCCGCTGTTTGTTTTCACGTAGCCGGCCGCCTGGCGGCCGGCGGCCAGGCGCGTTTCATCATGCAACAGCCACGATTGCAGCGTATCTTTCAATGCGGCCACATCGCCGGCACTGCACGCGCCACCGGCAGCTATCAACGCATGCGCTTCCACATACTTCCTATAATTGGGGCCAAACACTACCGGAAGCCCGTAGGCTGCCGCCTCCAGAATATTGTGTATGCCGGTAGCGCTGAAGCCGCCACCCACGTAGGCCGCCTGCCCGTAGCGGTAAACCGACAGCAACAGCCCCACCGTATCCACAATCAACACCCGCGCAGGCTGCCACGCTGCGGCTGTCTTCACTTTCGTATAACGCACCGGGTGATATCCGGCAAACCATTTTTCTATCGCCTTGATGCGTTCTTCGCCGACCTCATGAGGCGCAATAATCAATTGCGCCTCAACGGGCATGAACGCCCACACACGAGCCAGGTTTTCCTCATCGGGCGGCCACGTGCTTCCTGCCACCAGCGTGTGGGAGCGGGCTGCAAACGCTTTCACCAGCGGCAAATCAGACGGGTGCTGCACGTGTGCACAAACCCGGTCGAACCGCGTATCGCCAACGTGCATCACGTTGTTTATGCCGATATGATGTAATAAGGCCACCGAATTTTCGTCCTGCACAAACAGCAAACGGAACGAGTGTAACATCCGGCGGAAGAAACAACCATACCACCGGAAGAACATTTGCCGCCGACGGAATACAGCCGACACCACATAGGCCGGCACGCGCGCTTTCTTCAAATGATGCAACACATTGTACCAAAATTCATATTTGATAAACACCGCTACAACCGGCTTCACCGTCCGGACAAACCGGCGGGCGTTGCGTGGCGTATCTATCGGAAGATAAAAAACAAAATCAGCGCCTTCATAATTTTTGCGTACTTCATAACCCGACGGAGAGAAGAAAGTAAGCAGGATTTTATGCTGCGGATATTTAGCGCGGTAGGCTTCCATCACCGGACGTCCCTGTTCAAATTCGCCCAGCGAAGCGCAATGAAACCACGCCACCGGCGCGCCTGCCCGCGCCACCGCGTCCAAACATGAAAACAGGTTTCGCCTTCCTGCAACGAATAAACGCGCCTTGCCATGAAACAAAGACGCTACCTTCACCACAAAAACAAACAAAAACAGACCGGTATTGTATAATAATCGCAAGTCAAATATTATTTTTCACAAAAATAACAATATTTATTTTAAAAAACTTAACTTTGTAAATTAATTTATGTGTTTTCCTATGTTCAAATCCCTTTTGGAACTCTGTGGGCAGTATTTTATCCTGATGCGGAAAGTTTTTTCCCGTCCCGACCGCATGCCTGTATTCTGGAAGCAGTTGCTTGTGGAAACCGAAAAACTCGGCATGAGTTCCATTGCTATCGTAGCCATCATTTCCATATTCATCGGCGCGGTTATTGCCTTGCAATCCTCGTTCAACCTCGAAAGCCCCTTTATCCCAAAAATGTATGTGGGATACATGACGCGCGAAACAATGGTGCTCGAATTCAGTTCCACCATGGTGGCGCTCATCCTTGCCGGGAAAATAGGCTCCAACATCGCTTCCGAAATCGGCAGCATGCGCATCACCGAACAAATCGACGCCATGGAAATAATGGGCGTCAATTCCGCCAATTACCTTATTTTACCCAAGATTATCGCCTCTACCGTATTCAATCCGTTTTTAATGCTGCTGAGTTTCATTGTTGGCCTCTTCGGCGGATGGCTCATCGTTTCACTCACCGGCATCATCACCTTATCCCAATATTTCGACGGCTTGCAATTGGATTTCAAACCCCATTACATCACTTACAGCATGGCGAAAATGGCGGCTTTCAGTTTTGTTATCACATCGGTGGCTTCCTTTTTCGGCTATCACGCCTACGGCGGCTCCCTCGACGTAGGCCGCTCCAGCACCCGCGCCATCGTAGCGTGTTGTGTGATTATTCTTATCGTTAACCTTATTCTCACACAGCTATTGCTATAACATGATACGCATCAACCACATTAATAAATCTTTTGCAAATACGGTCGTGCTGCACGATATTTCGGCCGAGTTCGAGCCCGGGAAAACCAACCTCACAATCGGCGCCAGCGGATCGGGCAAAACGGTACTGCTCAAAACACTGGTAGGCCTGCACGAGGCCGATTCGGGCGAAATCTGGTATGACGATACGCTGTTCAACCGTTTGCCCTTCGACCAAAAGAAAAACATGCGGAAACGCATCGGCATGTTGTTTCAAGGGGCGGCGCTCTTCGATTTCGCCACGGTGGAAGAAAATGTCATGTTCCCGCTCACCATGTTCACCGACCAGAGCTATGCCGAAAAGCGCGAACGTGTCGATTTTTGTTTGAAACGGGTGAACCTCATAAACGCGGAGAAACGTTATCCCGCCGAGCTTAGCGGAGGCATGCAAAAGCGCGTGGGCATTGCGCGCGCCATTGCCCTCAACCCCTCCTACCTCTTCTGCGACGAGCCCAACTCAGGCCTCGACCCCAACACCGCCATCCTCATCGACAACCTTATCCACGAAATCACGCAGGAATACCATATCACCACCATTGTTAACACGCACGACATGAATTCCGTGATGGAAATTGGCGACAAGGTGATGTTTATTCACCAGGGGCACAAATGGTGGGAAGGCTCCAGCAACGACATCCTCCGTTCCGACAACCAAGAGCTTAACGACTTTGTTTTTGCCTCCAGCATGACCAAACAATTCAGGGCATTAAGCAATAAATAAAAATATTATAACACATTTTAACATCTTTATATTTGGATTTTAAAAAAATGTGTTTACATTTGCACCGTAAAAGATATTTCGTTCTTTTTATTATTTATTGGCGTTGGCTTTTGGTATTCTAAATTAAGAAACCTGCGAAATTTCTGAAAATATCTACAGAAGAAGAAAGTTGGCGCCCACACTTTCCTTTTTTCACATTCCAATTATTATTGTTAGAAAGACTAGTGTGGGCCTAATTTATTTAGTAGATATTGGTTCCGCAGGACCGCTTAATTTAAATAAATTGTTCTACAGGCTCGCGCTACCCTTATTAAGTTAAGAACTAAGAGTTAAGAGTTATTTCTCTTGGTGATTAGGTGACTAAGCAATTAAGATGTTTGCATTTTCCTTAATCACCTAATCACCTAATTTCTTAATAATTGTAAGGAGCAAAATAACAACAAAAGATTGAGGGTTGAAGTCCTTGTGGTTTGCTCTTCATGCTGCAATCTTTGATCTTTTGTTATTATTCTATATTTTAGATATACAAAATAGAGATTAAGGATTAGTTGTTAATGATTAATGAAAAGACAAATGTGCCAATGCGATTAATTAAAGACAAACAACAGAACATAGAGTTATAGACGATAGATAAAAACAATGTATTTAAATTATTAATTGTTCATTGTAAAAGGGCTCGCTGGTGATTAGTTCTTCTTTCTTCTTATCATCTGTTGCAAGCCGGCGGCCCTTTTCTTTAGTTGAAAGTTGAAAATGTTGAGATGGAAATTCCTCCTTTGGAGGAGGTGGCCGAAGGCCGGAGAAGGACAAAGACGGAGAATGGAAAGGCAATGTGCTAATGTGATTAATATAGAGACGCGATTTATCGCGCTTGTCGAAAAACAGTGTAAGAGGCATTGCATGTAACACCCATGTTCCACCCCCGCCAGCAGGGGGAATGACGGGTGGGATGTATGAAATTTAGAATGTAAAATAAAATATAAAAAATGAAAAATACTATTCAACGATTGAAAAACATGAGGCAAATTTCTTTCGTCCATGTTCTAATGTCTATTATCTGTTGCCCGTCAGTATTGACCGCGCAGAACGGTGTAACCGTATTAGGCCTTATGGTAGATGCCGGGACGGTGACCTTCAACGTGAGCTGGAATAAAACGACTATGCCGGTATCCTTGTGGAGCGACTCGGTGTGGGTGTTTGTGGATTACAACAACGCGGGCAAGATGGAACGGTTGCCGTTGTTGCCGGGCGCCACGTTGACCGCCACCTCCGCGCCGGATGTTGGCCGGATAATTCAATATTCCGACAACAACAAAGGCGTGTGGGTAGTGGGCAATGCCCGCAATGCGGGAAGTTTTTCGGCGACGGTCAAATTGCTTACTGTCACTGCCGACATTGCCGGCGCATGCGCCTACGCCTCGAATTACCCACCGGTGGGGGAATATAAAACAACAACGCAGCTTGCGTTTACCGGCACACCGCCGTATGAGATTGTGCTTAAACACGAAGGAGGCACTACAATAACCCAGTCGTTGAACAGTGGCAACTACTTTGTGCCGGCGAGTTATACGATGCAGTCGTTCAGTGACAAGACAGGTTCGCCCGGAATTATCAAATGTATGCCGATGACCGGAAGCATTAATTTTACGTGGATGCCGGTTAATGTGCCGAAAGGCCAGCCGACGACGTTTACGGTGAATGCTGTTCCTACCACTCCCCCAACCTCGGCAGTGACTTATAGTTGGTCTGCACCGGGTTTTAATCCGGCTACCCATACCGGGGGAACATTTAATACTACCGCACCCGCTACGCCCAACGTATATGAGGTGACATTGACGACACGTAGTTTTGGCTACTGTGATTTAAAACGAACAAATAGTATAACGGTAGCGGATTGTATTACCCCTGCAACGTTTACCTTGCTTGCTTCGGCATCAGGCTACTGTGAGAG
>JAITIL010000072.1 GCA_031279475.1 Prevotellaceae bacterium | reverse complement strand
CAGGTATGCGTACAAATTCCACAAAGGTCGCATCCCGCACGGAACGCCGTTGGCGGGGTGGAAATGCCGTTTCTACCGGACGTGCATCCCTACGGGATGCCGTTTGCGGGGTGGGAATGCCATTTCTACCGGGCGTGTATCCCTCACGGGATGCCATCCCCACAAAACCGCCGCCCGCCGGTGGCCGGCGAATGGTTAACGGAAATTCAAAAATTTTATTCGGCCGCCGGCCGCGGCGGCGGGAAACAAAATCCAATCGGGATTTCCGACCGGTAGAAAAATGCGGGAAATTAATCCGCGCATGCCGTCAGGTATGCGTACAAATTCTACAAAGGTCGCATCCCTACGGAATGTCCGCCGCAGAGAATTGTCAGCGACGAGGTTTTCCCACAATCACACAAAGAACGTTCATTTTAGTTAAGCGTTAAGAATTTCATTAGTCACATTAGCACATTAATAAACCGGTCTTTCCCGCACAAATCCTTCTTCACTTGAATGGAGGAAAATCCGGCCGTGCGGAACACCTCAACAGTGGCTTCGGCTAAGGCTTCATTAATTTCTACCAGTACAAAGCCGGCGGGGGCAAGGTATTGCCGGGCAATGGCAGCAATGGCGCGATAAAACACGAAGGGGTCTTCATCTTCTACAAACAGCGCCAGGTGCGGCTCATAGCGAAGCACATTAGGCTGCATGAGGGCTTGTTCGGAACGGCGCACATACGGCGGGTTCGACAAAATAGCCTGCACGGAAGCAGGGGCAAGAGGCATAGCCGACATCTCTTGTTGTTGCAGGATGTCGCACGAAAAAAAATCGACTTGGGCGTGATGACGCTGTGCGTTGATTTGCGCCACTTCCAGCGCTTCCCCCGACACATCGCATGCCGCCACCGACACGGCCGGCAACTGCGCCGCCACCGACACGGCTATGCAGCCGCTGCCAGTGCATACATCAAGCACTTTCAATGTCCCCTGTGTGTGTTGATGCTGTAGGGCCTGCACCGCCCACCGCACCAATTCTTCCGTTTCGGGACGCGGAATGAGCACCGATTTATTCACCACAAACGATAATCCGCAAAACTCCGCCTCGCCGGTAATATATTGCAAGGGTTTACACGCCAGCAAACCGTCAATTCCCGCCCCTGTTTTCTCAACAAGGTCGCGGGAAAGTTCCCGCTCGGGATAAGCGTAAAGTTGTGCGCGCGACAAGCCCAGATAGTGCTGTAGCAATTGGTATGTCAATATCCGCGCTTCTTCAGCCGAATAGAGCGGTTGCAATTTCCGGGCGCTATGAATTATAATGTCTGAGAGACGGGGCATGGCTGTTCGATATCAGTGCAGGCTGTTTTCAATCAATAGCGCGAGGGCCTCCGTAAGGCTCATGCCAGCGGCGCGGAGCTGTTGCGGCACAATGCTTTGTGCACTCATGCCGGGAACGGTGTTAATTTCCAGAAAATAAATTTCCGCTCCTTGCACGATGTAGTCAATGCGCACCACACCTTTACAACCCAAGTAATCATAAATCAACATTGACTGCTCGCTGATGCGGCGAAACAGTTCGGGCGTAAGCTCCGCCGGCGTGACCTCCTTGCTCTGCCCTTTATATTTGGCGGCATAGTCGAAAAATTCATTTTGTGAAAATATTTCCGTCGCCGGCAAGTCTAATGTTTTTCCCGCTGTTTTAAAGACGCCTTGCTGCAACTCGCGTCCGGCAATGTATTCTTCCACAATAACCGTATCGCTTTCTGCGAACGCATCATCAAGGGCGCGCTTCAATGCTGCGGCCGATTTCACTTTCGACACACCACAACTGCTTCCGCCGGTATTGGGTTTCACGAACACCGGAAATCCAAGTTGCTGTTCCAATTCTTCCGCATGAACCGGTTCTCCTTTGCGGAAATAACGTTCCCTGGCCATTTTCACGCCGGCGTCGCGTAAGAAACATTTTGTGGCATATTTGTTGAACGTGAGCATCGAAACAAAGGCGTTGCACGACGTGTAGGGCACATGCAGCATGTCAAAATAAGACTGCAACAAGCCATCTTCGCCCGGCGTACCGTGGATGACAATAAATGCCACATCAAATTTTATTTTTTCACCCTGACAGGTAAAACTGAAATCCGATTTATCCACTTCCGTCACGTCTTTCCCTTCATTCAACTGCACCGCCCAGCTCTCGCCTATCAGCAATATTTCATAAACGTTGTAGCGCGTCTTATCGATATTTGCGCTCACCTGTTTCCCGCTGTTTACCGATACTTCAAATTCCGAAGAATTGCCGCCGTAAATTACTGCAATATTTTTTTTCATAATCCAAAAGTTTTTTAGCTTTCCCTTTTTACCATATAGTTTCGCCACTTCTCAAGCACCTGCGCAAAGTCCGGCGGCAATTCCTGTTCAAAAACCATTTCCTCGCGGGTGTCTGGATGCACAAATCCGATTATGCGGGCATGCAAGGCCTGGCGCGGCATGATAGAGAAACAATGATCCACAAAGCGGCGGTATTTGCTAAACGCAAGGCCTTTCACAATGCGGCTTCCGCCGTAGCGGTCGTCATTAAACAACGGATGACCTATGGAATCCATGTGTACGCGGATTTGGTGCGTGCGGCCTGTTTCCAAACGACATTCAATTAACGTCACATAGCCGAAGCGTTCTATTACCTTATAGTGCGTTACCGCATGCCGGCCGCCTTTTTCTTCGGGCACCACCGCAAAGCACAGGCGGTCTTTCGGATGACGGCCGAGCGGCGCATTCACCGTCCCCTCTTCTTCCTGCACATTGCCCCACACCAAAGCTTGATACACCCGCTTGGTGCTGTGTACATAAAATTGCGCCGCCAGCGCTGCGTGGGCTTCTTCCGTTTTTCCAACGAGCAGCAACCCCGACGTATTCTTGTCAATGCGGTGCGCCAAAATGGCTTCCACATCGGGCGTATCTTTCAAATAATATTTCAGCGCATTCAGCAAAGTGCCGGTATAATTGCCGTGTCCGGGATGCACCACCATGCCGGCCGGCTTGTTGATGACCATCAGCTGGTCGTCTTCATACACCACATCAATGGGAATATCTTCGGCCAATACCTCCAATCCGCGACGGCGGTAAGGCAGCACAATGCTGATTTCATCAAGCGGTTTGACGATATAATTGGAACGCTCTACCCGCCCGTTTACCAGGATATAATCGGATGCTGCGGCAATTTGTACACGATTGCGTGAAGTGTCTTCGAGACGCGCCGTCAAGTAACGGTCAAGGCGGACAGGCCCTTGCCCCTTATCAACCGTAAAGTGAAAATGTTCAAAAAGGGGCTGCTCTCCAAAACCCTCCAGTTCGTCGTCCAAAAAGTCGTCATCAATATCCATTGTAGTAAGCCAATCTTGTGCACTATTCATCAATTCACAATTATTTTTTGCGAAGTTTTTACGGCTTCGTTTTCTGTGATACGCAGAATGTAGATGCCGGCCGCCAAACCCGACACGGAGAACATGCCGCCATCAGTGTAGCCTGTGCGGTGTTTGCGCCCGCTCATATCAAAAATTTCTACCCGCTGACGGGGTGTTACAATGCCCAATGCTTCGTTGCTCAGGTTTCTGATGGTGACCCAGTCGGACGCCGGATTGGGATAGATAAAATATTCATCGGGCGCTGCAGCAGCGCCCGACACGGGCACAAGCGGTTCATAGTCATCCGGAAATTTTTCGGGTTGACAGAAAACAGGACGAATCATCAACGCCCCGTCATAAAGGGATTCATACCAACTGCCTGTAGCGTCCAAAGCATATAAATTTTTCCCTTTATTCGGCGTATTGGCGTCAAAACCGATATTCAAAAACACTTCCGATGTTTGTATCCAGCCCACATAAAACACTTGGTTGCGGGCTACCGGCAACGGTTTGTCAAACTTATACGCCACATATCCATTCAGGCTGTCACGCAGCGCCGGCCTGTTGCATTTCTCGCGCCGCAATATATTTCCGGGGACGCCGTTATTATCGTCCCACACAGCAATATCGAATGATTTAACATTGGCGCTGTCTTTGGCCAGATTGAAATACATGTACGCGCCGCGCAGCGAATCGGCCATCACAGATTGGAATTGCACGGCTACCCGTCCGTTCGACGTGCCGTAGCCAAACAGGCCATAGCCGTTTTCGGCCGAGCCGTCGTCATAGGCATAGTAGTCGTGAAACGCCTGCACATATCTTGTCGTATCGTTACGCCGCAAGGCTTGGCGCAAGGGGGTGTTTCCGATATCGAACACCAGGCAGCTTGAAATTTCAAACGCCACATCCGTTACACTGGCGTCCATAGGGGAAAAATCGTAGGGTTCAAACTCAAAAGACCGTTCCTGCAATTGGTCGTCAAAAATATTTTCAGCGCCTACTTCATAGGTTTTTGTCCCGGCGGCGGCGTTATAAAGCGGACGAATGGCAAACCGCCGGTACACGTTTTGCGTGCCCATGCCCAAATTACGATAGGCAATAGTAAACGTGGTGTTTTCCGGGAACGCCGCAGAAGCGGCGGAGGAGGTCAAATGGTAGGCCGGGATAGAGGAGTAGCCCACCGTGAGATGTGTTTGCGGCCGTGTTATACCCACATCGGGCAGGCGGGTATCATTGACGTCCCGGCCACTGTTGAGATACACAAAATCGAGATGCCAGAAGTCGGCGTTATTTGCGCGCCCCGGCACATCTACGTTTACCGTAAGCGACACGTCATTGATAAACCGGAATTGGAATCCGTTTTTACACCAGGCAGGATCAACCTCGAAAGCGGTATACACAAATTGCGGGTTCAGTTTATGGATGATGGTGTCGGCCACACGGGATTCTATAATCGTGCTGTCGTTCATATTCACTGTGGCGCTCCACACTTCCGTAGTATTCATACCGGGCGCAATAAATTCGATCCGCAGTTTATCTAACAGTCCGGGCATGTCGCCTAAACCGCCGGGTTGGTAAAAGAAGCTCAACACCACACTATTTCTGCCAGACATATCAATGGGCAGCGAGGTCAATGTATCGGCCGGCGCCGCTATGCCGCCCAAATGCGGATAAAGCCGTCCGTGATCATCCAAAGCATCAAAAGTGGCCACGCCGATAGTGGGCATGTCCAGTGCATAATGGTCATTCACATACACGCCGTTTGTAGTCCACCGGCTGGTGTCGGGCCAGGGATGCAGCGCCACGAAATCATCCACAAAAGGAAGCTGGAGCGACGCGGCGAGCGGAACGGCCAATGGCGTCACAGCGCTACGTTTCGGGCGCGGGCTTTTGGGCTGTGGTTGCGCGGCAGGGTTTTCGCTCAACGTGACCAACGCCTCCTGGGCATAAGCCGGACAAAACAACGTTACGACAACCGTAACAAGCGCATAAAACTTATTCATTCTTTTATTTTTGATTCATCTAACGTAATCCACAAATCCACCTTCAATCCCAGCGTCCAGATATTCGATTCGGAGAAGGCGGGTGTTTGTTTATACACCCTGGCAAAAAGCGAGTCGGCATACGTGCTGATGGTTTGATCACAATGCACCGTTCCGCTGTTTAGCGACGCTTCTACCAAAGCGTCTCTTGCCTCTACGAAAGTATAACCTGTCAACTGCGGAATAATGGTGCGTTCGCTGTAGCTGCTTATGCCGAGTTCAAGGTCAATATAAGTGTCAACCGGAATTTCCGTGCCGGGAGCAATGGGCGCGCCCTTGTATCTTTGCCGGAGGACATTGTTGGTCGCAATATCGGGCACATAGTTCAGTTTCCCCACGTGCAAATTTTTTGCAGTCAACACCGTTTTGGCCTGGCGCAAGGAATAGCCCGTTATATCAGGCATTTCAACCTTACGCGGCATCATAGAATTGATGGTAAGAAAAATATGGCGGTTTTTTTTTACCATGGCGCCGCGCTTCGGATTTTGCCTGAACACGACGCCACGCGGGCGATAGCTCACAAACACCGAATCGGTAACCACCAATTCCATTTTATGGGCTTTAGCCAACACTTGTGCATCCTGCAAGCTCATATTCGTAAAATCGGGCACCTCATAGGCCTTTCCGTGACGGGTGAAGACGCCTAAGGCAATATTCACCGTCCAGAACAACAACAGGCAGGCTACACCGGCCACCAAAAAGTTGGCGATCCAAGGGTGTTTGTTGGAAAATGCGCTCCATCGTTTTTTCAGTTCTTTGCGCTTCATAATGTTACGCTTTTTCCCACAAATTTACGGCAAAAAATTGGATTTTCGCATGAAAAAACGACTATTCAAAAAATTTGCGTAGTCGCTTTCCCGTTCCGGCCCTGCAAGATTACCTTTCCGCGAGTGGTTAACAATCAGATTTTGCCGGTAATGTATTTTTCATTACTTTTGTACAAATATTCATCTGATTCGCATGAAAAACCGAACACTACTCTCAACGGACAGGTGAAAATGGGTGAAGCGGCTTCACTGCCCGAAGGGCCTAACTTGTAATTCGCGATAGAAGGTATCGCGTTCTACCGGCACAAAGCCGGCGTCGCGCACTAAGCGGCAGAGTTCGTCAACGCCTAAGCAGGGGTGTTGTTCTTCAGCGCCAGCCATGCTGTATATTTTAGTGGTGTCGTTAATCGTGCCGTCGACGTCGTCGGCGCCGAACAGCAGCGCCATTTGCATCACTGCCTTGCCCAGCATCGGCCAGTAGGCCTTGATATGCGGGATGTTGTCGAGCGCCAGGCGACTAATGGCAATCATGCGAAGCGTTTCTACGGCCGACACTTCGCCAAGGTCGCCCAGGGCATTGTTCTCCGATTTATATTTTAACGGGATAAAGGCGTCGAATCCGCCGGTGCGGTCCTGCAGCTCGCGCAGTTGCAGCAGGTGTTGCAGGCGGTGTTCAAGGGTCTCGACATGTCCGAACAGCATGGTGGCGTTGGTGCGGACGCCCAGCGTGTGGGCGGTTTCGTGCACGCGCAACCAAATTCCGGCAGGCCCTTTTTTGGGGCACAGGCGGCGACGCACCTGTTCGTCAAAGATCTCAGCGCCCCCGCCCGGTATGGCGTCCAGGCCGCTTTGTTTCAGCAAGGCAAGGCCATCCGTAAGGCTCATGCCGGCTTTTTTGATCATATAATCAATCTCAATGGCCGTAAACGCCTTGATGTGCACCTGGGGCAAGGCCTGCTTCACGGCACGCAGCAAGCCGGCATAATCATGCACATCACGTCGCGGGTGTACGCCGCCTACAATGTGCACCTCTGTGACGCCCGTACCGGCATGCCGGCGGCATTGCGCCAGCAGCTCGTCTATTCCGTAGTCCCAACTTCCGGCCTCTCCTTCATTGCGGCGATATGAACAAAACACACAGTCGTTTACACAGATATTCGTGGGCTCAAGATGAATATTCCGGTTAAAAAATACTTTCTTCCCATTTTGTTGTTCGCGCTTGCTTGTCGCCAACGCCGCCAGTTGCGACACCGGGCAGTTGTAGAGCGTAACAAGTTCATCCAAGGAGAGTCGTGCGCCCATTTTAATTTTCACTGCAAATTCGTCCATCTTACTCGGTATAACGCTATATTTTGTACAAAAATAAGCCAAAAAATTGGATTATGAACGGAAAAAATATTACCTTTGCACATCAATATGTGGAGCAATTTCATACATTGCCGGCATTGCCAGGTATTGTTTGTATTTACATGGTGTATATGCAGTGGTTTTTATATCCATGCCCAAAACAGTTTAAGAAATACTGAAATTTGTGTGGGTAAAATGGTGGATTTTAATACCCTCATCGAGGGGCCGACAATACAATATGACGACGACAATGTGGCAGGCTGGTACGTGAACAACCAAAGAGTGTATAACAAACCTAACGGATTTACCGACAGTCCAACCGTAACCACTGGTTATACGTTGCGTTTTAACACAAGCGGGGTATTTTACGAATACAGTTGTACCGTAACCGTGTTTGCACCGCCCGATCTCGTTATTCCAAATGACGTGACTATTTGTTCGGGGGAGAGCGTGCAGTTAAGCGCCAGTGTAACCAACGCCACGCCATTAACCGAGATACTGTGGACTTACGGTGGATTTAATTATGACAACGGATATTGGTTAAGCCCCAGGGCTACCGGCGCGCATACCGTAACGGTTACCGCAGCCAATACGCCGCTATGCCCCACCGTGAGCAAGGATTTGCACATTACGGTAAATTTCAAGGCCACGCTGGCGAAAGGCGATCCCAGCACGGTGACATATTGCATCCAAGAGACTATTAACCTTAATGATTGCATCGATTTTTTCGTGTATGACACGCATGCCAATAACGAAAAGCACAAAGCCGACGATACAACCGGCACAATTACGTGGCGTAACGCCTCCGACTACTCGGTTATTTCCGATCCAGAACACGTATTGCTTACATCATTAAACGACACGGCATTCTTTGCCGAGGTGTCGGGCATCATGGTATTTTACTCCAATGCCTGTACACCTGCATTCCAACAATCCCCGAATATACCCTTGGCCTTGGTGCGTGTACCCATTAATATTACGGCCAACTATTTTTCGCTGACTTATGGATACGACAATATGTGTCGCGGCGACTCGGTGTATGCCGCGTTCCGCTTGCTGGACGATCATTCCAATCCTTCGCCGTGCGATACTATCCGGGATTTAGATGTACTCAGCGGACATAACGTGGTCAGGCAAATCAGAACAAGTCCTACGGAAAAGACACTTGTGTTCGCCCCTTTCACCGACCTTTACGACACAATAAAAGTAAAAGCGAAAGGGAATTTGGTTGGCGTGGAAAAGGATTTCGAACTCTTTTTGCGAAAGCCGGAACCGCCTATCATACAATCGGATCATGTATGTAAAAATACCGACGCTTATTTTACGGTTATTGCCGATCATTGCGACACGATATACCATATAGAATGTCCTACCATCAATGACGTTCCCCACATCTCCGGACAGCGAGAATGGACGATGTATGTGCCGGAACTGTCGAATACCACTCCGTTTCAATGCCAGGTAACCTATTTTTCCAAACTTCAAGATGATACTGTGAAAAATTTCCTGGTTAATCATACGTTAGAGGTATGGATAGACCCGCCGGAACTGTCGGTTTCCTTAATGCATAACCACAGTACCCTTCCATTCAATCATACGGCCCAAAATTTATGCCTGGGGGATTCGCTTCTTTTTACTTTCTTCACCCCTCACAACTGTGATACTATTACCAGTATAACATGGCTACAAAACAGCGGAACACTAAATTATCAAGATCCCCACGTTCGCTCTTTTACCATAAAACCGGTACAGGAAGGCGACAATACTTACAGGGCCAGGGTATATTACAAGCGTCCCAAGGAAGCGATAATTCTTTCTATAGAGATTACCTATACCGTAAAGGTAAAACGCCGTCCCCGCCTGTTTATAAGCCCTAACCCGCCCGATACCCTAAAATATTGTTACCCGGATGACGCCCCCTTGAATTTAAACCTTCCAAATCCTTCGGCCGCTATTATCGATTACAATTTCGTGGCTTCTGGTCCCGATACGGTGAGGTTTCTTGTGCCTAACGGCAGCCATGTAGATACACTTTCTTCTTTTAAGCCTCCCGTCACCGGCAATTATGTGGTTGAGGCAAATTACAAGTATCTGTGTTCTGAAATGGATACCACGCTCGCACGGGGCGAGGTGCGCATTGTGGTCAATAGCAAGACGGAAGATGGCGCCACCTTTATTGTTACACCGCCAAGTGAAGGGTTTTGTATTTCAGAGGGTATTACCATACGAAGCGCCAACAAAGAAGGCAGCAGTTTGGCATGGGAACATAACGGCATTGCCGTCACTTCTTTCCCATACTTTCCGCCGGGAGGCACAGGTACACACACCTTCACTACGTATATTTACAATGCCTGCTATCCTTCCGGCAGTCCCAAAAGGTATGACATAGATGTGCGTGTAGCTCCTATTCCTGCTGTGGAAGCCATGCCCGACATTACCGTGTGCCGCGGCGATTCCGTGACGCTCAAAGTGGCGCCGGGCAGTTTTGTGGGAGACACGCTGATATGGTGGACCCTGTCGGGTACCACCACTAAAGACACCGTAGAGGTTTATGCTACTACTACTTTCAAAGCCACTGCCCGCAATGTCTGCGGCGATATTTCCGATGAGGTAACCGTGTTCTGCATGGCAGACGCCGCCGTGCACCTCATGCCCGATACGGCGGCATGCCTACACGATGAGATACGGCTCCGTGTGATACAAAAGGAAGGCGATATTATCTGGCGCAGCAGTCACTTTAACCTGATAGGGACAGGAGACAATTTCACAATACGAGTTGACGGAAATGAAACATATACGGCTGTAGCCTTCAACCAATGCGGCCGCGACTCCGCCTATTTGAGGGTTACGGCGCTGTATTTGCCTTCTGTGACAGTAAAAAACGATACGTCTATCTGTCACGGGGCGTTTTTAGATTTTTCAGACTGCATCATTGGTAACGCTTTGGGCATTTTGCAGTGGAGGCCGGGACAAGGCGCCATCCTTACCGAACCGGGGAGATATATTACCGACCCCGATATTTATATTGCAACCGTCTCTACGGAAAAATGCGGGAGCGATAGCGACACTACATACGTAAATGTTTATCCTCCGTTGCTGCTGCTGCCCGACAACAGCAATTTGCCCCGTTACAACAACCAGGATCTTTATGACGTCAGTTTCCAAACGTTGCAGGCCGCGCCCGCATTATCATATTCCATAAGCGGAACGCTTCCTGCAGGACTTATTATAATTAACGGGCGCATTTCCGGCAAACCCGTGTTAGGCCCTTATGATTATAATACACACCACTTACAGGTATCCGTCACTGACGGACATCAATGTCAAACATCGAGAGAATATATACTGGCTCCGGAATGGAAAGCGGCCACCGTGCTGTTACCTGTGGGCGACGCCGAAAATGCCGTATTCCTTCCCGGATATAACCTGGAAGTGTATAACCGCAATGGCTTGTTGCTGCATAAAGGGATGGGATGGGATGGCATGTGGAATAATACTTTTGTTCCGCCGGGCACGTATTTCTATAGTGTAAAAATATTAATTGATGACAGGCTCGAAGATCGTATGGGGTATGTCGTGGTAATGTATTATTAAGTAAATGAACATGGTGTGGATTAAGTGTTTTATCGTGACAGGATTGATGGCGTTCGGCTTGCAAGCGAATGCACAGGGGCAAGGGTATATCGATATCGGCCAAAAATGGTTGTACCGCCCTTTCATTAATCCTGCGGTTACCGGTAATACGCCATTTTTGGAATTGAACCTGTTTGCACGGAAACAATGGGTAGGCATAGAGGGCGCTCCTTCGACTCAAATTTTCTCCGGACATTCTTTTCTCCCCACTATCAATTCGGGCGTCGGGCTCACGGTGGTCAATGAATTTATCGGGATTTTTCACACTATTGACATAAAACTCGCCTACGCTTATCATATCCTGTTAGACCGAGATATAGCCATAAGTTTCGGCCTTGCCGGCAATGCGACATGGATGTACCGCGACGATTCAAAAATCATTTATCAGGCTCCTCCCACCATACCGCCGCCGCCTTTTAAGACAACCGTGCTCCCGAATTTCGATGCAGGAATAGAAATACGCAACGCCTGGCTGAAGGTTGGCCTGTCGGCTATTCACTTGATTGACGCGCATGGCGACTACAGCAGCAATCCGGGTAATTTCGGGTACAACACCCCTGACGTTGGACGCACTTTCTACGCGTATGCCACTTCCCGTGTGGAAGCCGGCACGTATCTTGCGGTCAGCCCTTCCCTGTTGGGCTCCTTAAACCACGGGTTTTATGACGGAGAGGCCGGCGCCATGTTTTTTTTCAAACGATTGCGACAGAAGAATAACCTGGTGCGTCTGCGCACGCGGTATAGCGACACGTATGATTTTTTATGGGCAGGCGCTTTCATGCGGTTCAGCGGCACGCTGGCTATGATGGCAGGCGTCAGTATCACCGAACAATGGCGCGTGGGCTATGCTTATGAATATACGTTCCAGCTCCGGCAAATACATTGGGCAAATTCACACGAAATTATGCTGTCGTGGCGCTTGCCGCCCCTGCAGCGCGGCCCGCGGAAATACCTTTGCGATGACTGTTAATACTGGCGAAACGTAAAATAAAGCAAGAAAACCGTCATAAAAAAAACGCGAGATTTTTTGATCCCGCGCGGTGTTAACGCCCCCTTTGGTAGTTATTCTCCCACCCATCTATCCTTCAGGTTTGATAGTCCTTTATCCCTAAGAATACTGCCCAATAAAAAACTGTATCTTTTTCACAAATGATTAAAATGTGGGCGCTAATTTTATATTTCCCGGTCATTATCAAATTAGTCGTAACTTTTCCTACTAAGAAACACAAAAATAAGCGCCAACAAGTAATAAAAAAGAACGACATTCTACCTTAAGCAAATATCATGCCAATTCTTATAATTACAAATGTTAAAATCTATTATGGGGTTATTTTTTTAGAACCGGTCTTCGTCCGACACGGTTAATTTCTTGCGCCCACGGCGGCGGCGGGCTGCTAGCACACGACGGCCGTTAGCGGTGGCCATACGTTCACGAAATCCATGTTTATTGCGACGTTTACGCTGCGACGGTTGAAAGGTACGTTTCATATCTTCAAAAAATTGGACTGCAAAGGTAATAAACTATTTTTAATCTGCCAAAATAAAAATCATTTACCGGGCGAAATAAACAATTTTTTTGGTTTCAAAAAATTCATTATCAAACCACTGCTTTATATCTACCACGACCGGCGGCGTGTCCGGCAGTTTTTTTGCGGCAGCGGCTACTTCAGCGGTTAAATCGCCCCCTTTGAGGCAAATAATACCGTGAGGCCCGTTTAACGCGCCGGCAGGCCGGAGGCGCGGCCACACCCAGTCTATAAAATCCGGCAGGTTGGTGACCGCACGGCTCACTACCAGGTCAAAACTCCCGGGGACTTGTTCCACGCGGCGGCACAAGGGCGTTACATTTTGCAAACCCAGCGCATCTGTGATGGCCTGCACTACTTTTATTTTTTTGGCAATGGCGTCTACAAGGGTGAAATGACAACCGGGAAAGAGAATGGCCAGCGGAATACCCGGAAATCCGCCGCCCGTGCCCGCATCCATCACGGAAGCGCCGCAGGGGAGGCTGCAAAACCGGGCAATGGCCAGGGAATGGAGAATGTGATGCACTTCCAGGTCGTCAATATCTTTTCGCGACACCACATTGATGCGGCTGTTCCACTCGGCATACAGCGCCGGCAAACGCTCAAAACGGCGGCGCTGCACGGCGTCAAGCCCCGGAAAATAACGGGCGAGTTCCGGCAGGTTCATCGGTAGTTGGCATTTTGTTTACGGTAACTTTTTGACGTGGCGATCAGCAACAGGTAAAGAAGCGGGAATGCCAAATCCCACAACAGCAGCATGACCAACAACCCCCTTTCGCCCAAACGGCGCTGCACGCGAAAGAATACCAAAAGCTGGAGCAGCATGCGAAAAAGGACGCCGCCTGCCAGGATGGGCAGTATCACCGGATGTTCGTAAAAATGGATAAGCGTGGCCGTCATGGCCACAAAGAAAACCAGCCGGTAGAGGGCTTCCGCCAATTCGGGATACCGTGAGCCTTTTTTACATAAAGCAAACGAACGTATTTCCTCTCGCCGTTCCCTGCGCCAGCGTTCGCCGGTAATTCGCAGGGCGCTCACATTCACTGCTTCCGGCGCCACGGCCACCGCCGTGTTGTCGTGTGTGGCCACTTTATTAATAAACACACAATCCTCGCGCAGGTTGCCGGTAATCTCAATACCAAATCCCTTATGTTCAAAAAAGAGTTGCTTCCGGTAGGCTAAATTGCTTCCAACCCCCATGTAGGGCTTATGTTTCAACGCCTTGCCCAGATAATGCAAAGCCCGCATCAGCCGGTCGGCGCGCACCCACCGCCAGTTGTTCGCCAATCGCGTGTAACCCAGCACCACTGCTGTTTTTGGGGAGAACCGGCTTGCCATGCGGCGCAGCCAATAAGGCCCCGGGGGGTAGCAATCGGCGTCAAGAAACAGCAACAGGTCATGCCGCGCCGCTTTAATTCCCACGCCCAGCGCCATTTTCTTATTATGTTTGAATACCTCGTCCTTCACAATGGTGCGAAATACTAAATTGGGATATTTTTCCTGCATGGAGGCCAACAGGATTTCCGAATCGTCTTCCGAACAATCATTCACCACAATAACCTCAAATTCGGGATATTCTTGTTCCAACACGCGATGCAGGTTTTGTCCCAATGCCACTTCTTCATTCCGCGCACAGATAATCACCGACACCGGTTGCAGGTGTTCCCCCCCTTCATTTTCCCCGTCGCGAGGCGCGGGCGTCGCACGGCGAAAAAAAGCGACACGGCCAAAAACACCCAGCCAGTAATAAAGTTGCGCTATAAAGGCAAACAGCGCTATTATTAATATAATCTTTTCAAATAAAGAGAAATACGATAACAATTGCTCCATCATACTGTCATAAAATTTGTGCAAGTTATACATTTATTTTTAAAGTCTGCCTATCTTTGTTTATTAAAACCGTGAAAGAAGTATGACTTTTAACATCGTATCGGCTGATAATGAAAGCGCTGCCCGCTGCGGAGTGTTTCACACCGCCCATGGCAGCGTACATACGCCCATTTTTATGCCCGTAGGCACCGCGGGCAGCGTAAAAGGGGTTTTTCATCGCGATCTGGTCAATGAGGTAAAAGCCGAGATTATTTTGGGCAATACGTATCATTTATACCTGCGTCCGGGTACGGCTATTTTACAGCAGGCCGGCGGGCTGCACAAGTTTATTGCCTGGGACAGGCCTGTTTTAACCGACAGCGGTGGGTACCAGATATTTTCACTGGCGGAGAACCGTAAGCTCAACGAAGCGGGGTGCACGTTCCGCTCACACATCGACGGGTCGAAGCACACTTTTACGCCCGAAAGCGTCATAGATATCCAGCGGAGCATTGGCGCCGACATCATCATGGCGCTCGACGAGTGTCCGCCGGGCACTGCCGGGCGCGATTACGCCAAAAAATCGCTTACCCTCACCAGGCAATGGCTTGAGCGGTGTATGGCGCGCATGCAAACCACCGCGCCGCTGTATGGGTATGAGCAGGCGCTGTTCCCCATTGTGCAGGGCTGTGTGTACCGCGACCTGCGCCGCGAAGCGGCCGAACACGCCGCTTCACTCGATACAGACGGCTACGCCATTGGCGGCCTCTCGGTGGGCGAGCCCGCCGAGGTGATGTATGAAATGATTGAAACCGTAACGCCAATTTTACCTTATCATAAACCCCGTTATTTGATGGGCGTGGGCACGCCTGTGAATATACTCGAAAGCATCGCGCGGGGCGTCGACATGTTCGACTGTGTGATGCCCTCGCGCAACGGACGCACCGGCATGCTGTTCACTTCCGAGGGGGTCGTCAACATCAAAAACCAGAAGTGGGCTAATGATCTTTCGGCGATCGACCCCGACGGCCACGCTTTTGTTGACGGCATATACAGCAAGGCGTACCTGCGTCACCTGTTCGTCTCGGGCGAGATGCTCGGGCCGCAAATCGCCAGCCTCCATAACCTGTCTTTCTACTTATGGCTGGTGGGCGCCGCCCGCGAACAAATCGCCGCCGGCACGTTTATGCCATGGAAAAATAAAATGGTTAAAAAATTAATCCGCAGACTTTAATTTAAAATTTGAATTTCATGCGCTTCAAACCCACGCTTATTGATCGTTATATCATCAAAAAGTTTATCGGCACCTACCTCTTTGCACTGGCGCTGATTAGTGTCATTATCATTATTTTCGACGTCAGCGAAAGGATTGATGATTTTGTGGAAAAGAAAGCGCCGCTTTACGACATTATATTTCGCTATTACCTCAATTTTATTCCTTTCCTGGTGAACATGTTCAGTTCCCTGTTTGTGTTTATCACGGTTATCTTTTTCACTTCAAAAATGGCCGGCCACAGTGAAATTATCGCCATGCTGTCGGGCGGCGTAAGTTTCAAGCGGCTGATGTATCCTTATTTTTTGTCGGCGCTTGTCATTTTTGCGTTCAATTTGCTGTTCAACCTTTTTATCATCCCTCCCGCCAACGCCGAACGGCTCGACTTTCAAGAGCAGTATATCAAAAATCCGCTCAGCAATACAAACCGGAACATTCACTTCCAGCTGGAGCCCGGCGAGTTTGTGTATATCGAATCGTTCACGACCTGGAACAATACCGCCTACAAGTTTTCGCTCGAAAAGTTCGACGGGCGCCGCCTGGTGTCGAAGCTGCAATCGGAGCAGGCCGTGTGGGACACGTCGTTCAACGGGTGGCGGGTGCGCAATTACTACCTCCGGCAGTGTTTTGACTCGACGGAGGTCATTACCCGCGGCAGCCGGCTCGACACGGTGATCAGCATCACGGCCAGCGACCTGCGCCGGCGCAAGGATTTGTATGAGTCGATGAATTATTACCAGCTGAACGACGAAATCGACCTGTTGAAGTTGCGGGGCGATAACAGCGTCAAATTCGCCCTGATTGAAAAAAATAAACGGACTACGGTGCCGTTTTCGGTGTTTATCCTCACGCTCATAGGGGTGTCGCTGTCGTCGCAAAAAGTGCGGGGCGGCATCGGGTTAAAAATAGGGTTAGGCATCGGGCTGAGTTTTTCGTATATTCTTTTCCTGCGCTTTGCCGAGATGTTTGTTTATACCGACGTTTTACCCCCTTTTACGGCGCTGTGGCTGCCTAATTTGATTTATGCCATCGTGGCGATCGGGTTATACCTGAGAGCGCCGAAATAGTGGTTAGTGATTTGGTGATTTTCCTGCAAGTTTTTTTAATTGTGCGCCTAATTTCCTATTGACAGTTTATAAGGCAACTATACAGGATTTCATAAATTTATCGCCTTTCCAATTCGAAGGGTTGTTGATTATGTAATTTTCGATACGTTTGTATTCGTTATGATTACGAATAATGCGGTCATGAAAACGTGTTTGCCATGCAAAACCAGCGTAGATCTTACGTATCCGGATGGTGCAATAACGTTTATATTGGTTGATGACGACGCCCAACGTGCCGGGATACCATTGTTCGTTTTTCCCGCCTGTCACGGATTGTACGGTTGCCGTTGTGGCCGTTTCCACCGTTGTGGCCGCGGCCGGTTGTACGGATTCCAACCGTTCATTACCCGGTTTATCGATAATCACAATACCATGCACGTGATTGGGCATTATTACAAATTCGCCCAAAATCACAAATGGGAAATGTTTGGGAATTTCCGCCCAATAATTATATGCGAGTTTCCCCATTTCGGATAATTGAATTCCGGTTGCCGCCGCGGATCCAAAATAACACCTCCGGTGTGCCGTACAAATTGTTACAAAATATGCGGCGTTTTGCCCGTAATCCCACCACTGTGCACGTGTGGACGGTATGCGGTATTTATTTTTAAATTTATCCATAATTTATTGCTGTTGATATTGCTGTACTGTTAATATTGCATTGGGGAGACATTGTGGAAACTGCATTGTGGAGACATTGTGGAAACATTGTGGAGACTGCATTGTGCAAACCACAAACACCACAATGTCTCCACAGCAAATATACAAATTCCGTTAAAAATAAAAATATTTTTAACCTATTTTATTTTATGTTTATTAAAGTTCGGTTGATGTTATGTTTACTATACCTTAATGTTTCCGGCAAATGTATGGTAATTAACTTAAATATTACTTTGAATTTTGATTTAAGTGTTTTGAATTTTGACACTAATGTAAATAAAGCCATTTTTTGTGCCTGATTAGTTAAATTATCCACTTAATTACATTCATTTTTAACAATTTCGCAACCCATGTAATTTGACGGTTTATTTGTAAAGCATTAAACATAAAATAAACTATGTAAAAATTTAACACTTAAACTGATTTTCGAAATGACGTCCTTTGTCAAAATTAATTACTTAACTAATCTTAACGCATTATGAAATGTTTTAAAAAGAAAGTACACTTATTCTTATGGTTATTTCTTTTGCCAATTCTTACCTGCGCGCAAACGGCCATTACCGGTACGGTGATTGACGTAAACGGCGAAACGGTTATCGGCGCCAATGTAGTCGAAAAAGGCACAAGGAATAGCGTAGTGACCGACGTGAATGGGAAGTTCTCACTCACCGTAGCAAACAATGCCGTGCTGCAGGTATCCTCTCTCGGGTATGTGACGCAGGAAATCGCCGTGGGGAACCGGACGCAGTTGCAAATCACCCTGCAGGAAGACTTGCAGGTGCTGGGGGAAGTTGTAGTCACAGCGCTGGGTATCGAAAGGAACACCCGCACGCTGGGATATGCCACCCAAATCATTAAGGGCGACGACGTGAACACAGTACGCAATACCAGCGGCAATGTGGTAAGCAGTCTGGCCGGCAAGGTGGCCGGCGCGGTTGTCACCACCGCCTCTACCGGGCCGGGCAGCTCTGCCCGCATGGTGCTGCGCGGCAACAGGTCGTTCGGCGGCACCAGCCATGCCCTGTTTGTGATAGACGGCATCCC
>JAITIL010000030.1 GCA_031279475.1 Prevotellaceae bacterium | reverse complement strand
TTATTCCCTTTTACCATCAACGCCCTGCGCACATTGAAAGACCTGAATATCAGGTATTCGTTCCTGACCAACAACCCGACGAAAAACACACAGGAATACTTGCAACACCTGCGGGCAATAGGCATTCCTGCCACGCTGGACGAAGTGTACACATCGGGACAGGCCACTATTGATTATTTGCAAGCGCACCATCCGGCGATAAAGCGGCTGTTTATACTCGGTACGCCCGGCATGATTGCGCAATTTGAAGAAGCCGGTTTCATATCCGCCAACGACGACCCGGACGATAAGCCTGACGCCGTTGTGGTAGCGTTTGACACGTCATTAGTCTATTCGCGGCTTTGCCGAGCGGCCTGGTGGGTGTCCGAAAAATTGCCATATATCGCGACCAATCCCGACAAGGTGTGCCCCACCGACAAGCCGACGGTATTAGTAGATTGCGGTTCTATTTGCGCCGCCATAGCGCAAGCCACAGGCCGGAAACCGGATACTGTCATCGGAAAACCCGCATCGCGCATGCTGGATGGCATTAGGCAAAGATATTCGCTACAGCCAGGGGAGATAGCCATGGTTGGCGATCGTATTTATACGGATATCACCATGGCGAAAAATACACAGGCATTAGGTGTATTGGTATTAACCGGAGAAGCGTGTCTGGAAGACGTGGAAAAAAGCACGGTAAAACCGGATATCGTAGTCAATGATTTGTCCGAATTCTGTGAAATGCTGAAAATAAAATGATTTTTGAAATAAATTAAGGAAAAAGAGGCTGATTGGAAAGTACGTGCCAATAAATCGAATCCGCACCAATAGTAATAAAACTGTTCCCGTTCCGTAGCATTTTTTTGATATAATTTATGTGACTTTGTAAGTCAAACCAATACACTTACAAGGTTTATATTCAATGAACTAACGTTATTTTTTCTATTTAAAAAACTGCGTTTTTTTACGTAATCTGCGCCGTTTACCACCTATAATTAAATTTTTCTTCCCCTTTTTCATCCCCCTTCTTTTATACTTATTTCTCTGTAACAGCAAGCCTTTTTAAAGGTTATCCCTCGTTTCTTTCTGTACTATTCTTCTCCTTTTTCTTACTCCCTATTTTTTTCAGTATAACGCTGCCGTTTATATTCATCGTTTGCCTTCAATCGCGATTTGACTTACAAAATCAAACTAAAAAACAACTTTAAAAATTAATACTATGAAACAAATGCAAAGACAATTATTAAAATTATCTTTTGTCGGAATTATGGGAGGATGGCTACTGTGTACACTCCCTGGTTGCGCTTCCGAAAAAGGGCCGGAGTTCATAAATGATATGGAGGTCTCGGAAATATCGATTCCCGCCACATTCGATGTGGTTAGCGGAGGTAGTATTACGTTTGGCGGTAAAGGATTTAAAGTAGGTGATAAAATTCTATTAATCCTGGCTACAGATGAACAGGAAACCTGTTTGGCGAATGTTACATCGGTAACCACCACATCGGTAACATTCGCATTGCCCGACGTGGTAAATACTGGAAAATACAAATTAGTGCTTGTGAGAGGCGACAAAACACTTTCTTTAGGTGTTGCTACCTTAAACATTATAGCGAATTTCGATGTCCCCGACGTGCTGGGTATGAACATAAAAGGCGTGGTTTACAGCAATGGCACCGGAATACCGGGCGTGGTGGTGTCGGATGGTTACGAAGTTACCGTTACCGATAACGACGGCGTGTATTATTTGGCGTCTGAAAAGAAAACCGGCTATGTATTTATTTCTGTTCCGCGCGGCTATGAAGTAACCAATACGGTGAATGCCCCCCAGTTTTTTGAAAGACTGGGGGGGATTAACGTGGTTGACCGGAGGGATTTTTCCTTGCTGCAGGTGGATAATGATAGCCATATATTGCTCGCGATGCCCGACATGCACTTGGCCAATCGTAACAATGACTTGTCGCAGTTCGGACAATTCCTGGAGGATGTGAATACACTCATCACCGACTATACTGCAGCAGGAAAGAAAGTGTACGGGTTAACCTTGGGCGATCAAACCTGGGATCTGTATTGGTATGAAAACCTCTTTAACCTTGTCAGCTATGTGCCGTGGATGAACCAAATTAATTGTACAGTTTTTAACACGATGGGTAACCACGACAATGATCCGTATTGTGCCAATGACTGGACGGCCGAACAGGCGTACAGGGATGTGCTCGGACCCACATGGTATTCGTTTAATCTGGGAAAAGTGCATTATGTAGTGTTGGATAACATGGAATACACCAATGCTGGTGGTGCTTCCGGTAAGGTTGGCGACCGGAACTACAACAACAAAATTATTACCGACCAGATTGAGTGGTTGAAAAAAGATTTGGCCACAATTACGGATAAAAACACCCCTGTGGTAGTGGCCATGCACGTTCCTTTATACAAGATGCCTGACATAAATAACAGCGTTAGTGTCAATCTTGTGAACACGCAGGAGTTTGTTGATTGTTTAGCCGGCTTTACCAATGTGCATGTGCTCTCTGGGCATACCCATGTTAATTATTCGGTAGTGCCTTCCACTTCACTGATGGAGCATAATATTGCAGCCGTATGCGCCACTTGGTGGTGGACAGGAAAAAGCGGCTATGCCGGCAACCACATCTGCAAAGACGGCTCCGTAGGCGGGTATGCAGTTTGGGAGATAAACGACGCCAACTTGGAATGGTATTACAAAAGCATCGGTTATGACAAGAACTACCAGTTTAGAACGTATGATTTGAATACGATTCTTATTACGGCCGACAAATATGCTTCTTCGGCAAATGCCACCAATGCGGAAAAATTGGCCGGATATGCGGGAATTTATGCATCTCCCAGTGGCAACAATGAGGTCTTGATTAACGTGTGGGGATATGACAAAGACTGGACGGTGGAAGTGAGCGAAGGAGCCGCGCCATTAACGGTTACCCGTGTATCGCAGAAAGATCCGCTGCATATTATTTCCTATGAAGCCAAACGGTTGAATGTAAATGCCGAGCCTACTTCATCGTTTGTTACCGGCAATACGTCACACTTGTTTAAGATGACTGCTTCAAGTCCTACGACTACGCTCAATATAAAAGTGACCGATCGTTTCGGACATGTATATACCGAAACCATGACGCGTCCTAAGAATTTTGATTATGGAATGAAATAAAGAAACCTAAAATTTTATAACATGAAACGAATCTTATTAAGATTAATGGCTATTACCGTGATTTCATTTACTGCGGTGCTGTCGCTTCAGGCGCAAAATGTAGTAATAAAAGGAACGGTGTATGATGCCAATGGAAAAGATCCATTGCCGGGTGCTACCATTCAATTGAAAGGCACAAACAAAGTGGTGATGGCAACTATTGATGGAACTTATGCCATAGAGATAGCCGGAGAAAATCCTGTGCTGGTTTATCAGTTATTAGGGTATGAAACGCAGGAAATACCGGTGGGTAGCCGCGCAATTATTGATGTTATCATGAAAGAATCGGCAGTTCAATTAGGCGAAGTAGTGGTTACCGCATTGGGGATTACCCGCGAAGAGAAATCGTTGGGTTATGCGGTCAGCAAACTCCGCAACGAGGAATTAACGAGTTCCTTGTCTAATAACTGGATGAATGCCATGTCGGGTAAGGTCGCGGGATTGGTATTCGACAGCGCCGGATCCGGGCCCGGCGGATCAATGCGGGTAACCTTGCGTGGCGACCAGTCGTTGAATCATAGTGCGAATGGTGCCTTATTTGTGGTAGATGGCGTGCCCATTGCGTCGGATGGGGTATCTACCTCCAGTGGTAGCAATTATGCTAACTTGGATGCGCCTGTCGATTTTGGAAGCGGCTCTAACGATATTAACCCTGAAGATGTGGAATCGGTTACGGTGCTGAAAGGGCCTGCGGCTACCGCACTTTACGGTTCAAGGGCGGCTAACGGCGCTATTGTCATTACCACCAAATCGGGAAAGAAAGATAAAGGTGTTGGTGTGAGCATAAGTTCTTCAGTCGTGTTTGAACGGGCGGGCTTTTGGCCCGACTTCCAAACTGAGTATGGCTCGGGAACCAATGGCGGACAAACGCCTTTCGGCTTTTGGGCTTCAGCCTCAGGTATAGGGTTAGACGGGATTCCTATAAACTATCACCAGGATGCTTATGGGGAAAGGTTTGACGCCTCCAAACTGCGCAACCAGTATGATTCGAAAAATTGGGAAACTGGTGAATATACCGACTTGCCGTGGATATATCAAGACGACTGGTATACGGGGCTTTTCCGAACGGGCGTTACATACAACAATACGGTGTCCATTGAAGGAAATAACGGGAATGGGACTAATTCCCGGTTTTCATTCACCGATACCCGCAATGACTGGATTCTCCCGAATACGGGCTACAAACAACAAACAGTATCGTTAACTTTCCATACGGAAGTGAACAAGTATATTAATTTGAATGC
>JAITIL010000159.1 GCA_031279475.1 Prevotellaceae bacterium | reverse complement strand
TGGAGATGTTGGCGTTTGTTTCCCGTAGGGAAATTATATCAATAGAACAGCGGAATAATTCCACAGCCTGTTCTCCGTAGGAGATACACAATGATTAGTGGTTAGTGATGATTGGCTGGCTAATGTGGAGATATGGAGATGTTGGCGTTTGTTTCCCGTAGGGAAACTATATCAATAGAACAGCGGAATAATTCCACAGCCTGTTCTCCGTAGGAGATACACAATGATTAGTGGTTAGTGATGATTGGCTGGCTAATGTGGAGATGTTGGCGTTTGTTTCCCGTAGGGAAACTATATCAATAGAACATCGGAATAATTCCACAGCCTGTTCTCCGTAGGAGATACACAATGATTAGTGGTTAACGGTTAGTGATTAGTGGTTAAAAGTTAAGAGTTGAAAATGTCGGCTTAATGGTCAAATATTAGGATGGATTGCTTATAACGGGTTGATTTTATTATATTTGTAGCATTTTAAAACAATTTTTATATTTGACCATTAATCCGGAAATCAGATGATTAAGAAAGGCGTTTTTCTTTTTTCGCCCGCTGCAACAGTTGCAGCTCTTCTCCCATTTGGTCGCCGATGCCCGCATTTTCTTCGGCGCGGCGAATGAGATAGGGCAGCGTCTCCTTCACCGGCCCGTAGGGAATGTATTTTGACACGTTGTATCCACGGCCGGCGAGGTTGTAGGTGAGGTTATCGCGCATGCCGTATAGCTGCGAGAAGGAAATGACGTCGCTGCCGGCGCTGATGTTCCGTTCTTCCATCATGTTAATGAGCAGCGACAGGCTGTCGGCATTGTGCGTGGCGGCGCAAAACGACACCTTATCGAGATGGTCGATGCACAGGCGCAAGCCTGCATTATACGAGGCGTCGGCCGCTTCCCTGTTCTCCACAATGGGCGTGGGATAGCCCATTTTCGCCGCCCGCTCGTTCTCCTGTTCATGATACGCGCCGCGCACCAGTTTCAACGCCACCTTGTAGGGCGCCGTGTCGATGAGGCGTTGCAGATAGGCCACGCTGTCTTTCGTATAAAACTGGATGGTAGTATACACCACATGTTTCTCCTTGTTGTATTTCGCCATCATCATCTCGGCGGCCTCGTTGATGGCCGGGTTAATCCACGTTTCTTCGGCGTCGATGAAAAACTTCTTCCCCTGCTGGTCGGCGGCGGCGCAAAGCGCGTCGAGGCGTTCCAGGAAGTCCTGTTTCATTTTCGTTTCTTCCGCCGTCAGCGGCTCGTTGGCCGATATTTTTTCCAACAGCGGCCGGGCGCATATTCCGGTGATTTTCACACAGGCGAAAGGCACATTTTTCTGCGTCCCGGCAAATTGGATGGACTCCAGGATGTTCTTCTTTGTTTCCTCTTGCTTCTCGCGGGTGTCGGCCTGTTCCGCCGAATAGTCCGAGATGGCGTTGACGTGGTATTTGGCCAAATTTTCCACCACGTTTTTTGTTTCGGTCAACGTTTCGCCACCGCAAAAATGTTTGAACACGGTTTTCTTAATCGCCCATTTCATGCCGGGTATCCACAGGATATAAGGAATTATCACCCGGCCTGTTTTGATTAGCCATTTGTAATGTACGGCTCTAAACAGTATAATAGAAGCGTTCAACTCACTTTTGCTTTTCGCTATGAGCGGTTCCGGAATTTTTGAAAAATCAATCTGCATAATATTTTATTGTTTTAACCAGTCATACCCTTTTTCTTCCACTTCGAGCGCCAGCGCTGCACCGGCGGTTTTGATAATCCTGCCGTCGCAGAGCACGTGCACCACGTCGGGCACGATATAATCGAGCAGGCGCTGGTAGTGCGTGATTACGATAAATGCGTTATGCGGCGTTTTCAGTTTATTGACGCCGCCCGCCACAATGCGCAAGGCGTCGACGTCGAGGCCGCTGTCGGTTTCGTCCAGTATGGCCAGTTCGGGCTCCAGCATGGCCATCTGGAAAATTTCGTTGCGTTTCTTCTCGCCGCCCGAAAAGCCCACATTCACGCCACGCGACGAAAATGTGGGGTCCATTTCCACAATGGCCATTTTCTCGCGCATCAGTTTCAGGTATTCGGCTGCCGACAAGGGCTCGAGCCCCGCGTATTTACGCTTCTCATTGATGGCGGTTTTCATGAAATTCACATTGCTCACGCCGGGAATTTCTACCGGATACTGAAAGCCGAGGAACAGCCCTTCGTGGGCGCGCGCTTCGGGCGGCATGGCCAACAGGTCGCGGCCGTGAAAGGTGGCCGACCCCGCCGTTACCGTGTATGTTTCGCGTCCGGCCAGCACCACCGACAGGGTGCTTTTTCCCGAGCCGTTAGGCCCCATGATGGCATGCACTTCGCCGGCGTTCACCGTAAGGTTTATGCCTTTCAAAATCTCACGGTCGCCTGTCGACACGTGCAAATCCTTTACTGTTAAAACCGCTTCACTCATTTCCTGATGTTTCGCTTTTATATTTCCTGTACCATATTCTAAATCCAAACGCGGCCATCACCATGTAGGCGGCGCTTACCAAGGGCATGAACGCCAAGCCGCGCAACAGGTATAAGGTGATGTTGGTGATGTTTACCACCGTCCACATGCCCCACGTGTCTAACTTTTTTTGCGCCGCCAACAGTTGCGCGGTAAGGATTGACATCATCACCAGCGCATCCAAGTAGGGAAGTTGTGCGGCGTTGAATATCCACGGCATCCACGTGTCTAATTGCGACGTCACAAAGCCCCAAAGCACAATGAGTACGGCCCATATCAGCAGGATGGCTGTCCGCTGTGGCGCCGACAGTACCGTGATTTTTAACTGATGTTTCCGGGTTTCTTCTTCTTTGTGCGGATGCGTCCAGCGGTAATGGCCGAAAGCGTTAATGGCCAAAGAAACGGGCTGCACAAGCATGCTCGAATATAACCCTTTTTGAAAAAACAGGGCGAAGAGCAATACATTATACAAGTACCCCACCCAAAAGTTAAGCACTTTGGCGCGCATGGCCAAAAACACACACGTGAGGCCGCACAGTGTGGCCAGCGTTTCCAACACACTCACCTCGCGTCCGTCGAGCCGGAGCAATACGTGATCCACACTAAAAAATGAAAAAATCTCTTCCATTATGCTATTCGTTGAATAATACTGCGCCCAAGCGCTTCCTTCTCTTTCATGTGCGCTTTAATGGCCAGCACAATATCATTGGTATGGAAAAGGCCGCGCACATTTTCGAAATCCTTTTCCTTATGTTCCTCGTCGCCGTCGGCGCCGTAACCGGCCATCTTGCCCAGCGTAAACTCCTTCCTGGCGTCTTCATACAGCATTTGGTCAATGGCCAGTACGCTGTGCAGCCATTTCTCTACAATGCCTGCAACGTCGTGTGTGGTAAAAGCGTCGGGGGCCTTGCCGTATAAGCGTTCCAGTGTTTCGTACGCCCACGTCCATTCGTAGCTGTAATAATGCCGGTGCAGCAATTCAAAGTCGTTGCTGATTTCGTTGAGGCTGTATTGGCCGCGTTCCACCTTGTCGAGCATTTCATTCAACGCCGCCGCAGGGCATATCAGCCCGGCGATATCCACCCATTTGCCACTGCCTGTGTCCGTGTCTTTCCGCAGCAGCCGGCGTATCTCGTCCTGCGTCAAGGCGGCGTCCGACATGTTGAGCCGCGAGATAACGGAGTTGCCGAGAAACTTGTCTATCACATGGCCGTAAAGCGCTATGCCGCGTTCCAGCACCCGCGCTTCAATCTTCACGCCGTTGTAATCGTGCAGCGTTGTTTTTTTGTCCTCCTGCATGGCCGCGAGCAGTTCGCGCCCCCGCATCACTTTGCCGATGGTGTAAGGGCTCAGCAGGTTATAGTTGATGTGGTCGAGCGGCGTTTTTACTTTCCGCCGGTCGCGCTTCGGCCACTTTTGTGCGTCGCGCACGGTGCCGATACTGCGCAGGTTCACCGCCGGCGCCAAGTAAGAATGGCCGTCGTGTTCCACAAGATACGAAAAAGGGAAATTGGCCACATTGGGATGGTCGAAGTGCCGCCCCATGATTAGCGTAAACGCGCCTATCCGTGCAGGCCACAGGATATAGGAGTTGCTGGTGGTTTTAGCGCCCCGTTCCATGAAGCCATGATGAATGGGACCCAATTTGTAAAGATGGTTGCTTTGATTGGAGCCGCTGCCCGCGTTCATGAACGAGAACATGCCGGCAATGAGCAGCGTTGATTTGTGATGCGTCACCGTGTAAGGTCCCGCAAATATCGACGTGGCCTCGCCGTGAAAGCCCTGACAGTTGGCAAAGAACAGCGATTGCACCGCCGAATAATGTTTGTCGAGCAAACAGCCCTGCCCGATAAAACTGTTCGACACCAGCGTGGCATTCTGCACCACAGCGCCCGCACACACAATAAAATTTTCCAGTTCGCAGCCGTCGCCGATATACACCGGGGCGGCCTTTTCGCTGTTGATGGCGCCGTTTTTCAGCAGCCGTGCGCCTTCGAGCACCGCATATTCGCCCACGTTTACGTTAATCAGCGTGTCGCAGCGCAGCAGCCGTGCGCCGGCGGCCACACGTCCCACCGCGGCGCGTTGTGTTTCGCTGTAGGCGGTGATTAGCTTTTCGATGTTTTCAACCAATTGCGGCCGGTGGCGGTAGCTCGCCAGGATGTACGCCAAGTGCGCCGACAGCCCGTTATAAATCATCACGCCGCGCGCGCCCACTTCGCTCACCGTTTCCACCTTTATGCCGTTTCCAAACGTGGACTCCCCTTCTACCACCAGCAGTTCCACGTCGAAAATCACCACATCGTCTTCAATGATATAATTGCCGATGTAGTCGCAGATTTTTTGTATGAGCACATTGTTGCCCACCGTGCAGTTGTGCAGCCAGGCGTCGGTGACGCCGGTGTGGCGCTTCACCCCGCCGGGCAGGGTGACTTCCGTTTCAAATTTTCCAAGCGTGTTGGCTCCGGTGAATTTTACGCGGTGCAGGTGGTTGGGCTGAAACTCGTCTGCTACCTGCACCTGTTGCCAGCACTCGGCCGAGCAGCCTTGCTGTTCCAACTGTGTAATCTCGGTAGGTGTGAGTAATCGCATGCCTGTTTTTTGCCGTAAATTGATTTTTTTCTTGCAAATGTACAGAAAAAATCGGATAATACAATTTGGTTAATTGTACTTAGGAGTGTGGAAGTGTAGGCATGTAGAAATATATTCACTTCTTATTAAAATGATTACTAAAGAACAGCAAGAATTAAAAGGCAACCCCGAAGAAACGTTACAAGAAGCAGGGATTGTAAAATTCAACGCAGTAGAAGAACGCATCATCACGCTTCGGGATGAGAAGATGCTTTTGGATAGCGATAAGGCGGTGACATCATCAGTGACATTCTATGGGATGATTTGCGGGTTTCTTCCGCTGAAACAAAGTAGGAAGTTGATTTTGCCCTGCTCAAAATCACACGCACCGTCACGAAAACAAGCAAAACACAGGCAAACCCACAAACAAGCACATAAAGTAGTGACGTTCGCAAATAATAATTTACGGTTACCCTATGATGGAGAATATTCCATCTCTTCAAAAAAGCAACGTCTCTGTTTACTAAAATTAAATCCTTATAACATATTTTAACAATTTCATGTTTGGATATTTAAAAAATGTATTTATATTTGCAGCGTAATGTAATATGTTCTTTGCATAATTTCTACGTGTTAGCTTTAGCACTCTTAAATTAAAATCATCGAAATTTTAACTACAATGGAGTTCTTAAGTTAGCGCTCGTGTCAAAGCACGAGCCTAATTTATCTTTTGTAGTGGGTTTCGATGAGCCTTAATTTAGGATATTTTAGGTTTGTGCTTTTTAAGTTTACACCAATAGAGACAAATGGAAATTGTTGGATAGCGTTTTAGTCTATAATCTAACAGTTGTTATCTAATATCCTGCGTTTAAAATATACGTTGCAATATGTTTGCGATATGAAATTATATTGTATATATGAAATTAGTGATTAACGGTTAGTGGTTAATGGTTAGTGATAAAACCAATGAACAATAATTTTTGATTTACGAATAAACAACTCAACAATTAAACAGTTCAACAACTAAACAAATTCTCTTAGTTCTCAGTTAATAAAGGGTTCGCTGGTGATTAGTTCTTCTTTCTTTTTATATTATCTGTTGCAAGCCGGCGGCCCTTTTCTTTAGTGATAAATTAAGAATTACGATTAACAATGAACTAACCATTAAGAATTAATTTTTAAATTATGAAATTTTTGAATTTTGAAATATTGAAATCATGGCTCCCCCTGGAGGTGGGTGGCCGGAGGGGGAAATGTGCTAATATCTAAACATCTAAATAATTAAAATATGAAAACAACAATGAGCAAACAAATTTTATTTTTAGCAGCGTTTTGCTGTATGGCGATGTCTGCCGTGGCGCAGACAGTGGATATGCATCTGGCTACGCCACAATCTTATACTATAAACAATACAGCAGATGCGGTATCCGGTACTGCTGCTGCTGTTACTTATCGATGGTTAGAAAACGGAACTCCTATATCCGGCGCCACAGCGGTAAACTATACTATACCGGCTAACAAATCTGCGGGGATTTATACTTACATTCGTCAGGCAAACTCGAAGGAGTGTATCGAGTGGCAAAACTCAAATGCATTTACGGTACAAATTGATTGTGGGGTAAGGATAGAAAATACAATTTGGGCATGTAGCAATGTAGATGAGTTCGGTACTTTTGCTACTGCTCCAGATGCAGATGGCAAACTATATCAATTCAATCGAACTACTGCTTATACGCCAAGGGTTGAAGCTGACTCGTGGACCATAACAGCAATAGACGAAAACAGCGATTGGACTACAGCAAACAGTCCGTGTCCAGACGGCTGGCAGCTCGCAACATTTGCGCAAATTACTGAATTGAAGAATAAAGGATATGCTTACCGCGACGCGACATCGACTGGTTACAGTGCTGCTGGAGCATACCTCGGCTGCCCTGATGCAGCCAGCGCAACACAATCTGATCATAAAGGATGTATATTCGTGCCAGCTACAGGTGGCCTCAGTCCAGAGGGCGCTGTGTATGCGACCCACTGGGCAGTTACTTGGTTGCGTACTCAATCAAGCTATACCACTGCACGCGTATGTTACTATGACCATGTTGGCATCTATGAAACTGCCACGCGCACTAAAGCTCATGCTTTCCCAATACGCTGCGTGAAAATCTAAGAATAAAGCGCCTTGCTTACAATTCACGTAAGGCCGCCGCATGCCTTGTGGGAACGGGGGCTGAAAGACAAATGCGCAAATGTGACTAATTGCCAGAGAACGGCAAATGGAGAACGGAAAGTAGCAGTTGGCAGTACTATCACCTTAACCGGAGCAATCCCGGCAAGCGGAGCTCAGTAAGGGCGACTCCCCGATTATCTGGGCAGGAGAGAACGGACGAGGTAGGGTTCAGTAAGGGCGACGCTGAGAGTCGCCCCAACAACAATAAATAAACTGGATTGAAAAATCGTTTCCCTGCAAATCCTGTGTCTTCCTCACGGAAAGGCAATCTTGCAACCTGAAACGGGACTAAGGCCGTTCAAAATTCTTTGAATGGCCTTTCTTCTGTTTTTATAAAAATACTTATTTTTCCACAAATTTACATAAAATTTCCGAATATTGCTATGTGTTTGTATCTTTGCGGTCTAATTTATTGAAATGACATGGCCAATAAAATCCCACGAATAGCAGCCAAAGAGCAAGACCCGCAGGTGCGGCGGCGCAATTTCGACGAGGTGTGTTTGGGATACACCGCCGGGGAAGCCGCGCTGGAAGCCACACGCTGCCTGCAATGCAAAAATCCGAAGTGTGTAGCCGGTTGTCCGGTGAATATCCAAATACCACAATTTATTGCACAAGTGCAAGCGGGTAATTTCGCAGAAGCGGCGCGCATTATTGCGGCCGACAGCAGCCTGCCCGCCGTGTGTGGGCGGGTATGTCCGCAGGAAACACAATGCGAGGGCGCGTGCATTATGGGCATAAAAAGCGAACCGGTGAACATCGGAAAATTGGAGCGTTTTGTGGCGGATTGGAGCCGCGAACAAGGGCTTTCATTCATCGATAAACAACCCGATAACGGAAAGAAAGTGGCAGTGGTGGGTAGCGGCCCTGCCGGCTTGGCCTGTGCCACCGACCTGGCGAAGAAAGGATATGCCGTTACCATATTTGAGGCGTTGCACAAACCCGGCGGCGTACTCGAATATGGTATTCCGGAGTTTCGCCTGCCCAAGGAAAGAGTGGTGGAGCATGAAATCAGTACCCTCGGGAAACTCGGCGTAAAGATAGAAACCAATGTGGTAGTGGGGCGCACCATCACGATTGATGAGCTGTTCGACAAAGAAAATTTTGGTGCTGTATTTGTAGGATCGGGTGCAGGACTGCCCAAATTCATGGGTATTCCGGGCGAAAACCTGAACGGCGTGTTTTCGGCCAATGAATTTCTGACCCGCAATAACCTGATGCGCGCCTACGATACGGCGTATGATACCCCCATCTTTGTGGGACAGAAAGTGGCCGTGGTTGGTGGCGGGAATGTGGCTATGGATGCTGTGCGAACGGCCCTGCGGTTGGGCGCCGAAGTGTGCATTGTGTATCGCCGTACAGAAAAAGAAATACCTGCGCGGGTGGAAGAAGTGCACCATGCCAAAGAAGAAGGCGTGACTTTCCATCTGCTTGCCAATCCGGTGGAAATCCTGTCCGATGAAAAAGGCTGGGTGCGCGCCTTGCGTTGCGTGCGTATGGAGCTTGGCGAGCCTGACGAGAGCGGGCGTCGCAGTCCGAAAGTAATTCCCGGCTCGGAATTTGAATTGCCGGCCGATGTGGTGATCATGTCGTTGGGCACCTCGCCCAATCCGTTGATTGCCGCCACTACGCCCGGCTTGGACGTCAATAAACGTGCGTGTCTTGTGGCTGATGCGCAGGGCGCTACTACCCGCAAAGGCGTGTTCGCCGGCGGCGACGCCGTAACCGGCGCCGCTACCGTAATTCTGGCCATGGGCGCAGGCCGCAAAGCGGCGCTTGCTATTGACCGTTATCTGTTGGGCGCCAGGTAGTTTTTCCGGGACATCCACCACAACCCATAGCCTGTAAAGGCGCAGCACAGTAGTGCAGCAGCGTACACAAGGCCGTAATAAGCGCCTGCAACGTCTAATGTCGTAGCATCGCTGGCGGCGTCGGGGAACAAGTGCAGCATCAAAAAGGCGATGCTGTTGTTTACCGCATGCATGAAGATACAAGGCCACAGCGACCGGGTGCGCCAATACACCCACCCGATGGCAAGGGCTATACAAAAGGCCGGAATGGCTTGCCACGGGTTTATGTGTAACACGCCAAACAGGATGGCCGACCAAATGATGGCTTTACGCGGCGAATAATGCCTCAAGAGGCCTTTTAAAATCACGCCGCGGCACAACCATTCTTCGGCAAACGGCGCCGCGACTACCACTGAAAGAAACGTGGGCATGTCATTTTTAAAAGCAGTTTCAAACAATTGTTTTATCTGTTCGGGCATGGGAATCCACATGTAGAGCGGCTCTATGACAATAGCCAGCGCCGGTATGAAAAAAAGAAGCAAACCCCATCCCGAGCCTCCCCCAAGGGGAGGGAGTTTTGCTCCCCCTCCTTGGGCGGGGACTGGGGAGAGATACTCCGTTTCTCCCATTTTCATCACAATGAAAATCATTATCACAAAACAAAGCACATAACTTAGCAGCAAGTGCCATGATTGTGTGGCTCCGTCGGCGGGTATAAAGGGTACAACTACTAATCCGCTGACTAATTGAATCAGGATTGTCAGGGCAACGAGCCCCCATGCTTGTGACAACGTAGGGTTGTACGCAAATAGCCGCTTCATTTCATTTTTATTTTTCACAAAATTATAAATTTTATATCTTTGTGCCAAATAAATAGCAATGAGAGACACTTTAACGGTAATATCGCAACGGAAAAGCGTGCGGCATTTTACAGACCGGGAAATTTCCGACGGACAGGTTGAAATATTATTGCGCGCAGCCATGGCTGCGCCTTCGGCGAAAAACAAACAGGTGTGGGAATTTGTGGTACTCAATGACCGTAGCCGGTTAGACCGGTTGGCGACGCTCTTGCCTTATGCCAGGATGTTGTCGCAAGCGCCGGTGGCTATTGTGGTGTGTGGCGACGTGTCGAAGAACACGGAAGAGTCGGAGCTGAACTGGGTGGCCGACTGTTCGGCAGCCACCCAGAATCTTCTCCTGGCGGCCGAATCATTAGGCCTGGGCGCGGTATGGACGGCGGCTTTCCCGTATGCCGGCCGCATGGCTGCGGTGCGGCAGGTAACGGGTATTCCCGAACATATTGTTCCTCTTTGTGTAGTTCCTATCGGTCATCCGGGGAAAGACGAACCGGTAAAGGACAAATGGCGTCCTGAAAAAATTCATTACAACCAATGGTAAAGTGGACGCAAATAAAATCAAAGATTCCGCCGCCCTTACGGAATAAATATGTGCTTACAGTGGTGGTGTTCCTGCTGTTGATTACGGTATTCGATGAAAACAGCTTGATTGATTGGGCAGAGAGCAGAATGAAACTCCGGCGGATGAAACAGGAAAAGGCCTACTATGAACAACAATTGAAAACCACCACCGATATCTTACAGGAACTACGCACAAATAATGACAGCCTCGAAAAATTTGCCCGTGAACGTTACGGTTTCCACAACAGTGACGAAGATGTGTTTGTGGTAGTGGAGTAGATAAGAAAGAGCGATTGCCCAATGGTTTTGAACAGGCATGGTTGAAAAACATAAAAGACAATTCAAAAATAAAATCCATATAACGTATTTTAACAATTACTGTGTGGATATTTAGGAAATGTATTTATATTTGCAACGTAAAGTTTTATGTTCTTTGCATAAAGTAATGGCGTTAGCTGTTAAGCACGCTTAGATTGAAAATCATTAAATAACATACAGAGGCTTATGGTTAGCGTCCGTACTAAAACGGCACAGGCCTGATCTATCTGTATGTTAAGGTGTAATGAGCCTCGATTTAGGATATTTTAGGTTCGTGCTTTTTTAATTTAACCTAAGAAACAAATGAAAGTTGTTAGACGGTATTTGTATTTTTCTTAATCCCTTAATCACTGTTAGTGTGTGTTACAATATATTTGTGATATAGGATATTATTGTATATATAAAATTGGCGGTTATTGGTTAATGGTTAACGGTTAGTGATAAAACCAATGAACAATAATTTTTGATTTACGAATAAACAGTTCAACAACTAAGTTTTTACGAATTAAATACAAATTTATGCGAAATAAACGAATTACAAAAGCGCCGTCATTCCGATTGGAATGTACGAAGCGAACGGAGAGGAGGAAACCACCGACTATCGCACCTGCCCTTTGTCGCGGCGGGCATCCCGTAGGGATGCGACCTTGTGACATTGGGCATTAATTTGTACGCATACCTGACGGCATGCGCGGGTTAATTTCCTGCATTTTTCTACCGGTCGGAAATCCCGATGGGATTTTGTTTCCCGCCGCCGCGTACAGCGGCCGAATAGAATTTTTGAATTTCCGTTAACCGTTCGCCGGCGGGCGGCGGTTTTGTGGGGATGGCGTCCCGTGAGGGATGCACGTCCGGTAGAGATGGCATTCCCACCCTGCAAACGGCATCCTGTAGGGATGCGACCTTGTGACATTAGGCATTAATTTGTACGCATACCTGACGGCATGCGCGGGTTAATTTTCCGCATTTTTCTACCGGGCGGAAACCCCGATGGGATTTTGTTTCCCGCCGCCGCCACAGCGACGCCACCCGCCCGCAAGGGTGGGCGGTTTGTTTTGGGGAGTAGGGGAGAACCTGTGTGTTCGCCCGGAACGACGACATTATTTTTATTTTTGAAACACAAAGGACAATCCAAGAATAAAAAAAATACAAATGTTAGTATCTAATTAGGTACTTCATTGTGGTAATCATTCAAAATGGGCGTCTCTTGCTGCGAATTTCCTTAACTTCTACTAATTGGCCATACCATTCACGTGGAATAGTAAATGGAACATGACTATTTTGTTCATTGGGAATAAATACTTGTCTGTACATCCTTTTAGTATCAATACAAAGATGTGTGATTTTTTTAAATTACCACATTTACTTTTTCATCCTTGTTATTTTTCTTTTCCTATCCCGGCCGCGTCTTCCAGGATTTTGTTCATGGGAAAGTGCTTGAAGGAAAGGTTTTCTTTGCATTTCAGCGCGCTTTTGAGAAGTTTTGCTTTAATGTAGAGGTAGGTGTTATCGGCCGTGAGCCCTGAAGCGGTGTAGCGGTTTGGCGCGTGTGCCGGCGGCCGTTTTTTGATGCGCCGCTGCAACGCCTCCAAAGCTGCAGGATTGGCGGAAGGCATGGTAAACCGGCAAAACTCATCAATCGGGCTGTTGTCGTCCAAGTGAGCCAGAAAGGCGGGATATATGACGCGGGAGTAGGCCCGCAAAAAATCTTGCAGGAGAGGATTGGACGCTAAGTAGTGGTTTTCTATGGCATACGTGTAAGTTTGCAGGATAAAATTTTTTGCGCTGTAGGGCGGTGGCGTTTGCTTGAGATAGTCGTAGTCGCTGTCTATACAAATGAAGAAGCGGGGGCTCAGGTATGGCTGGTATTTCAGGCACTGCTTTTTCCCCGAAGTTTGGTTTTCCCGGTTGTCGGAGCCCGACACCGGCCACACGTTCAGGCCAACTTGTGCAAGTACTTGCTTCCAGAATATTTTGTCGGTTTCGCCTTCCACATGCACAATGGCGTCAAGCCTTTTCAGGTAAGTTTGATCGGTGTACCACCGCGCCCACTTGCGATAGAATTTGTTGCCGGGCGTCATTGCTTTTGCAATAATTCTTCCATGAAAATCAGCTTGTCGTTCCACCCGTCGCCGAAAATGCCGGGAGAGTGGGTGGCAATAAACAGCTGACAGCTGGGATTGAATTTCCGGATGGTGTGAATTAGTTTATATTGCCAGTCGATATCCAAAGAAATTTCGGGCTCGTCCAATAGTAAGATGAAAGGCTCTTTATCTTGTACGAGCGCGTGAGTCAGGAGAATAAGCAACTGTTTTTCGCCTGCCGAGAGGTGTTCGAGCGACATCTTCTCGCCGTTTTCGCGTTTAAAAAACACGTTATTGCCTTGTATCCCGAACGTTTTCTTAGTGGTGAAGAAGAAATCATTTACGGTAGTGATCCATTGTTGTAGCCTTTTATTCACGCGGTTGCTGGCAGCCAGGCCTTCTGTGGCCTTCAACCGGTAGCTGTTGAGCGACGTCTCGTGGGTGTCGAAAATGGCGGTCATGAGGCGTGCGGAGAGCGGCGACATTTCCTGGTCGAGCGCTTTCTTCTCTTTTATAACTTCATCAAAGGTGTTTACATAATGGTATTGACATTGATTATAACACAGGTTGCCGTTTTTCCCATCATGAATCTTAATATTGATATTGTCGCCTGCTATGCGCAGGACATACTCGTGCGCAAGAAACCGGTGCAGCTCAAGGTCTAAGTCGGGCCGGCACGACAAAGCGACGTCGAGTATCCGCAACAGTGTACTTTTCCCGCTGCCATTGATGCCTATCAGGATGTTCACATCGGGATGGGGCTTCCAATCAACATTATACTGTGTCCAGAAGCCTTCTATTTTAATAGTCCGTATCATATTTGCTTGTGTAAGTGTGTCATTCGTATGAAAATACAAAGATACGAAATTATTTGCCATAATCTCTTGGCTTTCTTTAAAAAAGTTTGTATATTCGCACCCTATATTTAAATCACCGGAGGAGTGAGTATGGTAAAGAGTAAAACAGCCACAACAGAAAAGTCACGTTATAGCGATTCGGAATTGCAAGAATTTAAGGCTGTAATTCTTGATAAATTAGATAAGGCGCAAAAAGATTATACTCTTTTAATGTCGAGTGTAACGCATAGCGGCAGTAACGATACGGAAGACACTTCACCCACATTCAAAGTGTTGGAAGAAGGCGCTTCTGCGCTTTCCAAAGAAGAGTCGGGGCAACTGGCAATTCGTCAGCAAAAGTTTATCCGTTCGCTGGAAGCCGCGCTGATACGCATCGAAAACAAAACGTATGGTATTTGCCGTGAAACCGGAAAATTAATTCCTAAAGAACGTCTTTTATCTGTTCCGCATGCTACTTTGAGTATTGAAGCTAAAAGCAAGTAGCCGCAACAGAGAAAATATAACCGTTTCCCGATAATTCAGTTATTCAATTTTAAAACAACAGGCCCATGAGGTTATCCTCCGGAAAAATTGCTGTTATTGTTATTGTTGCCGTCCTTGCGATTGATCAAGTCGTAAAAATCTGGATCAAGACAAGCTTGGCGCTTCACGAGAGTATTCCTGTGTTTGGCGACTGGTTTTCCCTCTATTTCACTGAAAACGCCGGCATGGCCTTTGGCCTGAAATTCGGGGGGGAAGTGGGGAAAATTTTCCTGACGGTTTTCCGAATTGCTTTGGTTGCGTTAATTGGCGTCTATATATCCAGGCTAATAAAAAGAGGCGCTCCGCTTGGCGTGATGGTGGGAATAGCGCTCATTTTTGCCGGTGCGGTAGGAAATATTATTGACAGCCTTTTTTACGGACTGCTGTTTTCCGGCTCGGAAGGACAGGTGGCGACGCTATTCCCCGCCGGAGGCGGCTATGCGCCTTTTTTACAGGGAAGGGTAGTGGACATGCTGTATTTCCCGATTATTGAAACCGCTTTTCCCGCATGGTTTCCTGTGTGGGGAGGGGAGGATTTTATTTTTTTCCGTCCGGTTTTCAATATTGCCGATTCGGCCATTACAACAGGGGTGATTTATTTGCTGTTATTTAAGCGCGGCTATTTCTTGAAAAAGTAAATGAAGAAAACCATATTTGGAAAAATTAATTGGAATATTCTTTTTAACTGTGCTGTGCGCCGCAGTGTTTGCGCAAATACCCACGGTGCTTACATTGGCGCCCGATGCGCGTTCTACAGGAATGGCAAACCTTGGCGTAGCCACTCCTCCTGATATCAATTCGCAATATTTTAATGTGGCGAAATATGCTTTTTCCCACACGCAAAGGGGAGGGGCGTCGTTTTCCTATTCGCCCTGGCTGCATGCGCTGTCCGACGACATGAGCGTGCTCTATTTATCGGGTTTCGGAAGCGCGGGGAATGGCCATTATCTCAGCGGGTCGGTGTCGTACTTTGCCGCCGGGAAATTTATCCTGACAGATGGCACGGCTACCGTTACGCAAAACCCGGCAGAGTGGGCCGTTGATGTGGGCTACTCGCGGCAACTGTCGCCTTATTTTTCGATGGGCCTGGCGTTCCGTTACGTGTCGGCGATTTATGCGGAACAGGGCATGTTGTCGGTATTGTCGGCCGGCGCTTTTGCCGCCGATGTGGGATTTTACTCCCGTATTCCTGTTGCCCGCCAGTCTGTATCGGTCGGATTGCAAATTGCAAATATAGGGTCAAAGTTGGATATCGGGAATGATAAAACGGCGTTTCTCCCTATGGCGTTGCGGCTTGGCGTGCATTATGAAATGAATGTCCAAGACGTCCATGCGTGGGGCTTTGGCGTGGAGGCGAATAAACCGTTGGTCCCGGAAAATGACGCCGGTGCGGGCGTCTTTGCCGGCATGTTCAAGTCGTTTGGAAATTCGTTTTCGGAAATTACATTTGGTTTTGGCGCCGAATATACATGGAATCATTTATTGGTGGCGCGCGCAGGTTATTTATACAACCATGAGCAATATGGCGGCCGCGCTCATTTTTCTTTTGGGGCCGGCGTCTCTTATCACAGGTTATTATTCGATGCCTCTTACTGGTTGCCGACGTCGAGCGGCAACAATGCGTTGAGCAATACGTTTTATGTAACGCTGGGATATGTTTTTTGACGCTACGCCATTTGGCACGGTTACATTTTCCGGATAATCATTAGCCCGTCGCGCAAGGGGAGGAGCAGGTTCTCTACCCGCTCGTCGTCGCGCGCCAGGTCGTTAAATGCCATGATGTTTTGTGTTTGCACATCGTTGGGTAAAGGGCTGGCGGTTACTTTGCCGTCCCAGAGCACATTGTCGGCCATGATGTATCCGCCCCGGCGCACTTTATCAAAAACGGCGTGGTAGTAAGCGACGTATTCACGTTTATCCCCGTCGATATACACCAGGTCGAACGTTTCATGGAGTGTGGGGATAAGGTCAAGCGCATTGCCGGTGTGGAGTTTTATTTGGTTGGCCTGCGGGCTGCGCCGGAAAAAAGCGCAAAGCGTATCGTGCAATTCGTCGTTACGTTCTATGGTGTGAATTTCGCCGCCGGGCGCAAGGCCTTTGGCCAGGCAGAGTGTGGCATATCCGGTAAACGTGCCGATTTCTAATATCCGCCGGGGTTGGAGCATGGCGCTGAACGTGGCGAGCAGCTTCCCCTGTATCAGTCCCGAGAGCATGCGCGGATTCATGGTGTGAAGGTGCGTGTAGCGCACAATCTCGTCGAGCAACGGCTCGGCGGGCGAAGTATGCGCTTCAATATATTGGTCGGGAGTCATGCGCGGTTAAGTGTAAATTAAAACAGAAAGCCGGTCGGGATGCAACATCTCTTCTGCAATCTCTTGCAGTTCAACGGCTGTTACGGCGTTTATTTTTTCTTTGATTTGTTCGGGCGTTTCCACTTTATCAAAAACGAGCAAACTCTTTGCCTGGCTAATCATTTGCGATTCGGCGTTGTCGGTGGCAATGGCCAGTTGCCCGATCAACTGTTTTTTTATGCGTTGCAGCACCCTCCCCTCGAGCGGGGTTTCCCGCAGTTTTTTAAACGCTGCGGAGATAATATCGTGGCATTTTTGTACTTTTTCTTTATCCGTGCCGAAATAAATACTGAACGCGCCGCAATCTGCATAAGGGCTGTAGTTGGCTTCTGCGGTGTACACCAATCCGTGTTTTTCGCGCAACAGGGTGCTGAGCAATGAGTTTGATGCGGGGCCGCCAAGGTAATTGGCGAACAACGACATGGCCACACGCTTGGGATGATAAAGCGAATACGCCCGGTTGCCGAGCATACAGTGCGCCTGATACGTATTGCGCGGTTGCGAAACGCGGAACGGCGCACAAGGGCCGGGCGTGGTGCGGTTGAGTATCCGGGATTGCGCTTCAAAAGCGCCGAAATACTTGGAAGATAATTCTTCAATGCGTTTGGTGGAGATTTTACCCACTACGGAAAGAATCATGTTTTGCGGGTGGTAATGTTGCGTCACAAAGTGGTGGAGCTGTTGCGGCGCCATGGATGTGAGCGATTGCTCGCTGCCCAGTATCGACCGCCCGACAGGTGTTTGGGCGAACAAACGTTCTTCAAAATCATCGAAAATCTGTTCTGCCGGATTGTCTTTGCAGGCATTGATTTCATCGAGGACGACCAATTTCTCTTTTTCAAATTCCTTAGGCGGGAAAGTGGGGTTGAACGCCATGTCGGCCATGAGTTCAAGGGCTTTCCCGAAGTCGTTTTCCAGGATGGTGGCGTGGACTACGGTTTCCTCTTTGGAGGTAAACGCATTGAGTTCCCCGCCTACGTTTTCGAGCCGGTTGTTGATAAAGTGGGCGGAATATTTTTTTGTTCCCTTGAACAGCATGTGCTCCACGAAGTGCGCCATGCCGTGTTCGGCAAGGGGCTCGTCGCGGGCGCCGGCGTTGACAGTCAATCCGCAGTAAACCACATTCGACTGGCTTTGCCGGTATACGACGCGCAGGCCGTTGGGGAGCGTAAATTGGCAGGTATCCATCAAAACAGAATTTTTTTGCAAAGTTAAAAAAAAGTTTTACCTTTGTTGCCCGTTTAAGATTAAGGTGCCATAGCTCAGTTGGTAGAGCAAAGGACTGAAAATCCTTGTGTCCCTCGTTCGATTCGTGGTGGCACCACAAAAGCCGAACTTCCGGAAACCACTACTTTCGGGTATTATTTAAGCTGATTTAAACAAAAGAACACCCGAAAAGGTGTTGTTTTGAAGATTATTCCTATATTTGTACCCGAAAGGGTATTGGAACGAATATCTGCAACTCACCGGACAGCAAATTCCCGAATTAATCAAGCAATTTGATTTTTCGGAACGCGCTATCAGTTTGGAATATTTGACGAAGTCCTCTGCGGTGTATTCGTCTAATATTGAGGGGGAATAAAATCGACTTAAATTCGTTTATGAATTATCAGTTGAGCAAAGAAAAATTTAAGGCGGGCAAAGAATTGCAGGAAACCGAAGATTTGATTGCGGCATATCAGTTTGCGCAGGAAAATTCGCTGTCGGAAACAAATCTTTTGGAGTCGCATGGCGTTTTATAAAAAACGCTGTTAATCAAGATTAAGAGGGGGAAATACAGCATTGAACCTGTCGGTGTGTTTGGTAAAGATGGCTTGGTTTATCTTGCTGTTGAACCCGGGTTTGTAAAACAGGAAATGACAACTGCGATTTGTGCATATACACCCCTTTCGCGATGGCAACGGACGAATTGCCCGCTTGCTCGAAAAATGGTTTATTGCCGAAAAACTTGGCAAGCAGTTTTGGGAAATTCCGATGGTAACGTTGCCGGTAAATTCGGAGTATGTGAAGTACATGAATGACCAAATTGAAAATCGCGGGTTGAAATTTTGGAATCTTGAAATTTCATGTACCTTTGTGGCCTGAATTAAAGTATGACCACAACACGTATTTCCCAACGGGCGCTGGCTGCCGCTAAGAGCGCCATTCCCGGAGCTTTGCGCACAGCCTGGTGGATGATGCGCCTTACCGTGATGGCGTCGTTTGGCGTGGAACTGTTACGCTGTTCCGGGGCGCTGAACTGGATGTCGGGAAGCCTTTCGCCGGTGTTCGGGCTCTTGGGCTTGCCGGGAGAGGCCGCGCTGGCGTTCATGTCGGGGTATTTTATCAATGTATACGCCGCCGTGGCGGTGATTGACACGTTGAACTTCGACACGCGTACGGTTACCATCCTGGCTGTGATGGTGTTGTGCGCACATAATATGATTATTGAAAGCCCGGTGCAGCAGAAATGCGGGTCTTCGCTGCTGCGGATTTTCCTGGTGCGCACCCTGGGCGCGCTGGCGCTGGGGTTTTGCCTGCACCTCTTGCTTCCGGGCTCGCCAGATACTGATTTGGCGCACAATACATTAGTAATGCCCGGCACGCTCCCGCTGACGGATATCCTAGAAAAATGGACAATATCTACTACTTTATTAATTGTAAAAATGGTTACATTAATTGTGAGTTTGTCGGTGTTGCAGCGCCTTTTGGCGGAGTTTGGAGTTATCAGGCTGTTGTCGAAACTGTTGCGGCCGTTATTGGTGGTGTTTGGATTGCCCGCCCGCACGTCGTTTTTGTGGATTGTAGCCAATGTGCTGGGATTGGCCTACGGGGCAGCCATTATGATTGAAGAAACGGAACGCGGAAAAATAAACCGGGGCGACGCCGATTTGCTTAATCACCACATTGGCGTGTCGCACAGTAATTTGGAAGATATACTGTTGCTTTATTCCGCCGGAGCCCTGTTCTGGTGGATGCTGCTTTCGCGATGGGGGTTGGCGATTGTCCTGGTATGGGAACGCCGGCTCGAAAATGTCTTAAAACACATGGTTAAAGTGATAAAAAATCAAAAAAACTGTTAAATCATCTTAAAACTATTACAATAACTGTTTTTTTTAAAATTAAAACCGTATTTTTGCCTGCCGAAGTTATTTATTAAGGTTTTCGATTTTTTAAAACCTTGTGAAGGGAAATGGAAATCTATTTTTATTGTATTTTATCTTAGCTTAGCTTATGCAAAAATATTGTCGTACCGTTTACGGCTTGCTTGTAACTGCCGTAGCGCTTATGGCGTTTTCTACACTTGGTGCACAAGACGCAACTTGTTATGGTCTGGTTATAACTCCCAAGACTACGTATTATTCCGGTAGTGGAGCTGTGATAGTGGGCGACTGCCAGACTCCCTTTAAGTCTATGGTGCAGTCCAAAACCGCCTGTCACGACTTAAATGATGCAGCTTTTGATATCACTTTTAAGTATGATGCGGGTGGCAGTTATTCTTTTTGGTGGCCGTCGTTAGATGTTGATAAAAGTGATGGAAATAGTTGGCCTCAAATAATATCGCCAGGCACGACGTCGTTCACCTTAGAGGGCTTTGGGGCAAAAGATGCAGGTAAATACTTGTATGTGTATTCGGTAGTAAATAAATGGTTAGATTCTATTCCTATTACTACAGTTAATGTATTTGACCCCTTTAGTCCGGGCGCCATTATCACCAGTAGCAGTACGGTTTGTGCGGGCGGTACACCGGTTAATATTGCAAATTATACGGAGCCTTCAGGCGGTAGTGGTACTTACACGTATGAATGGTATAAGGGTGGTGTGAAGATTGACAACGCTCCAAATAATAGCAGTTATATATTTGGCGCTGAAACTGCGGAGGGCA
>JAITIL010000156.1 GCA_031279475.1 Prevotellaceae bacterium | reverse complement strand
CTGCTCGAGATCCTCTAAATAAAATTATTCTATCATTTGGATCTTTTGTTTTTTTTTCGCCGGTAGCTCGCGCTACCGCCTTTACCTCGTTATATCTCTCTCCAATACGTCAAAGAGCTTTTTTAACCATCCCTTTTTTCAGAAATGGGTTGCAAAGGTAGCGCTTTTTTTTTAATCGGCAAATTTATTTTTCGCGGCTAACTTAAAATTTGTTTTAACGCGCTGGGTGACAAGTGGATTTTTTTATACACTTTCCGAATGGAGAATTTCTTCGATCTTCTCTTCGGTCAGGTTGGTAATGGTTGGGATTTGCGCAATGGCAAAACAGCGGGCGGGAAAATGAATATATGGAAGTTGATAAGGAAATTATTAATAGGGACAGTCGTTTTACTCTTTACGTATAATAATAGTATCTATCTATTAATTTCCCTAACTGACTATTTCTTTTATAGCGAGGGTAGAGAATTAGAATTTACTGGCACGTGTCGTATTATAGACCGTGCGTTTTTTGAGCCGTATTTTAAGGGGGAAGTTCCGAAATGGAAGAATTATAGGGAATACGAGGAATATACTATTTCTCAAACAGTCTATGCGCCAGTTTTTTAATAAAACAATATGAACAGTGAGACGAGATATTTTTCAGTTCCTATTAAAAAAGATTTTTTTGCGGTTTGTAACAAATTTCGTACATTTGTGATGTGAAAGGAATAGAAGACATACGGAGTGTGTTGTATTCGGACGAATTTAATTTGTTCTATTCGGGATTAGATGAAAGGACAAAAGTAAAATACAAACAAGGAATTGATATTCTTAAAACGGTGTATGTATTAAGTACGAAATTCGTAAAAAAATAGCCAACACCAACTTATACGAGATGCGCGTTTCGGTCGGACACAATGAATATCGCACTATTCTTTTTTGTACTGACCACGAAAATGTGATACAGGCGACTAAACTTATTTTGCTGAATGGATTTTTGAAAAAATCCTCAAAAGATTACAACAAATACGTAAAGAGGGCTATTAACATATTAAATGATTTGGAATCATGATACAATTAAATCCCGAAAAAGTTGCAAAGCTTCATAGTTTTGATGATTTGCTTGATAAAGAATATGGGAAAACAGGAACCCCTTCTCGCGAGGCGTTCCATGAAAAAGCTTTAGCTTATTATTATGGCGAGATACTGAAAGACAGGAGGAGTGAGTTGAAAATTACGCAACAACAGCTTGCCGACAGAATAGGTAAAAACCGTAGTTATATCGCTTATATTGAGCAAGGGAAAACAGACATGCAGTTATCTACTTTTTTTACAATATCCAATGCGCTTGGGCTTTCGGTGGAATTGCGCCCGACTTAATGCCGGCCTACCATTTTCGTGGGGCTACGGGAATGGCGCCGGTTGCTATTCAAAATTTGTAGGGGGTTACACAAGGGGTTGCAACCTGATATTTTTTGTATGGGAAGACGCATTAAATAACGTCATTCTTATGCTAAAAACCTGGGCAAAAATTAGAATAATCCTATTTTAGTCAGCATAAAAATTTATGCTTATTTTGGTTTTACATCACATATAGCTTATTATCAATTATTTTCAAGCTCTCCCGTTTTTTCAACTTGGGTACTGAATAAGTACTGCAAACGCCTCCCCGCCCCCACAAACAGAAACCCGCCTCCGGGCTGATTTCCAGAAGCGGGCTTAGCGGTGCGGACGGGATTCGAACCCGCGACCCCGTGCGTGACAGGCACGTATTCTAACCAACTGAACTACCGCACCGGTTCATTTGGGGACACAAAGATAACACCTTTTTTTAATTCCACAATAGTCTTTTTAAAAAAATAACCGACTTTTTTCTATCTTTGCACTTTAATTTTAAAGTATGACCGCTGAAAAACAAAAACAATTTGATCATAGTTACCTCGAAATGGCAGCGGTATGGGGGAGAAATTCATATTGTAAACGCCGGCAGGTGGGCGCTATTATTGTAAAAGACCGCATGATTATCTCCGACGGGTATAACGGGACACCGTCCGGTTTCGAAAATGTATGCGAAGATGAACAGGGGATCACCAAACCGTACGTTCTCCATGCCGAAGCCAATGCCATCACCAAGGTTGCCAAATCAAACAACAGCAGCGAAGGAGCCACGCTCTATATTACCACATCCCCCTGTCTGGAATGTGCGAAGCTCATCATACAAGCCGGTATTACCCGTGTGGTGTACAGCAATCAATACCGCATCACCGATGGTATTGAGCTTTTGCGCCGCGCCGGAATTGAAGTAACCCACATTGATATAAACACACAACACACAGCCCCTTCAACAGAAAGAACATTATGAATAAAAACATCTTACTCCGGGTATTAACCTCCCTGGTATGTATTGTGCTTGGCATGATCATCGGACAATATCTCTTATACAAAAACGCCGACATCAATAAATATATCCCCATTCCCGTATATTATCCTCAATCTGAACTGAGCAAACTCCAGCTCGTGTTCGACCAAATCAAGGAAAGCTACGTAGACCCGGTAAATATCGACAGTTTGGTTGAAAAAACAATCCCGTTCGTACTGAATGAGCTCGACCCCCATTCCATATACATTCAGGCAGGGGATATGGCGCAGGCTAACGAATCGATAGAGGGTAATTTCGACGGCGTTGGAATTACGTTCAACATGCCCAACGACACGGTTATCGTGATTAATGTAATTGGCGGCGGGCCTTCCGAACGCGCAGGCATACGTGCCGGCGACCGGATTATTACAGTTGATGACTCGCTGATTGCCGGACAAAAAATCAATCAGAATAATGTGGTGAGAATGTTACGCGGCAAAACAGGCACACAGGTTACGGTGGGCATACAGCGTATCGGCGAACCGAACCTGATATATTTCCCCATCACGCGCGGCAAAATTCCCGTGAAAAGCATTGACGTGGCCTACATGTTAAATGAGCGCACCGGATATATTAAACTGTCAAAATTCTCAAAATCGTCGCATCTCGAATTCCTCAAAGCGGCGTTGGCGTTGCAGGACGAGGGAATGAGAAACCTCGTCTTTGACCTGCGGAGCAATACCGGCGGGCTGCTCGACCAGGCTTTTGAAATTGCCAATGAATTCCTGCCGCACGGAAGCCTCATTGTATATACCGAAGGCAGGGCGCGCAAACGTAAAGACCTGTATGCTAACGGACATGGACGTCTGCAGCACATCAACGTGGCCGTACTCACCGATGAAATCTCTGCCTCTGCCTCTGAAATTGTAGCCGGGGCCTTGCAGGACAACGATAAGGGGATTATCGTCGGGCGGCGTACATTCGGCAAGGGCTTGGTACAGGACCCCATCAACTTCAGCGACAATTCGGGACTGCGCCTCACCGTAGCCCGCTACTATACCCCCACCGGGCGCAGCATACAAAAACCTTACGGCAAAGATAAAAACTACGAAGATGACATTTACCAGCGTTATCTTCATGGTGAATTCATGGAGGCCGACAGTGTTAAACAAGACACCGTACAGCGCTACACCACACCCGGCGGAAAAATAGTGTACGGCGGCGGCGGCATCGCCCCCGATGTATTTGTCCCGATTGATACCTCCGGCATAAATGAATACTTTCTTAATGTATCAAGAAAAAACCTCATATACCGCTATGCCATCCAGTTCTCCGACCTGCACCGGAATGAAATCAACAACATACACACGCTGGGCGACCTCCGGAAGTTCTTCGCCGCTTTCGACTTGTTAAAAGACTTTACCGACTATACCACACGGCAAGGGATAAAACCGAAACCCGGGGAATTAAAACAATGCAAACGACTTATTGACAACTACCTGAAAGCTTACATAGGGCGTAATACGCCGCTCGACGACGAAGGTTTTTATCCATTTACCGGCCATATCGATAATACCCTGTTGCAAGCTATAAAGGAGCTTGAGAAAAATGTAAAATAATTTCATCTTCAAAATTTTCCGATTATATTATAATTTTCATATCTTTGTTGATTATTATTATGTGTCCATGAAAATTAAAATTTGCTACCAACTGTTTGGCATTTTGTTTCTTTCTTGTGCAAGCGGCATTCTTGCACCGGCACAAACTCCTACCGGCTTCGACAATAGCTATTATTCCAGCGCTATTGACCTGTATGAAAAAGGGCAATATACCGATGCGCAGGCACAGTTTCAAAAAGCGGCACAAGTCAACGCCAACGAAATATTGCAAATTGACATCGCATCGTACCTCACGCTATGCGCCATCAAGCTACAGCTGCACAACAGTGAAGCCATGGTTATGCAACTTGATGAAATGATCATTAACAACCCGAAATTAAATTACATTCATTTCTCCCTGGCGAAACAGCTATGCAGCGCCGAACAATACAGAAAGGCCATCGTATGGTTTGAAAAAACCGACGACAGGGAATTAGACCCCGACGACAGGCTGGAATGCCTCTATTTACAAGCATACGCCTGTTTTAAAACCAATAAGTTTGACAAAGCGCTGGAATTATTTACCCACGTCAAGATATTGCCGGCTAACGAGTACACCGCTCCTGCTACTTACTACTACGCGCATATCGAATACTTGCGCAAAAACTATTTATCGGCCATTACGGCATTCAATGAAATAAAATCCGACAGCCGTTTTTCTTCGCTTATTGCGTTCTATGTCCTGCAAATACACGCCTACCAACACGAATACGACAAAATAATTACCAACGGCATTGACCTGCTTAAAACCGTGGATGAAGTGCGGTATCCCGAAATCGCCTACCTCATTGCCAACGCTTATTTTAAAACACAGCAATACGAGGAATCGCTTCTCTACCTTAACCTCTACCGGGACAAAACAAAGAAAATGACGCGCGACGATTATTACCTGGAAGCATCCCTTTACTACCGGCTAAAAAAATATCCCCAAGCTTTACAGGCGCTCGATTCCGTATTAAGTGCCGGAACCGATTCCCTGACACAAAACGCACTGTACTATGCCGGCGATATTGCATTGAAAACCGGCAACAGCAAAAAGGCGTTCGATTATTTTAACACCGCCGGGAAAATGGACTTCGATTATGCCATCAAAGACATTTCAACATTCAACGCAGCCAAGTTGTCCTTAGAATTAGACTATAATACCGAGCTCATTTACGCTTACCATAAAACCAATCCGCAAAAAGACATAAACCGTATCCTTTCTATCGCCTACACCGTAGATAAACGTTACGACAAGGCCATAGAGGTGCTTCTCAAGATGCCTCAACGCACCGACAAAGATTATGCCGACATCCAGCGTATTGCTTTCATTCAAGCCATGGCTTCGTTTGATTCCACCGCATACGATAACGCTATTAAATCGTTTGATTATTCCCTTACATACAGCAAATACGACTCCTATCTCGCCGCCATGGCGCGCTATTGGAAGGCCGAAGCCTTCTACAAAAACCGCGAATACCGGAAAGCAATGGAACAGTATGAAGATTTTATTCATTCCGAAGGCGCTTTCAATAATAAAACCGAATTTCAACTTGCACACTACAACATTGGCTACTGCGCTTACAAAATGAAGCAATATGACAACGCCATAAGCTGGTTCAGGAAATTTGTAACCCTGGCGCAAGATGACACCAAGTACCTCGGCGACGCATACAACTGCATCGGCAACTGCTATTTTACACAAAAAAAATATGCCTTTGCCGCCGACAATTTCGAAAAAACCATACAACTCAAAGCCGAACATGTGGATTATGCCATGTACCAAAAAGCCATGGCGCTGGGACTGTCCGATAAATTACAACAAAAACTGGAAATACTCAACAAACTCAGCGTGGACTTCCCACAGTCTGAATATACCCCTCCGGGAATTTATGAGACAGGGCGCACCTACCTGCGGCTTAATAAATTCGACATGGCCAGCAAATCATTCATTACAATTACACAATACTACCCCACCCATCCTTACTGCCAGCTGGCATTCATCGAACTCGGGCTGGTGAATGTGAATACCGGCAATTATAAAACAGCCATCGACTACTACCGGAAGGCCGTACTGTTTGACTCCAATTCGAGGGAAGCGAAAAACGCCCTGATTGGGCTGAAGAATGCCTACCTCGAAACCAATGACGTGGAAAGTTACTACAACTTTGTTGATCAATTAGCGCTAAACGAAGGCATGGACGAGAGCGAAAGAGAGCAAGAAAAACAAGACAGCCGTTTCAGTCTGGCTGAAAAACTATACCTCTCCGGCGAATGTGACGAAGCCATTAAAGCGCTTAAAAACTTCCTGCAAATGTATCCCGCCACCCCTTATGCGTCCCAGGCCAATTTCTACCTCGGCGATTGCTTATTCCGCAAGCGGCAATACAGCGAAGCCAAGAACTATTTCAGTTACGTTATCGCTCAACTCCGGAACTCATTTACCGAACTTGCCCTGCTTGGGTATGCACGCTGTGTGTACAGGCTCGAAGATTACAGCGACGTGATAAAATCGTATGAAAAACTGATTGCTTTCACCCAGGAAGAAAACTACAAACTTGAGGCTACATACCGGATTATGGAAGCCTGTTTCAATATGGATAATTACAAACAAGCCATTGATATGGCTCAAAATGTCCTTCAGTTTTCAACCGTCAGCGAACAGGAACGGCTGAAAACCCTGCTCATACGCGCCAAATCGAGCCAACAGCTGGGACATACCGAAGAAGCGCTGTTATTCTACAAACAATTATCCGACAATTTCATCAAAACGCCCGAAGGAGCCGAAGCCGCATTCCTCGCCATCGACATACTGTACCAAAGCGACCGCAATGAAGACGCCATGAATGCCATATTTGCCTTTTCGGAAGCGCAAAGTAAACAACCCTACTGGCTGGCGCGAAGTTTTATCATTTTAGGCGATATTTACGTGTCGCAAAATGAAATAGAACGGGCACAGGCTACTTATAACAGCATCCTCGAAGGATATACCGTAGATGGCGACGGGATAATTGATGTTGTAAAAACACGTTTAGCTGCAATTCAATAACTATGAAATCACATTACACTGCCATATTTATTGCCGGATTGATGCTTTGTATAAGCAATGCCGTTGTGGCGCAACAATCTTCAAAAACGAAAAAAAATGCCGGGCTGGGCGACCCTACCGTTGAAGTTGTTACCGACTACGAGGGAAAAATCCTCGAAACCGATAAGATTGACATCAAATACAACACCGGGGATTCCTTGATATACCCGAAAATAATATTTTCCTACCCGTTTATCACCCATGACATGCAGAGCAGTTTCTCCCTCGAACCTATTCCTGCTATTTCAATGGCCATAGACAACCTAACCATGCCCGACATGGGATATGGGTACCTGCGTGCGGCATTCCTGCATCCCCTGACGCCCGAAGCCGACTTCTACCTCCACAATCCGCTATCTAAAAAATCGGCCGTGAGCATTTACCTCAAACATCGCTCATTTTGGGGAAAGTCGCCGCTATACGACCAGGCGCCCCTAACCTCGAAACCTGTTCCCGATGAAATTTTATCGGAACACGAAACATCCAGCGCCGGCGTGGTCATGCAACACCATTTCAAGTATGCGGCCATAGACGTCAAAGCGGAATATAAACACCAATCCCTTTTGTATTACGGCCAGGACACGCTCTTCCTCAAAGAAAATATTGACAACGGATATACCGGGAAAATCACCGAAAACAGTTACGTGCGTAAATTTATGCGTCAAACGTTCAACATTGTCAACGCCGACGCCCGCATATATAGCCTGGACAACGTGAATAAAACTTTTTCTTTCAGCATCCAGGGTTACTTTGATTACCTTAAGGAATCGGCGCATCGTTTTCTCAGTACTAAACCTGTAAACCAACACACCGTTGGGGTAAACAGTTTCTTCAATTTTAGAATAAGCACGCAACACGTCCTTAACCTGCAACTCTACGCCAAAACATACAACCGCGACAACCTGTCAAAACACTTTACGTCGGGACTGTTCAACGCCATCCCCTCCTATGCCTACCGTGACGACATCATGAAAGCATCGGCGGGGCTGAATATCGAAAGCATTTATAACGGATACGGATTGAACTACAATTTCTATCCTTTCCTGGCCTTTCATTTTATTGCCTACAACGGCCTGTTCATCCCCTTTTTGGAAATAACGGGTGGCTCAACACTCAACAACTACGAAAAAATTACTTCCGAAAATCCTTATGTGCTGCCGGGACTGGACGTATCAAACACCCGCACCAGGATAAAAGGCGAAGCCGGCGTCAGGGGTAGTTTCAGTTCTATTTTCGCCTATTGCCTGAAAGCATCCTACAGCATGATTGACAGCATGTATTTTTTCGTCAATAGCACAGAGCCTATCAATGACAGGGGAACCATTAACCCGAGCACTGCACTCCTCAGCAACTTCGACGTGGTGTATGACAATATATCGAAAATTTCTGTGGGATTTGAATTAAGCGCCAAACACCGTAATATTGATGTGCTGTTTTTTGCCAATTACACCAAATACAACATGGACAAGGAAGAAAAGTCCTGGCATAAACCGGCTATCGAAGCAGGTTTACAGTCACGATACAAACTAAAACCGCTCAATTTTATCCTTGACGCGCTTTACCGCGGAGAAACGCCGGTGTTGCTGCCCGCAGCCTATGCCGCACATACCACTTCGACAAAATCCTACATCAATTTGGGATTTACGGTTGAATACCGCATAACCGAAAATTTTTCCATTTTCCTTCAGGGGAAAAACTTGCTGAACCAGCCCTGTCAGGACTATTATCTTTACTACCATCCGGGCATGACTGTCGGTGGAGGTCTAACTCATTCATTCTGAGCGATAAAAAAGCGCTAAAACTTTCTGCTTCCACCCTGTTTTTTCTGCGTTTTTTCATTGTGAATTACACAAAATATTACTATCTTTGTGCACAATCTAAACGATGATTTTTAACTATGATTATAGAAAATGAGAAACAAACGGCCAACTCCTATTCGGCCGAAAACATTCAGGTACTTGAAGGCCTTGAAGCCGTTAGAAAACGCCCGTCCATGTACATTGGCGATATAGGCCAACGCGGATTGCATCATTTGGTGTATGAAGTGGTCGATAATTCCATTGACGAAGCGCTGGCCGGCTATTGCAAAAACATCAACGTAACCATTAACGAAGACAACTCCATCACGGTAACCGACGACGGGCGCGGCATCCCGACCGACATCATGCAAAAAGAAGGCAAATCGGCCCTGGAAGTGGTGCTCACCGTGCTGCATGCCGGCGGCAAGTTCGACAAAGGAAGCTATAAAGTATCAGGCGGGTTACACGGCGTAGGCGTATCGTGCGTAAATGCACTGTCATCGCTACTGATAGCTGAAATCCACCGGGAAGGAAAAATCTTCCGGCAGGAATACCAATACGGCATCCCGCAATATGAGGTGAAAGTGGTGGGCACATCCAACCAAACCGGCACCACCATTACGTTCAAACCCGACAATACGATATTTACCGTAACCACCAAATACGACTACGACACGTTGGCCACACGCTTGCGCGAATTGGCCTTTTTAAACAAAGGCATCCACCTCACCCTTACCGACAAACGCGAATGGGAAGAAAGTGAAAGCGAAAACGAAAACGGGAAACACTACCATTCCGACCATTTTTATTCGGAAACAGGACTGCTCGAATTTGTTGCTTTCCTCGACGGCACACGCGAGAAATTAACGGAAAAGCCCATTTACCTGGAAACCGAAAAAACAGGGTTGCCGATAGAAGTGGCCATGCAATACAACAGCGGTTTTAACGAAAACGTACATTCGTATGTAAACAACATTAATACTATTGAAGGCGGCACGCACCTTTCAGGCTTCCGCCGCGGGCTCACCACAACGCTGAAAAACTTTGCCGAAAAGAACGGCATGCTCGCAAAACTCAAGTTTGACATTGACCCCGCCGACTTCCGCGAAGGCCTCACGGCGGTGATTTCGGTGAAAGTGGCCGAGCCGCAGTTTGAAGGGCAGACCAAAACAAAACTGGGAAACAGTGAAGTCACGGCCGCCGTATCGCAAGCCGTAAGCGCGGCTTTGGACAATTACCTCGAAGAAAACCCGAAAGACGCCAAGCTCATTATCGACAAGGTGATATTGGCCGCTACAGCCCGCCAGGCCGCACGCAAAGCGCGCGAAATGGTGCAGCGCAAAACTGTCATGTCCGGCTCGGGGCTGCCCGGAAAATTGGCCGACTGCTCCGACCGCGACCCCGCAAAATGCGAACTTTACTTAGTGGAAGGCGACTCGGCCGGCGGATCGGCGAAACAAGGCCGCGACCGCATGTTCCAGGCCATCCTGCCGCTGCGCGGGAAAATCCTCAACGTCGAAAAAGCCATGGAACATAAAGTTTTCGAGAGCGACGAAATCCGGAATATCTTCACCGCACTCGGCATCAGCATCGGTACGGAAGAAGACAGCAAAGCGCTGAACCTTGAAAAACTGCGCTACTACAAAATCATCATCATGACCGACGCCGACGTGGACGGAAGCCACATCGCCACACTCATCATGACCTTCTTCTTCCGCCACATGAACGACCTGATAAAACGCGGACACCTCTACATCGCCACGCCCCCGCTCTATTTAGTAACCAAAGGAAAAGAAAAACGCTATTGCTGGAACGACACCGAACGCCAACAGGCTGTGGAGGAAATAGGGAAAGGAAAAGAGAACTTGCGTGTGCAACGCTACAAAGGGCTGGGCGAAATGAATCCCGAACAATTATGGGAAACGACCATGAATCCCGAAAACCGCGTACTGCGGCAAGTCACTATTGACAATGCCGCCGAAGCCGACCGCATCTTCTCCATGCTGATGGGCGATGAAGTGCCGCCGCGCCGCGAATTTATCGAAACCCACGCCAAATACGCCAATATCGACACGTAAATTAGTGTTGCATCTTAAAATTATTTTTTGTATTTTTGTATTAAACAATAATTAAAATTAATGTAGTATAAGCACCACCATAAAATCCGCCTGAAGGAGCCTGTAATTTATTAACTCTTAAATTCTTTCTATTCATGAGAAAAATCAAGATGTTTTTAACAGGTATAGCGCTTACAGGGGTGAGGGTGCTTTCAGCACAAGACATACAAATCACAGGAACAGTAACCGATGGCGGCGGCGAACCGCTGCCGGGCGCAACGGTGATAGAAAAGAACGGCGTGAACAACACCTCAACCGACGCGCTCGGACGTTACACTATAAATGTGCCGGGCACGGCAACGCTCGTATTTTCATTTATCGGCACGAAGAACAACGAACAGGCCGTGACCGGCCGCACGGTAATTAATGTAACGCTCGACAATGACGCAGTGGCGCTCGACGACGTGATGGTGGTGGCATACGGCACAACGGCGCGTGAGCGTTTCACCGGCTCGGTGGCAATGATTAAGCGCAGCACGTTACAGCGGGGCGAGACGTCGAGTATTTCGAAGGCGCTCGAAGGCGCTGCGGCGGGCGTGCAAATCGCAAGCACGTCGGGGCAACCGGGCGTCGATGCGATTATCCGCATACGCGGCCTCGGCTCCATCGCGGCAGGCTCGGCGCCGCTGCTTGTGGTGGATGGCGTGCCTTACGGAGGATTGCTAAGCTCCATTACGCCGCAAGACATTGAATCGTTCAGCATACTGAAAGACGCGGCAGCCACGTCGATGTATGGCGCCCGCGGCTCCAACGGCGTGGTGATGATTACCACCCGGAAGGGCGAAGGGAAACGCCTGCAGATTAATTTTGAGGCCCGCGCCGGCATCAACGCACGCGGTGTGCCGGCCTACGAGGTAATCGACAATCCGGCAGAGTATTATGAGCTGACCTGGGAGGCGCAACGGAATGGACTGGTGGAAAGCGGCGTCGACGCGGCCACCGCCGGAGTGAACACAAGCCGCAACCTTATCCCCGGCGTCCTGGGATACAATGTGTATAAAGATGTACCCGATACCGGCCTGGTTGATTCCATAACGGGGAAAATCAACCCGGCGGCGGCCGGGCGGAAGTGGAATGAGAATTGGCTCTCCGACCCGTTCAAAAACAACCTCCGGCAGGAATACTACCTCAACGTGAGCGGTGGAGGGAAAAACACCGACGCCTATTTCTCGGCAGGCTACGTGGACGACGAGGGATATATTGACAAGTCGGACTTCCGGCGGATAAATATACGGGGGAAAATCGACCAGCGGCTCGGCGAAATCTTTAAAACAGGATTGAACGTGGGGTTTGCGCAAACGAGCGCCAATTCGCCCATCGGGACGACCGGCAGCTCCAGCGCTTCCAACATTTTTTATTTCTCGCAAATCGTCGCTCCGATTTACCCTGTTCACAAGTATGACCTGGCCACCGGTCAACCCATTATGGGCGCCGGCGGCGAACAGGAATACGACTTCGGTGCGCACAACGTGGAGAACGGCGCGCCCTCGAACAACGTACGTCCCTTCGCGGCGGAGCAAAATCCGCTTTATGTGCTGCAAAACGATTTGGCGCATTCGGTGCGCGACAACCTGTCGTCACGCGCCTACGTGGAAGTAACGCTTCCGGGCGGCTTCACATTCACCGTCAACATGGCCTACGATGTGTTTAATGTGAATACGGTGGGCTACAGCAATCCTTTCTCGGGCAGCGGGAAATCGACCGGCGGCACGGGCTACCGCACAAGCCAGCGGTATGAAGAATTCAACACCAACCAACTGCTGAACTATGCGCGGGTGTTCGGCAAGCACAAGATAAACGCGCTGCTTGGGCACGAAGTCAAGAGCGATTCGGATTTGTATCTGTATGGCGAGAAGAGGCAGTACTACGACCCGTTCAATCCCGAATTAGTTAACGCCGGCACGATGAGCGCGCTGACGTCGTATACGGAAAAATACCGGATGGAGAGCTTTCTGTCACGGGTGGAATACGGTTACGACAATAAGTACATGTTCTCGGGCAGTTTCCGCCGCGACGCATCGTCGAAATTCTACCCCAACAGGCTTTGGGGCAATTTCTGGAGCGTGGGCGCCGCCTGGCACGTGAAGTCGGAGTCATTCCTGGCCGGCGTCAGGCAACTCAACACCCTGCGCCTGCGCGCCAGCTACGGCACGCAGGGCAACGACGCCGTCAAGGGCTCAAATCTCTATTTAGACCAGTATGACATTACTTCCGACGGCACTTATCCGTCGCCGGTGCTCACTTACAGGGGCGCACCGGACCTGACATGGGAGAAATCAACAAACCTGACCCTCGGGCTTGAATCGAAATTCTTCAGCCGGGTTACGCTGAATGTAGATTATTTCATCAAGGAGACGCGCGACATGATTTACGACAAGTTGTTGCCGATATCGGTGGGTGAACCGGCATGGGTGTGGGTCAACCAAATTGACATGAAGAACAGCGGATGGGAAATAGAAGCTGCCGTGGACGTTCTGAAGACGCTTAATGTGACATGGACGGTGGCCGCGAATATCACCACCCTGAAGAACGAACTCACTAAACTGCCCGCCGACAAAACCGACCCGCGGGGGTACCAGTCAGGCAATTACTGGTGGAAAACCGGCGGCTCGATATATGACTGGTACATGCCGCTGTATGCAGGCGTGGACGAGGCCACGGGAAAATCCCTGTGGTATCGCGACGATGAGCAGGGCAACCGGCACACCACCGCCGAATATGCGGAGGCCACGTATTACGAAACCGGAAAGTCGGCGTTTCCCGATTTTTACGGCGGGCTTTCGACCAGCGTAACGGCCTACGGGTTCGACCTGAGCGTGCAAACGGCGTTCCAGATGGGCGGTTATGCCTACGATTCGTTTTACGCTACGCTGATGCAGGGTGGCAACCTGAAAGGGCAGAACTGGCACGTTGACGCTTTCAACCGCTGGACGCCCACGAATACCCACACCGGCGTGCCGCGCCTCT
>JAITIL010000148.1 GCA_031279475.1 Prevotellaceae bacterium | reverse complement strand
GCTTTTTTTTTTTAAAATCTTTAAAATCTTTAAATCCTTAAATCTTTAAATCTTTAAATCTTTAAATCTTTAAATCCTTAAATCCTTAAATCTTATATGCGTCGACCCTACTGCCACTGCCTACTGCCACTGTTTGCTGCTTACTGTTTTTTTACTATCTTTGTGCCGCAAACTTGGGGGTGCCCGCAGTTGCGGCGCTGAGATTATACCCTTATAACCTGATGCAGGTAATGCTGCCGTAGGGAAAAACCGGTAAAATTCTTTGTTATCCCCCTTTTTTATAACATTTAAAGATTTATTTATATGAAAAAGGGCTTTTTTTTATTTATTTTCGTGGTGGTTTCGTGCCTGTTGCGGGCGCAAACGCATTCGCAAATCGTGTTAGACAGCGTGGTGGTTGCTTCCTCTTACCCGGAGGGCAAACAGGACTTGTCGGTGGAGGTGCGCCGGTGGGCTGAAAAAGACCGGCTGGCGGGAAAGGAAATGCCGTATTTGCTTGAGATGACGCCCGGCGTCGTGTCGTATTCCGACAATGGAACCGGCGTGGGGAGTACGAGTTTCCGCATACGCGGCACCGACCCGGGTCGCACAAACATTAGCATCGACGGCATTCCGCTCAATGATGCGGAGAGCCAATCGGTGTTTTGGGTGAATATCCCCAATTTGGGCATGATGACCAAACGGCTTGCCATACAACGTGGCGCGGGAAGCACCGCCTTTGGCACGGCCGCTTTCGGCGGAGCGGTGGACATTAATACCGGATACCCGTCCGACCGGGCGGAGGGGTATTTTACCGGTTCCTGCGGGTCGTTCAACACCCAAAATGTGGGGCTGAACTTGAGCACGGGCAAATTGTTTAACGCCGTAGCGTTCGACGGACAATATTACCGCCAAGCCAGCGAAGGCTATCTCGACCGTAGCGGAAGCCGCCGGCAGAGCGCCCGCATAGGCGCTGGATGGGCGGGGAAAACATCCCTGCTGAAGGTTACGCTCCTCTATGGCGAGGAACATTCGCGCCTGAGTTTCGACGGCGTGCCTTATGACTCGTTGGAAACAAACCGCCGCTACAACATGTCGGGACGGTATGCCGACGCGAATGGTAACACGCAGTTTTACGAAAATGAAATGGACAATTACCAGCAAACGCATGCACATTTGCATTATTTGCAGAAAACAGGCGGGCGCTGGACGCTGAACACGGCGCTATACTACACCAAGGGATTGGGCTATTATGAGCAGTATAAACAGGACCGGAAATTGTCGGACTACGGCATTTTGCCGCAAGGCGCGGGCGGCACAACGCACGCTAAAAGCGACCTTATCCGCCGGAAAGGGCTGGATAATGATTTTTACGGTTTGAGTTTATCGGGACTTTACACGTCCAACAGGTGGCAAATAAACCTGTCGGCCGGCGCCAACCGCTACGTGGGCGACCATATCGGGAAAATCATGTGGGTTAAGTATAATGCGGGCGACGTGGAATATAACCGCAACTGGTATGACAACACGGGTACGAAAAACGAAGCCAATCTTTTTGCCAAAGCCACATACCACATCACCAGGAGCCTGTCGGTATTCGGCGATTTGCAGTATCGTCATGTGAATTTCAAATTATATGGACAGGATGATGATTATTTCGAATATCCCGAAGGATTTTTGGATACCACGTATGTGTGGAATTTTGTTAATCCGCAAATAGGCGTTGCGTTCCAGCCAGGCAAGGCGCATCAGGCTTACCTGTCGTTTGCCCTGCTGAACCGTGAGCCCAACCGCAGCGACCTTAAAAATACAGAACGCAACCGTGTCACAGCAGAAACCCTTTACGATGCAGAGGCCGGATACCGCTTCAACAATGATTTTTTTACGGCCGGCGTCAACCTTTATTATATGTACTATGGCAACCAACTCGTGGCCACCGGGCGGGTAAACGATTCCTACCGCCCTGTTATGGAAAATGCGCCGAAGAGTTACCGCATGGGGGTTGAGCTCTCGGCGGCCGTGCATTTTGAACGGGTGAAAATAGAGGGGAACTTGAGCCTGAGCCGGAATAAATTATTGGATTATACGAATTATGTGTATGTGAGCGACTATTCGGCGCAAGTGGAGGAATTTTCCTCATCGGTTGATATTGCTTATTCTCCTTCGGCGGTGGGGGCGTTCATCGTGTATGTGGAGCCGGTGAAACAACTGCAACTCGCCATTGCCGCAAAGTATGTGGGCAGGCAGTATTACGACAATACGGGCAGCGCCGACCGGATGCTCGAAGCTTATCTTCCGTTTAATTTTAATGCAAGCTATGACTTTCCGGTTAATCATGTCGATTGCTTTTTACAATTGGTGGTGAATAATATTTTCAACATCAAATATTCTTCTTCGGCGTTTGTGTATGACCGGACAGTGCACGCCGCCGGCGTTACCGATTATCAAGACCGCCGTTATTTTCCGCAGGCCGGTACGAATTTCGCCTTGAAATTGGGCGTCCGTTTTTAATAGCTTTCCACAAATGTGCGCAGGTATGGCGTTTGATTACATGGAAATATTGGGCGTTTGCTTTTCGCTGCTGTATCTCGTTCTCGAAATTAAACAGCGGAAAGCTTTATGGATTGTGGGGTTTATATCTTCTGCTTTCTATGTCTATATCTTTTTCCAGGCCAAGTTTTATGCCGACATGGGGCTGAATGTTTATTACCTGCTTGCCAGCATATATGGCTGGATGGTGTGGGGCCGTAAACAAACAACAACCGCCGGCAAACAGGCACGGCCGTTTGTGCGGCTAAAGCTGTGGCCGGCATTGGGGTTGTTGGGGGTTTCCGGTATTTTATTTTCAGGGTTGTCGTTTGTGCTGAAAAGTTATACCGACTCCCCGGCGCCGTTTGGCGACGCGCTCACTACGGCGCTCAGCATAGTGGCTACGTGGATGCTTGCCCACAAAATTATTGAGCAGTGGTGGGTGTGGCTGTTCGTAAATATACTTTCGGCCATGCTCTACTCGTGGCGCGGGTTGTATCCTACGGCATTTTTGTTCTGCTGCTACGCCGTGGCGTCGGTGATAGGCTATTATAGTTGGAAGAAAATGGCGTAAATTATATTTTTTGGTTAACTTTGTGCTTTAACTGAAAATATACATGCGCTGTTTTTTCTTTTTCATAATGTTATACTGTGCTTTTCCCGCTTTGCAGGCGCAAGGCCCGGCGTATTATCGTTTGCCGCTCGATTCGAATATGACATTATCGCTTGCCGGGAATTTCGGCGAACCGCGCGAAAACCATTTCCATTCGGGCGTGGACTTCCGTGTGGGCGGGCAGCCCGGCGCCAGGCTCTACGCTGTGGCCGGCGGCTATGTGTCGCGCATATCCGTGAGCCCCGGCGGATACGGGAAAGCCATTTACATCAAACACCCCAACGGCGCCACGTCGGTGTATGCGCATTTGCACACGTTCCCCTCCAAGATAAAAAAGTATATTGAACGCATACAATACCGGAAGCAACGTTTTGCCGTTAATGAATATCTCGATTCCACCCTGTTTCCCGTGAAGAAAGGACAAGTGGTGGGTATTGCAGGAAACAGCGGCAACTCGTTTGGCGCACACCTGCATTTTGAGCTCCGCGAAACCGCCACCGACAAAACGCTGAACATGATAAAAGGGGGCGTGTACAGGACGCCCGATAATATTCCGCCGAAAATTCACAATATCGTATTTTATGAATACGGGAAATCATCGGGCATTCCCGAAATCAGCCCGTATTCCTTATATGTCATCGGCAACATCAGGAAAGAAAATGTGGTTACGGTTCCCGACACCTTTTTTGTGGCCGTTGATGTGGACGACCGGCAAAACGGCCCTTCCGGCGTGCTGGGGGTAAACCGCTTAGTGGTGAAACTTGATAAGGAAGTGATATTCGCCTACCGGATGGACGGCTTCCTGTTTGAAGACACCAAATACATCAACAGCCTCATGGCTTATGACTGGTGGATAACACAGAAACGCCCCCTGGTTAAAACCTATCTGGAGCCCGGCAACAAATTATTATACGTATATGATAAGGTAGTGAATAATGGATTGGTTACCTTATCCGATAGCCTTGTGCATATAATGGAAGTAATAGCTTACGATGATGTGGGTAACACTTCCCTGGTTGCTTTTAATGTGCGGAAAAGGAAGCCGGCTGTTTCTACAGGCGAAACGATAACGAATGAGGCAGACAAACCTTTTGAAGTGAAAAAAGTTCCGATGTTTCACGACAGTTTGAATGTGTTTCATGAACGCGGATTAAAAGTTACGGTTCCCGCAGGCGGCCTCTATCGTCCGGTATGGTTTACGGCCGACACCCTGCCGCGTCCCAACAGCGCCTGTTCCGCTTATTGGCGCATCCACACGGCGGAGACGCCGCTTCACCACGCCGCGCAAATACACCTGCCTGCCGACGTTCCCAAACACTTGCAATCAAAAGCGGTAGTGGCGAGTTACAACAGCAAGGGTAAAATCACCTCCTCCGGCGGCACATGGGACGGCGATGGGGTAGGGGCTTCCATTTCGTCGTTTGGCGACTATTTTGTGGCGCTCGATACGGTGCCGCCGCTTATTGAGCCGCAATTCGCGCGCCGGGCGAATTTAAAAAGACGCGAAAAACTGTCTGTTAAAATTACCGACAACCTGTCGGGCATTGGCAGTTACAGCGCTACAATCGACGGCAACTGGGCGTTGATGGAATATGATGCGAAAGATAACATGCTGGAATACTTTTTTGATCCGGCGCGGCTCAAACGGGACCAAACACACACCCTTGTTGTGACTGTGAAGGACAAGCGGCTTAATGTATCAACTTTTGAAACTGATTTTATATGGTAACTCCATCACTTCTTCGCTCTGTCACGGCCGTGGGCGTCATGTCGGGCACTTCGCTCGACGGCCTTGATGTGTGCCTGTGCAATTTCGGCATTCAACAGGCCTCATGGCAATACACCATTCTTGCCGCCGAAACATTTTCCTACACTGCCGGGTTGAAAGAAAAGCTGTCTTCCGCACACCGGCTCGACGCGATGTCGTTCATCACATTTCATGTGGAATACGGGAAATATATCGGGAAAGCCGTGAAACAGTTTATCGACCGGCGTGGCGTGATACCTGTGCTCATTGCTTCGCACGGGCATACGATTTTCCACCAGCCGGCGCAGGGCGTCACTTTCCAGGCAGGCTCGGGCGCAGCGATTGCGGCAGAAACGGGCGTCAATACGGTGTGCGACTTCCGCACGGCCGACGTGGCGCGAGGCGGGCAAGGCGCCCCCTTAGTGCCCATCGGCGACCGGCTCCTGTTCCCGGAGTATGATTATTGCCTGAATTTGGGCGGCTTTGCCAACATCTCGTATGAGCAGGAAGGGCGGCGCATGGCGTATGATATTTGTCCGGCAAACTATGTGCTGAACCACTACATCCGCACCGCAGGGCTGGATTACGACGCGGAGGGCGTTGTGGCTGCAGGGGGAAGCGTGCATGAGGATTTGCTGGAAGCGTTGAACAGCCTGGATTTTTACACGCAGCAGGGGCCAAAATCAATGGGGCGCGAATGGGTGGAACGCGAAATATTTCCCGCCGTGGAACAATATTCAATATCGTTGGCCGACAAGTTGCGCACTTATTGCGAGCATGCCGCCATGCAAATCGGCCGGACAATTGACCATGGCCATGTGCTGGTAACCGGCGGCGGCGCATTTAATAAGTTTCTACTCGGCCGTATTGCCGCACACACCAAAGGTTTTCTGCATGTGCCCGAGACGTCGCTTATTCACTATAAAGAGGCGCTCATTTTCGGGCTGCTCGGCACGCTGTATTACACCAATCAGGCGAATTGCCTCGCGTCGGTTACCGGCGCTGCGGCCGATAGTATTGGCGGCGCGCTATACAAAGTTAAGATTTAAGAAAATGTGATGTTTTAATTTGTGCGTGCCATTCGGCACAGCGCCCCGCGCAACGCCCTTATAATGCATCAATAATTTGAGAAAAAACGGACAAAATCCGGGTGCGTGTTCCAAGTGTGTAGAGCTTCTTGCCATCGTTGGGATGTACACGGTTAGAGAGGAAAACGTAAACGAGATGACGTTGGGGATCGACCCAGCAGAACGTGCCGGTGTACCCGGAGTGTCCAAAACTCTCGAGTGAGGCGTTACGTTCTACAGGCGATGCTTTATTGGGGTTGGGCTCGGGTTTGTCGAAGCCGAGCCCCCGCCGGTTTCCCTTGTCGCAAAAAGGACAACAGGTGAATTGTTGTACGACGGAGCTGTCAATATACTGATGGCCGCCATAAGCGCCGCCATCAAGAAACAGTTGAAGCAGTTTAGCCAAATCGCCGGCGGTGCTGAACAGTCCGGCATGCCCCGCCACGCCGCCAAGCAGCGCCGCCGTTTGGTCATGCACATAGCCATGCACCAGTTGTTGGCGAAATTCACGGTCATATTCTGTGGGCACAATGCGTTGCAGCGGGACTGTGCGAAGCGGCAGAAACCGGGTATTATACATGCCCAGCGGAGCAAAAAAAAGACTGTCGCCAAGTTTATCCAAACGAACGCCCGTGATTTTTTCGGCCAATTGTTGCAGGTAAATAAAGCCCCAGTCACTGTAGCGATACGTTTTTTTCATCAAGCCCGCAATGTTGATTTGCGTGTGAAGATATGCGGGTATTTTCAAGGAAGCGTAGAGGTTGCCGGCCACAGGCACAGGGAAAGTGCCGGATGGAACAACAGAAAAATAATCGTCGGGGAGCCGCTCCGCCTGTATGAAATGATTATGAAACGGCATGTATGCCGGCAATCCCGATTGGTGCGTAAGAATATCCAACAGGCGCAACGCGTGTTTATCCTTATACAACCCTAAAGGGAGATGGTCGCCCAACACATCCGGCAGTCGAATTTGATTGGTGTTTACCAGATGCATAATCACCGGTAATGTGGCTACCACTTTCGTGAGGGAAGCGAGGTCGTACAGGTCGTCGGGGCGCACCGGCGGCGCTGCCGTGTCGTAGGTGTGGCGGCCGAAAGTTTTATGATAGAACACCTGCCCTTTGTAGGCCGCAAGGATTTGCCCGCCGGGCGTGGCTCGTTGGCGAATTGCTTCCTGCATCAGGGAATCAACGACCAAAAGTTGTGAAGACGCTATGCCTGTTTCCTCGGGCAACACTTCCCTAAGGCGCACTGGCGCAGGCCAGCCAAGGCCATAGCCCGCAGGGAATGTGTCGCTGAGCGATACCGGCAGCCGGGCATGGGGCGCCATGCCGCCGAATATAAGTTGTGCCGAGCGCAATTGTTGCTGCGGCACATTTTGATATGATACAATAACAGCATGGTAGGCGTCAAGCGGGCCAAATTTTTTAAGGGCATAAGGCACGCCGAAGAAGTCGAGCGCCACCGGCATGCGGGCGCACATCCGTTGCAGAAATGCGGTTAATAATGTGTCAACGCCGAAATTTAAACGGGCGCGGGCGTCGGCGCTATGGTAGCCGGCAATAAGAAGGTTGTAGGGCGCCAAAGCCTTATACAGCGAGTCGAGTACAGTGGCCGACGCGGGGTTGTCTACCGAGAAATGGGCTACTTCGGCATATTTATCGAGCTGCGCGCCAAACACAGCGCCCTTTCCTGTGCCCACTTCGAGATAAGCGATGCGTAGCGTGTCAAGACGCGCCAAAGGCAGCAGGTTGTTTTTATTGAGCAGCAAGGTGACGGAAGCCTCCGCCATGCGCCGTTGCAACACTTCGTTCTGTATGGTATTCAAATCGGCTAATACATGCAGCGAATCAACCGGCGCATAGTGGGACAAGCCTACTTTGTATTTGGCAGCCAACATTCTCCTGCATTTCCGGTTAATTTCCTGTTCCGGCAACGAGCCATCGACTACCGCCTGTAGAATTAAATCGATGGCGCCGGTTACTTCTTCAGGCATCAACAAAATATCGGATCCGGCTTGCAGCGCCAGCAAGCCTAACAGCACCCCGGGATAATGATCTGCAATACCCCTCATGTTTAAAGCATCGGTAAAAACAAGACCGTCGTAGCCCAACTCTTCCCGCAGCAAGCCGGAGGTTACGGTTTGCGAAAGACTTGCCGGCAAGAAAGTGTCAATGGCCATCACCCGCAGATGCCCAAGCATCATGGCGTCAACGCCCGCGTCCATCAAGGCTTTGAAGGGGTAAAGGTCGAGGCTGTCAATGCGCGCTTTATTGTGATGGAGCACCGGCACTTCGTGGTGCGAGTCCTTGTCGGTGTCGCCATGTCCCGGAAAATGTTTGGCGCAGGTAAGGACGCCGCCATCCTGCATCCCACGCATGTAGGCGATGCTTTTTTCCGCCACCTTGTACTTGTTTTCTCCAAACGAGCGGATGTTGATCACCGGATTATCGGGGTTGTTATTTATGTCGGCCACCGGCGCAAAATTCAGCAGAATACCCAAGCGCCGGCATTGCTGCGCCACAGCCTTTCCCATTTCATAAATGTCGGTATTGCCGGACAGGGCGCCTAACGGCATTTGGCGCATGAACACGTTCACACTGTCAAATCGCATGCCCACGCCGTGTTCCCCGTCAATCCCGGCGAGCAACGGCACTTGCGACAAGCGTTGCAAGCGGTTAATCATCGACGCCCAAAGGCTCGCCTTTCCCCGCATGGCAATCACCCCTCCCACCTGTTCCTTGACCACCAAATCCGCCACCTTCTGGAAACGGCTGTCGTCCGCGTCGGGATTCACAGCAAGCATAAACAACTGCGCCACGCGTTGCCTCAAGGTCAAAGTATTCATCAGCGAATCAACCCAGGCCTGCTCCTCAACCCCTGTCGCCAGCGCCGGTTGCGAAAGTCCACACACGCAAAGGATAAAACTCAACAATATGCCAAAAAAGTATTTTTTCATGCACCTCAAGACCGTATGAATATGCTGCAAGCGTTCTGTGTTAAGGGTTTTTCCCTCATATATCAACATAGCTCCCTTATTTCACAAATTTATTAATCGCATCAATAAAGGCTTCAATTGAGGCTGCAACGATATCGGTATTGGCCGCAAAGCCGTAATAGATATTTCCGTCGCAGGCCACCTGCATGTGTACTTTTCCCACATCGTCGCTGCCTTTGTTCATCGCCTGAATGAGGAACTCTTGAATTGTCATCTGGCGATGTATAATTATTTTAACTGCTTTTATTGCGGCGTCAACCGGGCCGTTACCCGACGCTGTGGCTTCGAATTTCTCCCCGGCAATGTTAAGGCAAACGCTGGCTACGGGACGCACGCCAATGCCGGAAGTAACCTGCATGTATTCGAGTTTGATGCGCAACGAGGCTTTACGTCCTTCACCGGCAAGCATCAATATGTCGTTGTCTCTTATTTCTTTTTTGCGGTCGGCTAATTTCAGGAATTCCTGATAAACGTTATCCAGTTTTTCCTGTTCAAGCTCTATGCCGAGCGTTTGCAGGTGATGTTTCAATGCAGCGCGCCCGCTCCTCGCCGTAAGGACAATGGAGTTGTCGTCAATTCCGACGTCTTTCGGATCTATAATTTCATACGTCTGTACGTTTTTCAATACGCCGTCCTGATGAATACCGGACGAATGGGCAAACGCATTGCGGCCTACAATTGCTTTGTTCGGTTGAACCGGCATGTTCATCAAACTCGAAACCATACGGCTTGTTGAATATATCTTCTGGGTGTTTATATTCGTTTCTATACCGAGGTGTTTATGACATTTCAGAATCATGGCCACTTCTTCGAGCGAAGTATTACCGGCACGTTCACCTATCCCGTTAATCGTTAGCTCCGCCTGCCGCGCGCCGTTTACTATGCCGGCAATCGTGTTGGCCGTGGCCATGCCGAGGTCGTTATGGCAATGCGTGGAGATAATCGCTTTATGAATACCGTCCACGTGTTCCATGAGATATTTGATTTTAGCGCCAAATTCCGCCGGCAGGCAATAGCCCGTCGTGTCGGGGATATTAACGACCGTGGCGCCGGCTTTTATCACGGCCTCAACCACGCGCGCAAGGTATTCGTTTTCGGTGCGGCCGGCGTCTTCGCAGTAAAACTCTACGTCTTCCACATATTTCTTGGCATATTTCGTCGCCGCCACAGCGCGTTTCAGGATTTCTTCCTGCGTAGCATTAAATTTATATTTTATGTGATGCTCCGACGTTCCTATTCCTGTGTGAATGCGTTTGCGTTTTGCGTATTTGAGCGCTTCGGCTGCCACCTCAATGTCTTTCTCCACGCCGCGTGTCAGGGCGCACACGGTTGGCCATGTAACGGCTTTCGAAATTTCGACCACCGAGTTGAAATCACCCGGGCTGGACACCGGGAACCCGGCCTCGATAATATCCACGCCCAATAATTCGAGGGCTTTCGCCACCTGTATTTTTTCTACGGTGTTAAGCTGGCATCCGGGAACCTGTTCGCCGTCGCGCAACGTAGTATCAAAAATAAATAATTTAGACATGCCGTCCGGTATTTGCGGTTAATTGTTCTCAGGACGAAGTTTGCGGACTACTGCGCCGGTACGCCACATTTCGCTGTTGCGCAAAGCGGCCAGTTCTTCATTCAGTTTTTCGCGATAGTCCGGCTGGGAGTTTGAGTCAATTGAGCGTTGCGCTTCGTTTCCGTTTGCCACTTCCTGGTAAAGTTTTTCAAAAACAGGTTTGGTGACGTTATGGAACGGCCCCATCCAGTCTAATGCGCCGCGCTGCGCCGTAGTTGAGCAGTTGGCATACATCCAGTCCATCCCGTTTTCTGCAAACAGGGGCATCAGTGATTGTGTCAATTCTTCTACCGTTTCATTAAACGCTTCCGACGGAGAATGTCCGTTTTCGCGTAACACCTCATATTGTGCAAGCAAAATTCCCTGTATGGCTCCCATTAACGTGCCGCGCTCACCCGTCAAGTCCGAATACACTTCTTTCAGGAATGTGGTTTCGAATAAATACCCCGAGCCTACGCCTATGCCCAGGGCAATCACGCGCTCTGTGGCACGGCCTGTAGCGTCCTGATAGACGGCATAGGACGAGTTAAGCCCGCGTCCCTGCAAAAACATGCGGCGCAGGGACGTGCCCGACCCCTTCGGGGCTACCAGTATTACGTCTACATCGGCAGGGGGGATGATGTTTGTGCGCTCCTTATAGGTAATAGCGAAGCCATGCGAAAAATACAAGGCCTTCCCTGCCGTAAGGTGTTTTTTAACGACCGGCCAAAGCGCTATCTGGGCGGCGTCTGACAATAAATACTGGATGACGGTGGCGCGTTTGCAGGCCTCTTCAATTTCAAATAACGTTTCGCCGGGCGTCCAACCGTCAGACACGGCTTTCTCCCACGTTTTGCCTTTGCGCTGGCCAACGATAACGTTAAAACCGTTATCGCGCAGGTTCAGGCTTTGTCCAGGCCCCTGTACGCCATATCCAATCACTGCGATTGTTTCGCCTTTCATCACTTCTTTCGCTTTTTCTAAAGAAAATTCTTCGCGGGTAACCACGTTTTCGTTTACCCCGCCAAAATTAATCGTTGCCATTACTTTTAGGTTTTATAGTTAATAATATGTTGTTCATTTCCTGCTCCGCCAGTTCTTCATCCGTGTTATAATATGCTTTCAGGATATCCACGCGCTTGTCGAGTTGCTTAACGAGTTTTTCGATGGTTGCCTCGTCGGCAAAGGTTGTAATGGTAAACTTATGAACCCCGGCAATGGTCGAAGGTGACACGAAAAGCGTCTCTATGTTCAATTGCCGGCGGGTGAATATAATCGTAATCTGATTAAGCAGGCCTACCATGTTTTCCGAAAAAATGATAATGGTAAAAAGCGTTTTATTCTCTGTATTCATATATCAACTCTTTTTTATAATCAATAAAGCATTTCTGTAATACTGCCTCCGGCAGGAACCATGGGGTAAACCTTACCGTTCTCTTCCACATGTGCGACTAAAAGGAACGTGCCTTCGTAATCCAGCATTTCTTTTATCGCATGCTCCAATTCTTCGCGTTTCCATATTTCCCGTGCGCCTATCCTGAAAGCTTTCGCGATGGGTATAAAATCGGGATTCTCCATGTTCGTACAGGAATAACGTTTGTGGAAAAATAACTCCTGCCACTGGCGTACCATGCCAAGATAGTTATTATTTAAAAGAATGATTTTAATGTCTAATTTTTCCTGCATGATTGTGCCTAATTCCTGCAAGGTCATCTGCAGCCCCCCGTCGCCGACGAAAAGACAGACTGTCCTGCCGGGAGCGCCTATTTTGGCGCCAATGGAGGCCGGAAGGCCAAAGCCCATCGTCCCAAGCCCGCCGGAAGTAATGACACTTCTCGTTTGGCTGTATTTAAAATAACGTACGCCCATCATTTGGTTTTGCCCCACATCTGTAACAAGAACGGCCTTGTTGCCGGTAGCTTCCGAGACCTTACGGACAACCTCCCCCATGCGTAAAACCGCATCGCCGGGGCACAATTCTTTCTTTATGACTTTCTCGTATTCTTCTTCCTCATCCGGTGTAAACGACGCTATCCATTCCTTATGTGTAGCCGGTTTCAGCAGTTTAGTAATCTCCCGCAGCGACGCTTTTGCATCTCCCAACACTTTCACATCGACCTTCACATTTTTGTCAAACTCGGAATTATCAATATCAAGATGTATGATCTTAGCCTGCTTTGCGTATGTGTTGAGGTTGCCCGTAACACGGTCGTCAAAACGCATGCCAACCGCAATAAGCACATCACACTCGTTCGTTTTGCGGTTAGGGCCTATGTTGCCATGCATACCCAACATTCCTTTATTCAACCGGTAGTCGGAGGGCATCGCCGACAAGCCCAGCATAGTAGAAGCTGCGGGCACATCCGCCCTGTCCAGGAAACATTTCAGTTCCTCTTCCGCGCCACTCAGTGTGACGCCTTGCCCGACAAGCGCAAACGGCCTTTCCGCATTATTGATTAATTCCGCAGCCTCTTCAATCCGTTCATGGTTGAGGTCGGGCCACGGCTGGTAACTCCTGATGAAATTAACCGGCTCATAGGAATAATCGACCAGTTCCAATTGTGCATCTTTGGCGACGTCGATGACCACAGGCCCCGGACGTCCGGTGGAGGCAATATAAAAGGCGCGCGACACCGCCCATGCCACATCCCCGGCATGCCGCACCTGATATGCCCACTTCGTTATGGGAAGCGTAATGCCCATCACATCTACTTCCTGAAAAGCGTCTGTTCCCAGCAACGGCGAGGGCACCTGTCCGGTAACAACCACCATTGGCGTACTGTCGAGCATCGCATCGGCTATACCCGTAATTGTGTTGGTAGCGCCCGGCCCCGAAGTCACCAGCGCCACGCCCACTTTGCCGCTAACCCTGGCATAACCCTGCGCGGCATGTGTCGCCCCCTGTTCGTGACGCACCAGCACATGGCGTAATTTATCCTTGTAATCATACAGTATATCATAAATCGGGATTGCCTGTCCCCCTGGATAGCCAAAGACACACTCCACGCCTTCTGCAATCAATGTGCGAAGCAAAGCTTCCGATCCGGTAATTTTATCCATCCTCATTTCTTATTCGCCATTTATTAATTTTGTTATTTAACACTCCACTTCCAGCGTTCTCACCCCGCCCCTGTCGGCCGAAGCAACCATTTTTGCATACGCCTGTAACGCTTTAGACACGTTCCTGTCACGAACAGGCTTCCATGCGTTCTGCCCTTTTCCTTCCTCCGCTGCACGGCGAGAAGCAAGTTCCCCGTCGCTCAGCTTCACATTTATCACTCTTGCGGGGATATCTATTTCTATCAAGTCTCCATCCCTCACGAGGCCAATGGCGCCGCCGGAAGCCGCTTCGGGCGACACATGCCCTATGCTCAGTCCCGACGTCCCCCCGCTGAAGCGCCCGTCGGTTACAAGCGCACATGCCGCACCGAGGTGCATTGATTTTATATAGGAGGTGGGATAAAGCATTTCCTGCATCCCAGGCCCTCCCTTCGGCCCCTCGTAGGTTATGACAACAACATCTCCACGGCAAACCTTTCCTTCTAAAATACCGGCGCAAGCGTCTTCCTGTGAATGGAAAACTTTGGCGGGGCCGCAGAAACGCCATATACTTTCATCGACGCCCGCCGTCTTTACGACACATCCGTCAAGCGCCACGTTGCCTTTCAATACGGCAAGGCCGCCGTCTTTTGAATAAGCATGCGCCATATCGCGAATACAGCCGGCCGTGCGGTCTTTATCAAGCGAATCATAGTAAGTTGCCTGCGAGCCCATGACTAAGTTAAACTCTCCGGCCGGCGCGCTTTGGTATATGTTCAAGACCTCGGCTGAAACGGCAGAATTCATAATATCGTACTTTTCGATAGCCTGGCCCAGCGTCAGGCCATCCACGCGTTTCACCGACGTGTCAAGCAATGTGCCTTTTGCCAGTTCGCGCATAATGGCAAGCACGCCTCCCGCCCGGTTGACGTCCTGTATGTGGTACTTTTGCGTATTGGGCGCAACCTTACACAGGCAAGGCGTCCGGCGCGACAGGGAATCAATATCGTCCATGGTAAAGGCGACGCCCGCTTCGTTTGCAATAGCCAACAGATGAAGTACCGTATTTGTAGACCCACCCATGGCAATATCAAGGGTCATGGCGTTGAGAAACGCCTCGCGGGTTGCAATACTTAACGGCAACACAGATGTGTCATCGTCCTCGTAATATTTGCAGGCATTGTCAACAATCCGTTTAGCCGCATCGCGAAACAATTGCAGGCGGCTCTCGTGCGTGGCCACAACTGTTCCGTTTCCAGGCAAAGCCATGCCGATTGCCTCATTCAGGCAGTTCATCGAATTGGCGGTAAACATCCCGGAACAGCTGCCACACGTCGGGCAAGCATGTTCCTCTATCCCGGCAACTTCATCATCACCGACCGACGGGTCGGCCGACTTAATCATGGCGTCAATCAAGTCGAGGTGTTGCCCGCCCCACGTTCCGGCTTCCATAGGCCCGCCGGAAACAAAAACGGCAGGGATGTTGAGGCGCATGGCTGCCATGAGCATCCCGGGCGTAATCTTGTCGCAATTACTGATACAAACCATGGCGTCTGCCTTATGCGCATTAACCATATATTCCACGCTATCCGCAATCAACTCGCGCGAGGGCAACGAATAAAGCATGCCGTCGTGCCCCATGGCAATGCCGTCGTCTATGGCGATGGTGTTAAACTCCGCCGCAAAACATCCGAGTTTTTCAATCTCGGCCTTCACCAGCTGGCCTGCCCCATGCAGATGGACATGCCCCGGCACAAATTGCGTAAACGAATTTACAACGGCTATGACCGGTTTACCCGTTTGTTCCTTTTTCATCCCGTTGGCTTTCCACAACGACCTTGCCCCGGCCATGCGGCGCCCCTGCATACAAATCGAACTGCGTAACTCCATAGTTTACCACTTTAATCCTAACAAAAAACCTTTCTCTATTTGTTAGAGAAAGGCTTTATTTCGTACAACTAAACTACACACATACCTTTCTCACGTAAATGGGCACAAGACCACGACGTGAATGACAGAAATCAAAATAGAAAGTATATGAATAGCAATCATTGTATCATTTTCCAAAAGTCCGGCTGCAAAGATACGATTAGTTTTGTTAATTCCAAACAATTTTTGACCAATTTTCCGAAAATATTTATATTTGTAAAAAAACTATTAGGGAACTTCCACTATACCTCCCCAAACGATACACCTACGCCGACTACCTCTATTTACGCTCATCATTTTTCAATGCGGCAAGCTTGGCAAGCGCGCGTTCTTTCTCGGCACGTTCCCGTGCAATGATTTGCTCTCTTTCGGCGAGGAGGCGTTCTTTTTCAGCAATGATGCGTTCTTTCTCGGCAAGAAGCGACTCATATTCAAACCGGCCTTCGTCTTTCGCCGAAGCAATCATGCTCAGATTATGGCTGCGGATATTCTCCAAATAATCATACTCCCGCCGGTCTTCCACACTGAGCCGGTCGCGCGCCAACAGTTC
>JAITIL010000034.1 GCA_031279475.1 Prevotellaceae bacterium | reverse complement strand
CGATTTTGTAGGTGAACGTGAGCCGTTGCATTGGGAGCGCGTGCGTAAATTCAATATCAAACGTCAAATGTCCCATTGCCAAATTGTTTAGCGGGTTGCTTTCGGAACGGTAAAAACATTGGCCCTCTACAATTTTCCCCTGTGATTTCAAACCGTTCAGGTATTGGTTTACCGTATTGCGGATAGCGTCCACATTCGCCTTGATAAAAGGTTTGTCGATAAACCGTACACAGGCCTGTTCAATGGCGCGTTTCATAATAGCCCGCGTGCGGCGTACACATTCAAAGGCTTCGGTGTTGGTGTTACCGGGGAAACCGGCGGCATAGTTGCCCCATTCCACAATACCATTACCGTACATATTTACGGCAGTAGTTATGCCGGCAGCATTCAACAAATTGGCTTCGCAATTCAGGTCGCCCAATGCGAAGGTCAGTGCCACGTCCATCCCCTCAACGCCGGTCAGGCGGTGATTTGACGACGACACATGCCAGCCTTCTTCCAAGTCTATTTTTGCCCGTAGGCCCGCACAAAACGCCGACATCGGCACGTTCAGGTATTTGTCGTTTTCACCCATACTTTCTGGGTTTGAAATTAGAAAGTGCGGGAAAAGCAATTTTTGCCCGTCATTCAGCGTGGTAAAATCACCATTATTGCCTCGCGAGGCAATAGCCTCATCAAACGTATAGCCGTCAGGCGTGTCAATGTAGGCCATTGCTTCTGTTTTGTTTGTGATAGCAATAAGCTCCTGCTTCACCGCCCCCATTGATGAGTAACGGGGCACGATGTAAATCATCGGCTCAAAGCCAAATTGACCGGTAGCCGTTTCAAACAGTTTTAACCCTGTCCGAACTCCGGTTACATCCACCGTTCCTACAATATCCGCCGCCACTATTCCGGCTTCACTGTCGGCGGGCTCTACTTTTACTGCCAGCACCAACGCGCTGCCGTGTGTGCTGTCTTGCATCCGGATAGCTTTCAGGGCTTCCGGTATGGTCCCAGTTGTGCCAAATTGCGCATCGTCTTTTTCGCTCTTGCACAAGATGATTTTGTTGGTCTCGCCGTCACCGGCCGTGCCAACCAAACCGATTACCGCCGTTACCACATCATTGACGGGTATAAAGTCAGCCGGCAGGTTCAGGTGTTCTATTCCGTGTAAAAATGCCATGTTATTTTTGTTTTTTAGTTGTTTTTTTTATTGCTGTTTTTTGCTGTCCGGTTCCTATACCCTGCAGTGTAACACTTCCCTGTTCCACGATTTGCCGCCGTGCCAGCAGTGCACATACCACAATGTTGTCTTCCGGTAATTCAACCATATCGCCATTTTTCAAGGCGTATTCTTTCTTCTGTCCACCATTGTTTATGGTGAATACAATGTACGGTGCAAGTGTTTTGTATGTTTTCATAACTATATGTTTAAAAATGCAGTCAAGTCACAGTTATTTTCTTAATAGTGCCGGCAGGTTCCTCATCTGGGCACTCCACCTTGTAATGTCCGAATGAAAACGTAAGCGCATACTGCCAGTTGTTCTGCACACCGGCTACGTATCCAAATGAATTGAATGTAATAGCCGATTGTGCATTGGGCAACCAATATCCCAATAACCGGTGGCTAATTTTTTCGTACAGGTCGAAAACCCCCAACTCGCCGCGCCGCTTCAGCGCCCTGATGAATATTTCGCCGCTTAACGTTTCCAACTGCGAAATAACCGACAAGTTGGCAGGCTCGTCAAAGTTCCCGCCGTTAAGCAGTACAAACAATTGTGGGCGGGTAGTGGGCCGCGCCACGTTCAGGTGGTCGATGTGTGGCAGTATCGACACGTCCACGCCGTCCATTTGCAGGCGTTCTACCAGTAAATCTTCATATTGTCCGTAATAGTTCATTTTTTTATGTTTAAAAATGCAATCAAGTCACAACAACAACTACATGCGGCTCTAAGTGTGCTATGTGTGTTTTACCGTCAAATTTTGTGGTGATGTCCTGTACAAAATAGGTGGTTTCCCTTACAGTGACATACTCTTTTTTACCCTCATCGACCGCTTCTTTTAGCCCGTCGAACGTGCCGGCATAGTATTCCATCGTTACACTGTTGGGCCGGTATTCGTATTGTTCGCTGTCGCCTATCGGTAGCGGCTCGGTGGGATTTTTAAAGAGTATCTTCCCGGTTACTTCACGACCATCTGACGAGCGCCACACAGCGCACTCTCCCATCAGGGCGGCGACGGTCGAGAACGTCTGTGCGGCCATGTCGTCAAATTCGGTCATAGTGATTAAAACGATAATTTCACGTCAACGGTGGCATCTCCGGAGGCGGCAGCTTTCCATACATAACCGGCAAAAATGTTACTGGTGGCTGTGCTGGTAATGGTGCCGTCGTCAGCGATTACATACGCCGCTGCGCCTTGTGAAAGTGCACCACTGGCTTTTGGCAAGCTGTACACGCCGTCAATAGCTACGGCTATGGTGTCGCCAACAGCGCCGTCAGTAACGGCTACGCCGACCAATTTGCCAACGATTACCACGTCGCCGCTTTTCACAGCCGTACCGGTTACTTTGTATTTTAAGACTTTCCCGTCTTCTATAAAATTCTTCATAACTTTTTTAATGTGTTAATGTGATTAATTTTTTAATATGATTAATTAATGTGACTAATTTCCTTAATGCGCAAATGTAATTAATCACATTAGGCAATTAGTCACATTAAGAATTAACTACGCAGCCCCGTTCGCTTTTACCAGCCCACGGAAATCAACGGCGGCGGTTCCGAAGTCACCGCGCACGGCATATTTCATACTGTCGGTATTGAAGTCGTCTTCATTGTTTACGCGCAGGCTTTCGTTGCCTTGCAGGTAAGCATAATAGAGGCTGTCAATAGCGTTCGGGTCGGCGCTCAAATACCACGCTGTGGCGTTGGTCAAACGCGGCTCTACAATAATGGTAAAGGCGTTGGCAAAAACATTCACGTCTTGCGTGTTTGCGGGCGTAATCACCGTTAGTAATTTACGGGCGTCCACTTCGAGTTCCGGCGGAACAATAAGGAATTTCGGTACCACGCGGATACGGCGTTTGCCATCGAGTCCTGTCTGTTTTTTAAATAACAACATGGCAGCGGCAAGGCTGGCGGCGCTTAACGCACTGCCTGCTCCGGTAAGGACGTTTTTGTGGTCGGCAGAAAACAGCGCTTTACTGTCGCCCATCGTTACGTTGTCGGTAATTAAACTCCATACGAGGTTACCGCGTATTTCGTCCCAGTCTTTCACAAAGCGCGACGGGATAATGCTCAACGCATCGAGGTCGTCGTTGATGAACGCTTGTCGGGTGAACTTGATACCTTCGGCGTAGCTCTTTACGCGGATAGACTGTTTGCCCTCAACCAACGAAGTGTATTTGATTTCACTACCTTCGGGAGTTTCCTGCATCCCGTTGGTGCTTTCAACCTGGTACAGGTTCTTTGCGCGGAAATCGTTTACGCTGGTTTGACGGGCGATTTGATTCCAAAATTCCTCAACAAAGGTGTAATCGGCACGGAGCATTTTATCAATGGCGGCTTCAAACAGAATGGGGAAGTCGTTACTACCATGCGTGCGCCCGAAAATCAAATTGGCTACGGCCATTTTGTCCATGCCGCGAACGTTTACGCCGCGTTCCGATAGCAGTTCCTTGCCCATTTCTACCAGCGTCATGCCGCGATAGTCGGTTGCGCCATTTTCCAATTTGAATACCGAAGGATATACACGGTGCAGGATAGCTCCTTGTATGGCCGTGCGTTTCTTTTCGACAGCTTCCACGCCCACGCGCATATCGTGCGAACCGTTAGGCGCGGGCGCTTGTCCGGTTACGGCCTTTTCGATGATTGTCTGCCGGCATTCTTCAACGGGTTTCTTGCTTTTGTACAGTTCAATTCCGTAGGCGTCGGGCAGTTTTGCGGCGCGGGTGGACGTGAGGATGGCATCTAAGCGGTCGCGTTCCTGTTTCGTGGCTTGTGTGCGGATAGCTTCTACATCCACCGCCGGCGGAGTTGCCGGAGCGGGCGGGGTGGCGCTACGAATGCGGCGCGGTTTAGCGCCACGGTCTCCTTCCGGTTCTTCTTTCGGCGTTACCTCAATGATATCGCCTACCTCACCATCTTCTTCAGCAATGTAAACCTCACCGTCAATGGTAATTTCGTCACCCTTTTTTACAGGGTCATCGACTACTTCGTAGTCTTTTCTTTGTTCTTCCATTTTTCGTTTTGATTTAAAATTTATAATTTTTACCTTATTTTGTTCGGCAGCGGCAGCGCGGACGCCGCTGTTAATGTCGGCAGGCACTGGCGCTAATGATATTTCGATAGGCATCCAGTCCACAGCGCGGTAAATGGGTATCTTCCCTCCGGCTTGTGGTTCGCGCATAAATTTGAATACGCGATATCCTACCGAAATGCCGGTAATAATCCCATCGACAATATCCTGAAATACCTTAGCGGCCTCATCACGTTGCGAAAATCGCAACCGGGCACAGGCTTCGCGCTTGTCATTAAACCATACTTTAGAGGCACGTCCCATCTGTTTTAATACAGAACGGTTATCGTGCGTATCTAACACCGGCAGGCCGGCATTGACGCGCTCCATGCGCACGGCGCTTTCTTCGCACGATAGCACTTCATTATAATTTTCTTCCCATCCGAACCGCGCTACCGGTGTTTCGGTGGCAAATACTACGTCCACCTCGCGGGTTTTCGTGTCTATTGTGGTGGGCTGTATAATTGCCCTGCCGTATTGTTTGTTCATCTTTGCCATTTTGATTATTATTTATTATGCTGTCCACATTTATTCCCTTTTCTTTCAATCGCTCAATATCCTGTTTATATTCCTCAAACAGTTCTTCCGGCTCGCGCCCTGTTTCGCGAATGGTTTCGCTAATGGTTGCCAACCCCGATTTAATCTTTGTCACCTGTGCATCGGTTTCTTTCACGGGGTCGAGTTGCTGCACACGGGGGGCCGTCCATTCTGCCTTAATCGGTTGTGAAAATATTCCGGCGGTAATGCACGCATCAATAAACCATTTCCACACGGGGGCGCACAACTGCGGTACCACCATATTGTATTGCCAGCTTTTGAAGTTGGCGGTTACGTCAATTTTAGCCATTCGCCCGGAGGTGAAGTTTACGCGCGAATAATCCATGGTTAACATTTCGTATGTGATGCCGTAGGCGGCGGCGATGCCCCGCAGGATATTCAACGAATATGCATCATAATCGGATACGGACGGCGGGTTGGAAAATTCAACGGTTTCGCCGTTTTCCAAGTACTCTACTACACCGGGCTCAAGTCGTTCCACTTCGTTAGTGTCCTTGTCTTCCGAGCCTGTAACGAATGCGGCAAAACAGGCGGCTATCTTTTGTTTTACCAGTTGCGCGTCTTCGTAATCGCTAAAGTCTGACATTTTAATAAAAGATGCTACGCCGGTGGGAATGCCTCTACATTGCCCTATGCGTAACACTTCAAAGGCGTGCAATACGTCGGCTTTAGGGACAAAGCTACTATCATTTCCTATGCCGAAACAAACGCCGTCGCCAGGATGATAGTTGAATAACCAATAACCTGACAGCCGTCCCTCTTTGTCATATTGCACACCCAAACGGGCAGTGCCTTTGTCGTTGTTTCCGTTCTTTGTGTGGTCGAGCTGGTCGCCTTCAAGTAGTTGGAGTTTTAGCGGTACAGGGTTGTCGGCATCCGGCTTTACCCACCGTTTCATTACCAACACGTCGCCACCTTCTACAATGGCCCGCATGGCCAGTTCTTGTAAGCCGTAAAACGTAGTTTTCTCGTACCAGTCGCAAGCGGTGGAATTTGCCCACTCGCGCCAGATTTCTTTAACGTGTTTTGTTTTTTCAAGCGCTCCAACCGGGGCGGGCTGTATGCCTTCCCCGATGGTGTGCTTCACGATAGCTTCAATAGCTCGCTTAGCCCATCCGTTATTCCGCGACATGTGGCGGGAGCGGTCGCGAAGCGTTACCAGTGCGCCGGCAATTTCGCGGTTGGCGCCGGTGGATTGCGCCAGTCTGAAGGCTTTCCCGCGCCGCGCTTTATCGGCGGCTTCGTAGGCGCGTTGTTGGCGTTTGCCGAGCCTCAAGTGAAAACTACCTATGTCTATGTTTACTGCCATCTTCTGTTAGTTTGTGGAAAAAAGCCGCGGTCGATAACCGCTAACTTACGGCGGCGAATGGCTTTTTCAGGATATAATTCGGCTTCCATGGCCCGCTTTAATGCGCTCATTTCACTGAATGAATTATATGTAACCGTTTTGTCACCATAGGCGACGGACTTTATACCCTTAGCTATTGCGGCAATTAATGTTTGATACTGTTCAATAGTGTATGCCATTCGCATTTGTTTTCTGCGAATATAAGAAGGTATGTATGATTGTAAAAGTGGTTTTTGAAAATATAGTAAGAACTTACCATACTTTTAAAAAATATGGAAAGAATTTACTAAACTACAATAAAAATTATTTCCATTTATCCGGTCGCTTCAAAGAAAAACCATCAGGGAGTGTTATAGTTTCCGGAAATACACATTCTTCATACATTTTATATTCGGTAAGTGTTTTTATACCGTTACTCCATTTTTTTAGATTGAAAGAATGTCGGTTTGGCGGAAAACAAACAATAATCTTATGTGCCGGAGCAAGCTCTTTGATGCGTTCTATAGGTGGTACAAGGTCGCTGTCGGCAGAAATAAGCATGGTAACATCACACCTTTTTTGATAGACATCGGCAAGCATAGCTGTAGCGATGCGTACATCTGTTTCTTTTTCTTCAAAAGAGTGATTTATTTTATGGCAATACTTACACCTAACATCTTTTGTTAGATATTTTCCGAGAAAAAGATTAAACTTAAGATTTAACTTGTTGGCCTGAAAAAATGCATCTTGACGTTTTGACTTTTGGGGGTCAGTGGGTTTTGCAGAAAAATAGCACACTTCAACGAGGTGTTGATGTGGACGTAAAAGTTTTTCAGCGAATTTGACTATGTCCAGCCAATAGTATTTCCGCCAGCCTTTCGACTTTAAGCCATAGTAGAAATTAAACCCATCTACATAAACTATTACCTTTTGTTCCATAAGTTTACATAAAAACCCCTCTACTTTTGAGGGGTCAACCTTAGTCTTTCCCAACTAAGGGGAGTATTGTATTATTGCTAATACGCTACAAAGGTAATATTTTTATTTTTTACTATCAAAATTGACAGTAAAAAATGATAATAAATTTTGATAGACATGTATTAAATATGCTGAAACTTAGCTATCTATCCCAAAAACTGCTATGGCGGCGTTCTCGCTTTTTGCGCGTGGGGCGCGTCCGTTCTTCACCGGCTACCGGCGTAGCGGTATTCTGTACAGGCGGTTCAATGCCGCCCATTACCGCCAGCCGCGCGGGGCTTAACCGGTCTAAGCCGACAATCACGGCGGCGGCGCGGGCATATACGCGGCAGTCAAGCGGCTCGTTACGTTCATATACCTTTTGCCACACGTAGCGTGGGTAGCCGCGTACAATCTTTTTGACCTGTTCTTCCGCCGTCAGCCCTCTAAAATAGTGCTCGTCGTATTCGGGAAAATGGCAATAGCCCGGCGGCGGATTACCGTCAGCGTCGCGCTCCAGCCGCAGGGCGGCGTACAGTTCGCTTTTCAGAAACGATACGCCGACGTTCCATTGGCGTAATTTACCTACACGCTTACCGGATTTAGTAACGTCTATCGTTTTGGGCGGTGACACGGCCATGCCCAAATTATCTTGGCCCTTGATTGCAACCACGCGCGAAGCGTCGAAGCGGCGGCAAAAGGCGTACACGTGCGAGGTGTTGTATCCGGTATCGACGGCTATTAACCGAATAGGGAACTCTATACCGTCGCTACGTGCCCAGCGTTCGGAAATTATTTCCGCCAACTTGTTCCATACAGATGTACCAGCAGTATCGCCTTCCAAGACGCGGTAGTCGATAGAGTAGGAACGCTTGTCAGCGCACCACCCTACTATCTCCAGTTCAATACGGTCACGCTGCACGTCCACGCCAGCGGTAAGGAAACAAACATCTTTTGGGATTTCGTTTAAACGGTAACTTTCGCGACGGTTGTACAGGTTCTTGTACGGCGGCGATTCGCCGCGCTCCGCCCATGTTTCGCCGAGCGTAGTGTTGATAAACGTTTTTAATTTGCTTTGGTTGTCTTTTGATTTCATGAAATCATCTGCAATCTCGCGCCAGTATTGCCAACCGTAAGGGCTATACAAGGAATTGAGGTGAAAGCCTATTGTTTCATAGTTGGAGAGCTCCGGCACTTCGGGTATCCATACGCCGTTCTTTAGCATCTCGCTTTTATGCCGTTCCTCAATCAGCGCCCCGCAATGGACACATCGATACTTTGCCGTTTCCGGCCTGCCGTCTTCCCATTTCAGTTGTTCAAATACCAGCTTTTGCAGGCTCCCGCAGTGCGGGCACGGAACGTGATAATAGTTCTGGTCTGTTTCCAAAAACTCCCGCTCAATGACCGACACACCGCTAACGGTTGGCGTGCTGATGATGAAAATCTTTTTATTTGGGAACGTCCGGGTACGGGCGGTGGCAAGGTCAATGGGCGACCCCTCTCCGTCCAAATCGAGCGGGTAGGCGTCCACCTCGTCAAGGATAAGATACCGGACAGGAACGGAGCGCAGGCCCGCCGCGCTGTTGGCGCCTGCCAAAAAGAGCGTGCCGCCATGAAAGTTTTTTTGCGTGATTGTATTATCCCCGTCGCGGCTTTTCTTTGTGGCTACCCGCTCTTTTAATTCAGGGCAAGCCTCAACAAGCGTATCAATGCGCCCCTTTGATAATTTCTTTACCATTTCTTCGGTTGGCTGCACCATCATAATGGGTGCAGGGGATATGTGCATCACGTAGCCGATGAAGTTACTGCCGGCCTCGGTGGCTCCAATTTGCGCGCCTTTCATAAACACCACCTTTTTGTACGGTTCATGGGCGCTCAAGCAGTCCATTATTTTCCGCATGTAGGGGGTGCGGTCGGTGCTATATTTGCCCGGCATGGCCGAGGCAATGGGTGAAAGGTAGCGGTACATGTCCGCCCACTGCGATACGGTCAAACGCGGAACGGGCCGCAGGCCGTCAAGCAAGCCTTGTATATGGGTATAATCATTCATATTTTTTGCTTATTTCGGAAAGTTGCTCCAATTCCATAGCGATAGCATCGTAAATGATATTACGTACTTTTGTCCTGTTTTCAACGGATGCGATAATGTCATCAGTCACCCGCTCCGGTATTGATAGCAACGCATCGCGTATCTGTTTACCAATATCGAACAAGGTATTATAGACGCTTGTTTTAGATATTAGCGACCTCTCTCTTTCGGCTAATTCTAATTCTGCTGTTTTTGCTTTTGCTGTCTTTTCGCGCCGCAAGGCTTCTTCAAATGATGGCTTTTCCTGTGTTTCCTGTTTGTTCTTTTTCTCACCTTCACCTACTATATCGGGTGCAAACCTCCGTATGTATTTTGACAGGTTACTCCGTAATGTCCGTGAAAGATGATGATTTGAATTTAGGTTTTGATACCAGCATACCGCCGCCGCCTGCGGGTCGATATATATCGGCGAAGTCGCTCCGCACCCTACTCGCTTTGTACATTTCTCTGGTATTTTCCCTTTACTAATGGCAAGGGCAACGGTGCGGCTGGTCATGCCGGTCAGGCGCTCAAACTCCGATAATTTTATCCAACCTTTCGGTGTCTTTTTTTTCTTCATAATATATTAAATTTATAGTATGCTGATTTACAGTTTAGTATATAAAAATCTTTTACTAACTAACGAAAAAACGCGGTGCTTACTACCCCCTTTACGTTGGTAAGACAGAACCTATTATTTTTTTGCAATTTTCTCAACTTTACTTCTCAGTATCCCCTCCACGCGGGCAACGGCCTCTGCACCCATGAATGTTTGAACATCGTAGGCAACGCCTCTCGAAATACCCATACCAAATACAGACGATGAATGTATTTGCGTTATCCGTATTTTTCCGCTCGCTGTTTTTTTACGTTCCGTGATAAAGTCCTTTTTATCATAGAGCCCACGGCTGAATACGCCTGTATGCCCGCTCGTCATTGTTGCAATAAAAGAATCCCGGATGGTTATTGTTTTCCCTTTATGTATGCTAACAGATATTGACGAACCGCGTTGCTTTGGCTTAAATGCTATTAGCGGTAAGCGTTTGTCATTTATATGGATACCGCCATATAAGTTGTAGCTATTCGCTTTGGGGCGCACCTCTGCCATGCGTGAAAGGTATTTTTGAGAAATATTATACTCTTTCTTTACCTGCTTATTTACACGCGGTATAGAACGCGCAAGGGCACTGTTGATGCCTTGCGCAGCGCTCTTTAATATTTCTTGCCGGGAAAGTTGTTTTTCAAATTGTCGCATTATGCGTTCAATTTCGCCTTTCTTCTCTGTGGTGAAATATATCTTCATGATTTTGTTTTTTCAGTCATACAGTTAATTCTGCGATACGTGTCATACATTTCATGTGTGGCTTTCGCTACGATAAGTAACACTGCATTGCGGCAACCGAACGGAAATTTTGAGTTCTTCTGCTTTATCCTCACATATTCATCAATGACATATTGTACCTCCATTACTCCGCAATCCTGTAAAGTGTCATACGGGCTACGCTTAAACTTCTTGCCCTCTTTCAACACAATGCCATTATGTGATTTTATCCGTTCGATTTCGGCGTGTAAATGCTTCAGAAAATACCTGTCGGCAAATACGCCCGCTACACTATCGGGCGGCGGGGTTAATAACACATCAGTTTCCATTATTCCACCCCCCCCGTAAAAATTATTTTTCGACACTGTACGGAAATGGGTGGTTGTGAGGGTGTCCCTGTCAGTACACCTACCCATATTTTCCCAAACAATATGGCATTTAAACGCTCTTTAAATGTCATTTTCCAACAAGACGTACATACACCTTCAGCAGCATGCACGGGCAGTGACTGGCATTGTTCATCGGTCATGTTTTTAGGCTTTGTTAACACCCGATTTTGTTCTTTAAATTCAATTGGTTTCATTGTTTTGATTTTTTTGTTCTAAAATTTTTAATTGTTCGTCAATTTTTAAATACGCATCAACCGATTTTGGGGTGCGTTTTTTAAAGCATTCAAACCACCGCCTGGACATGCCCGCCATTCGGCATAGTTCCGCCATGGATATATTTTGCCTATTCGCCCTTCGTTGTATTTCGCTTGCTAAATTTTCCATATTATTTCCTCTTTAACTAAAATGGTACGTTATTAAAATTATTACTTACTGAAATATCTTGCGTACTACTATCACAAGTCCCATAGTTCATTATTCTGGTCATTCCTACATTATGCCGGAATTTTACCCGCCCGCAAGCGCCATCACGGTGTTTTTCAACCAACAATTCTCCATAATTTTCAGTGTTTACCTGATTTCCGTGTTTGTCCTCAACTTGTACGCCATAATAGGCAGGGCGGTAAACGAAAATAACAATATCAGCATCTTGTTCAATAGCCCCGCTGTCGCGCAGGTCGCTCAATTGCGGAACTCCGTTTTTTTGTCGTTTTTCAACATCACGGCTAAGTTGTGATAACAGAATAACCGGCACATCCAATTCTTTCGCTAATATCTTTGCCTCGCGGCTCATTGCCGATACTTCTTGCTCACGATTCCGGTTGTCTGTGCCTTTTTCGCGGCATAATTGCAGGTAGTCAATAAATACAATATCACACTTTTTTTGCTTGTGTAATGCGCGTGCCAGCGCACGAATACGGCCCATTGGCACGTCGCTATTGTCATCAATGTAAATCGGCAATTTTTCAATAATTCCTGCGGCTCGTTCCATTTGCACGATGTCGTCATTGCTCATATACCCGCTCCGGAAACGGTCGGGCAATATATCGCTTTCCGATAGGATAAGCCGGTTTGTAAGGCTTGTATTTGACATTTCAAGAGAAAAGATTACCGACGCATGGCCGGCTTTGGCGGCGGATTTCGCAAAATGCAGCATCATGGCCGTTTTTCCCATCGCCGGGCGAGCGGCAAGTATAACAAGATTTGATTTCTGCCAACCGTTTGTGATTTTATCCAAATCAATCAATCCACTACATACACCGGAGCATTTACCGGTACGGATGTTTTCTATCCGCCGGTAAGCCTCATCTAACGCAGCAGGTAATACTTGTCTGACATGCGAAATATCCATTTTCCCGGCTATTTGCATGGCAATTTTGTTTATTTCCTGTTCTACTATGGACAGTGTTTCGTCTACATCAACAAATTCATTAAATCCTGCTTCAAAAATTTGATGGCCTGTTTGAATAAACCTCCGCAAGATGTATTTTTCAAAAATCACTTGTGCATGATATTTTACATGCGCAGCGCTTCCAACTTCTAAGGTTAGTTTTGAAAGACAGTTATTTCCGCCAATTTCATCAAGCTCATTAGTCCGTTTCAATGCATCGGCTACCGTAAATAAGTCTATCGGCTCACGTTGTTCGTTTAAACGCAATATCGCCCGGTAAATAACCTCGTGATTTCGATTGTAAAAACATTCAGGTTCAAGAATGTTTCGCACCTCATCAATGGCGTCACGTTCCAACAGTAACGCGCCTAACAACGCCCTTTCAAGTTCATTTGAATGGGGCGGCATTTTACCTGTCTCAATGCCTGCAATGTCAGTCGGTGATATATGGGGCTTTTGGTTTTTCATTGGTTTTTTCATCATTCTCTCTTCGTTTTAGCCAGTTATTGGCGGTTAAGTATGCCGATATATTTTTCTTCATCAGCGGCTTGTAGTTGTGCATTTCTACCAAAACATTCAGCACGTCTTCACGCTTCCACTTTGCAAATATTTCCGTGTATTCACGTTCCGTAAATGGTTGTTTCAACTGCTCCACACGGGGCGCGTTCTCGGATATCCATTTTTTAAAATTCAAAAATTTATCACTCGGAGGCGCTCCCCCATCCCCCCCTTGTGGGGGGACTATAGGGGGGAATTTAGTTTTATTTATCTTTCGTTTATCTTTACTCGACAAAACCTCATCACCTACCACGATACTAACCTCATCACCTACCTTGTCACAGACCTTATAAGTAACCTTGTCAAATTTTGATAAGGTATATATCACATTAGCACTTCCGTTAGTTGTTTTAAAACTAATCAAATCACATTGTTGTAGCTTATTGCGGGCATTTTTAAGGGTATTAAAAGATATGCTTAAATCCGCTTCGATTTTAGCATTGTTCCGCTTGAAAGGATTCTTCCAGCGACAGATGTTACATACCTCAACTAAATAGAAGTATAACGC
>JAITIL010000163.1 GCA_031279475.1 Prevotellaceae bacterium | reverse complement strand
TCGGCGCGGTTGGTGGCCGCCAGGATGATAACGCCGCTGTTTGAGCCGAAGCCGTCCATCTCGGTGAGCAGCTGGTTCAGGGTGTTTTCGCGTTCGTCGTTGGAAGTAAATCCGCCGTTCTTGCTGCGAGCGCGTCCCACCGCGTCGATTTCATCAATGAACACGATACACGGCGCTTTTTCTTTGGCCTGGCGGAACAGGTCGCGCACCCGCGAGGCGCCCACGCCCACAAACATTTCCACAAAATCGGAGCCCGAGAGCGAAAAGAACGGCACATTGGCTTCGCCGGCCACCGCTTTCGCCAGCAGGGTTTTTCCTGTGCCCGGCGGGCCTACCAGCAGCGCGCCTTTCGGTATCTTTCCGCCCAACTCGGTATATTTTTTCGGGTTTTTCAGGAAATCCACAATTTCCATGATTTCCACTTTCGCCTCTTCCAGGCCGGCCACATCCTGGAATGTGATTTTGTTTTTGTGATCTTTGTCGAACAGTTGCGCTTTCGAGCGCCCCACGCTGAATATCCCGCCGCCCGGCGCGCCCACGCCACCCGACATCCGGCGAAACATGAACAGCCACACAAACAGCAACAGCGCCGGAACAAACAACCATTCGAGAATACGCCCGAAATAATCGCGCCGTTCGGCTGTTTCAATACTGAATTTTTTGCCGTCGGGCAACTGCTGGCGCGCTTCCCCGAATTTCGTGTCGGCGTCGAACATAGAAGGAATTACAAAATAAAACTGAGGCGCTACGATATGATTCGTTTCCTTAAAGCCGAAATATTTTTTATACTTGTACAAACTGTCTTTCTTCACATGTACCTCTACATGATTAAGGTTGGTGATCAGCGTTATTTTTTCGATATCGCCGGCCGGCATCATTTTTTCTTTGACGTCGAGCCATTGTATTTGCACCGGATTACTGTCGTTGTTGAATACCCACAGGTAAAGCAGAAAGGAGATAAGGATAAGATATATCCATAGCGGGTTGAAACGCGGCTTCTTTCCGCCCGGCAGCGGATTACCCCCCTGTTTTTGAGGATTTTTAGAATTATTGGCGTTTGGTAAAGTTCCGTTCATTGTTTTTTTGCTACTTTTGTCATATTATTTAGCCATAAAGTTGCAAAAGTAATAAAAATAATGGAACTAATAACTTTTTATGTTGAAAACGCCTGTTGAAAGTCCTGTAACATTCTTAGCGGAAATAGATTCCACGAATAATGAAGCCGCCCGGCATTTGTGCGAAGCGCCGCATGGCGCGGTGTGGGTGGCCGCATTTCAACATGCCGGCAGGGGACAACAGGACAACCGCTGGGAGAGTGAAGCAGGAAAGAATCTTTTATTTTCGATATTGTTCCGGCCTGTGCGCTTCAAGGCTGAAGCCCAGTTTTTGCTTTCGCAGGCGGTGTCGCTGGGCGTGTGCATGTACCTGCGCGACGAGGGACTGCCGGCGCAAATCAAATGGCCAAACGACATTTATGTGGGCGAAAAGAAAATCGCAGGCCTGTTGCTCGAGCATCACGTGTGCGGTGAATACATCAGCGCAACCATTGCAGGAGTGGGACTTAATGTGAACCAGCAATATTTTGGCCAGGCGCCCCAAGCCGTTTCCATGTGCACCGTAATGAAAAAAGAATATCACCTTAATACGGTACTGAAAGGGCTGCTTGCCGCTATTTCCCGTTACTATGAAAGTGACTTCAATACCTTGCCCGCACGCTACCTGAACGTCCTTTACCGGTATCGCCAGTGGGCGTGGTATCAGGCCGGGGTCAACTGTTTCCGTGCGCAAATTGTGGCGGTGGAGCCTGCCGGCGCCTTGCTGCTGGAGCATGAAGACGGCGCCGTTCATTCCTATTTACAAAAAAGTATCGTTTTTTTACCTCATGACTTTATTCCCGAAAATTAATGTCGTCACATTGGGTTGCTCCAAAAATTTGGTGGACTCCGAGCGATTGATGAAACAACTCTCGGCCGCCGGCTACCGCGTGGTGCACGACAGCAACGACCCCACGGCAAAAATTGTAATCATCAACACCTGCGGTTTTATCGGCGACGCCAGGAAAGAATCGATAGACACCATCCTGTCGTTTGTGGCGGCGAAAAAGAAAAAGCGCATTCGCACGATTTACGTGTTCGGCTGCCTGTCGCAGCGCTACAGGGAGGCCTTGCAGCAGGAAATACCCGAAGTCGACGCCTTTTTTGGCGTGGATGAAGCTGGAAAGATACTGGCGGCGCTCCATGCCTTGTGGCAACCTGCCCTGCAACAGGCGCGGCAACTCACTACCCCGCCACATTATGCGTATCTTAAAATTTCCGAAGGCTGCAACTGGCGGTGTTCCTATTGCGCCATCCCCCTCATACGCGGCAACCACGTGTCGGTGCCCGAGCAACAGGTGCTCGACGAGGCTGCCGGCCTTGTGGCGCAAGGAGTGAAAGAACTGCTGGTGGTGGCGCAGGATACTACGTATTACGGCCTCGACCTGTATGGCCGGCGCCGCATTGCCGCGCTGCTACAGTCGCTTTCCGAAATAGAGGGCGTGGAGTGGATACGCCTCCACTACGCTTATCCCGCGCAGTTTCCCGAAGACCTTTTTGCCGTGTTGCGCGACAATCCCAAGGTATGCAAGTACATTGATATTCCCCTGCAACACGTGTCGGACGCGGTGTTGCGCAACATGCGGCGGGGCGTCGACGGCGTGCAGACACGGGCGTTGGTGGAACGCTTGCGGCGCGAGGCGCCCGGCATCGCCATCCGCACAACGTTCATTGTGGGGCATCCCGGCGAGGACGAGCAAGCGTTTGAGGCGCTAAAAACATTCGTACGCGACATGCAATTCGAAAGGCTCGGCGTGTTTTGTTATTCCGAAGAAGAAGACACTTACGGCGCCAAACATTTTAAAGATACGATTCCCGATGATGTAAAGCAGGCTCGACGAGAGGAGCTTATGTCTATTCAGACGACTATCTCGGCACAACAAGCCCGGGCGAAAACCGGTAAAACATATAAGGTGATTATCGACCGGCAGGAGGGCGAATATTTTGCAGGCCGCACGGAATACGATTCGCCGGAGGTGGATACGGAGGTGTTTGTCAAAGCCGATGGCCTTGTCATTGGCCGGTTTTATGAGGTTAAAGTGACCGCTGCCAGCGATTATGACCTTTTTGCCATCCCTGCCCGCCTGAAACAGGACATTTCTTAACAAAAACCGACTTGCGCATACGTCCGTATGCCCGGAGAATTATTATTTATAACTTTCCTTTACCAGCGGGCAATTAAGCAGGTAATCCAAACTGAGTTTAACACTTTCTGCAGGCGTGTAATTGTATTGTTCCACTTCCACAATCAGGAATTTCGTACCGGCGGTATCGGTGTTTTTAAAGATGGCGTCGAAGCCCACCATGCCGCTTTGTCCCAATTCCTTGTGGTCTTTGATGTGAAGCAGGGTGAACCGTCCGGGGTATTTTTGGAAATATTCCACCGGGCTTCGCTGTCCCATCACGGTCCAGTACACGTCCATTTGGAAGAACACCAGGTCGGGGTTGGTGTACTCCAGCATGTAGTCGTACATCAGCACGTCCTCGATTTTGGTATATTCGTGCGCATGGTTGTGATAGCCGAACAACAGCCCCTTTTCCTTGCACTTTTTCCCGATGACGTTGTAATAGTCGCAATACGTTTGCAGGTCGGCAAGCGTTTTGGGTACAGGCATCCAGGGCGCCACGATGTACTTCATACCGGCGGCTAAGTGCGCCTCAATAGCCTCGTCCCACCAGGCCAGCGACTCGGCGAAATTCTTGGAGCGCAGTTCTTTTTCCGACAATAATTTTGTCGTATGCGACGACAGCACGGTCATTCCTGCGGCTTCCACAGCGGCTTTAAAGTCCTCCGGCGTTTTGCCATAGAACTTCCCGTCGCCATAGCTGGCTGCTTCTATGGCGGTGTAGCCGGCCTCTGCTACCTTTTTAATGGCAGCGTTGAAATCTTTTCCGAAATCATCGCGCAGCGAGTAAAGTTGCAGGGCGACGTCTTTCTTCGGCAGCTGTTGCGCCGCCGGAGCGGTTGCACATGCCATCCACAAAGGCAATGCAACGACAGATAACAAAAGTAATTTTCTCATTGTTTATTTATTTAAAAATTGTTTTATCACCATTTCAAAAATTTCAGGATACGCCGCCGTTTCCGTTTGCCGCGTATTCGTCAATAATCTGCCACAGCGGAAGCCCGTAGCCCTGTTTCATGGCCCTGCGGCGGGCCAGGATTTCATCCATCTCTTCCGGTTTACCGATACAGGGCGCGCCGTTTTCAACGGCATTGTTAAACATTTTCCATGCCATGTCGGAGGCAATCACACTGTCCTTCACGGTGGGATAGCCCAAATTCTTCCCTGCAAGCACCGACTTTGCAAACACATCTACCAGGATGTCAATTTTCTTATCGTTGAAATCGTTGGTTTTTGTGATGGTGTCGTGCACGCCGTGCAGGTCCACCGTAGCGGTTTTGAAGTCATATTTCAAGCGGGCGACGCCTTTTGTGCCAATCACATCCACGTAGCAATTATGCGTCTGCACCTGCGCCATGTGGCCATACACAAACCCTTGCGTAATGTCGAATACCACGCCATTCTGGAAAGCGCCGTGTACCTGCACCCACCAGGGGTCGGTATAGCTCCACATCCTGACGCCCTGCGCATGGTATGTATCGTAATCGCTGCCGGCATACCAGCGGGCGACGTCTACGTAGTGCATGCCACAATCGTGGAAGCACGGCCCTTCCGGCCCGTGGCCTTCCTGCGGCATGTGTCCCGGGGTCATGTGGGCAATCCGGATGATGGCCAATTCGCCCATTTCTCCCGAGCGGATAAAATCAATCATCATTTTATGGTACCACGCATTGCGGTTAAACATGTTAACGGCTACCATCCGGTCTGTTTTTGCCAGGGCATCGGCTATATCCCACTCCGTTTTAATGTCGCCGGCCACCGGTTTTTCCACCAGCACATGCTTACCGGCTTTCAGCGCCTTGTATAGTTGCGCGGGACGCGAATCGGCCAACGCAAATAACCCGACGACATCTATCGTCGGGTCTGCAAATATTCTGTCTTCGTCATCGATAATGGTAGCGCCGGGCACCATATCTGCGGCCAACTTTCTGGCAGTAACACCTGTGTCGCAGATATAAGCCACCTCCCACAGCGGGTTTTTCAAGAGTTCCCTGCCATATAGTTGCCCCATGCGTCCAAAACCTATGACTCCAATTTTAAGCCTTTCCTTACGCTCCACTTTTTAATCCAACAGTTTAATACGGATATTACGGAACCAAATGTCGTTGCCGTGGTCTTGCAATCCGAAGAAGCCTTCGTGATTTTTTCCACCGCAGTTATTCAGCAGTTCAAAGGCCAGCGGCCATGCTTTTTCGCTGAATTTACTGGCTTGTAACAAATCCGTCCATTGGGGCGTCCACAAGTGGTATTCCACTACATTTGCGCCGTTTTGCCCATGCACCACCGTGCCTTGATATACCATTATTTTTGCTTCATTCCATTCGTCGAACGGTTTTGCATTTTGCGGAACGGCCGGAATCATGTCATACAGCGAGGCGGCTTGCCGGTTGTTGTCTTTGCCCAATTTAGCATCAGGATGGTTTTCGTTATCCAGCAATTGAAATTCGGGCGACGAGATGTAAATCGGTTCTAATCTCGCGTTGCCGTCTTTGTCTTTCGTTTCTACTTCCTGCGCCAGGTAAAGGATACCGGAGTTTCCGCCTTTAGAGATTTTCCACTCCAGCAACAGTTCAAAATTTTTGAACTTGTGGTTGAAGATAATATCGCCGCCATCGGTTGCCTGCGCTTCTCCGCCGCCGGCGCCGTTAAATTTGATACAGCCGTCTTCAATCGTCCATTTTCCTGGCACGTCATCTCTTCCATAGCCGCGCCAGCCGTTGAATGTTTGTCCATCGAAGAGCACGATGTAGCCTTGCTCGTCCACAGGAAATGTAGAAAGATCAACCGCCGGTTTGTCCAATACGGTATAGGCTGGCGCTGTTGCACCACCACCACAGGCAACAAAGGCGCCTGCAACCACTATACAACTGAGTACTAAAGTAATTTTTTTCATATTGTTAAATTTTTAAATATTATCATTAAATTCTCAACTATTAACTATTACGGCATGTCCGGTAATTTCCATCCATCGCGATATGTGTGTTTAATCATTTCGTTAGCGAACGCTTGCGCATTTTGGGGCTCGGTTTCTGTTGGCTTCCATGTTGGGTGTCCATCTTTAATGCTGAACCCGTCGCTGATTTTCATTTTTATTGTTTCGCTGGGGCCAATATTGGTGAATTGCATGTTTTCGCCGTCCCAATGCAGTTCCTTGTTCAGGGCCTGCAGGCGAACGCCCAACACGCCCATCACCACCATTTCGTTGAACGGGCCTGCTTCCGAGAAGTCGGACGCCGTTTTCACGCGGTTGTTTGCGCTTTCCTTGCAGGCGCGCACCCAATCCATCTCGTGGCTTTCCTCTACTTCGCGCAATACTTCCGGCGCACTGGGCGTACGGCCCGACAACAACCACGGGTCTGCGCCATAGCAGTTACAAATCAAGGTGTCTTTCGTTCCGTGGAAAATCACCAGTCCGCCGCCGTTTCCCATCAGTTGCTTGCCTTCGGGGAAGCCAACCGGACGGTCGGGCATCATGCCGCCGTCATACCAATGCACAACCACTTCGGGCATCGCCACTTTCGGCAGGTTTTCGCGGGCGGGGAACGTCAGTTTGACATGCTGTGCCTGCGGTGCGCAATCTTTCAGCAATTGGGTAGAGGAACCTTCAACTTTAATCGGATAGCCTAATTTCAACGCCTTGAATACCGGATGCAGGATGTGGCACGCCATGTCGCCCAATGCGCCGGTACCGTAAAGCCACCATCCGCGCCAGTTCCACGGGTGATAAATAGCATTGTAGGGACGCACTTCGGCCGGGCCGGAGAATAAATCCCAATTCAAGGTAGAAGGAATTTTGTCCGCTTTAGCAGGCGTTTCCAATCCTTGCGGCCAAATGGGGCGGTCGGTCGCAGCTTCAACCTTTACGATTTCGCCGATTTCGCCGTTCCAAA
>JAITIL010000158.1 GCA_031279475.1 Prevotellaceae bacterium | reverse complement strand
CTTCGCAAATAAGACAGATTCAAGTAGTAAATGCAACCATTGTTTTCAGGGGTGGAATTTTTCACATAAAAAGTTTGTTTTTTGTTAAATCTGAATACTGTTCCGGAAAACCGGCGATTTTCCGGAAGTAAATTGTGTGAGATTAACAATAAACAAACATTTTTTGTTAGCAATTAAACCATCTGTAAAGGAATTTCAGGTAATATTGTGCTAAAAAAAATGAAGCGATGAAAATCGGATTTTGTATCGTAAATTATTCCAACAAACCGGTTGAGGAAGTCTGTAAAATTGTATCCGGCAAGGGATATGAAGCCATTGAAATTCCTTCCTACAAAGATAACGGGCAAATTGATAGCGGGCAATTATTACAGCCGGGCGAAGCGGCGAAGTTTAAAAAAATGGTTCATAGCTACGGGCTTGAATTGTCGGCAATCAGCAATCATCCCGAATCCCTTCTGGTATTAGGTCCCTATGGGGTAGATACGGACAGTATCTGTCCCGGAACGAAGGAAGAAAAAAGGGAATATGGGAAAAAAAGCCTTATTAAATCGGCACAGCTTGCCAATGCGCTTGAAGTTCCGGTAGTCGTCGCCTTTTCGGGCATTGAAAATTTCGGACATATCAATGATTGGCCATATCCCGGCGGGTGGGCTGAGGAAGAAAAACGGTTTGTAGAAAATTACCTGCCGGTTTTCGATAAATTTAAAGAATACGGCGTAAAGGTTGCTTTCGAACCTCATCCGAACAATATTATATATGACACGCACACGGCATTAAGGTGTTTGGAGTTATGCGGCTATCATCCGAGTTACGGTATCAATTTTGACCCGGCGAATTTGCTGACGTCGGGTATTAACCTGCAAACATTTATTGATGAATTGGGCGACCGGATTGTGGCGGTGCATGCAAAAGATTGCGAACTTGTAGAACACAATATGATGAAGGGCGGGTTGATGATGCAGGGGGAATGGGGACGGTTAGACCGCTCCTTGCGTTTCAGGATACCCGGCTGGGGAAGTATTGACTGGAAAAAGATTATAACCGAATTGTATATGGTGGGTTTCGACGGCGCATACAATTACGAGCACGAGGACGTCACCATGAGTATCGAAGACGGGGTAGAGAAAACCATTGCTTTCTTAAAACCGTTGATGATTAAAGCGCCTTATGAAGCGCGTACAGACAAGTTATTTCAAAAATAAATAATATTACTATGAAAACAATGAGGGCGCAGGTTCTAATGGAGCCAAACAGGTTGGAGTTGCACGAAGTGGCCATTCCTGCAATCAACGAAAACGAAGTGCTTATAAAAGTAAAATATTGCGGCATTTGCGGCTCCGACTGGGGCGCTTATACCGGTAAATACGCTGATGAGGCAGCCCTTCTTCCTTTAACCACCGGGCATGAATTTTGGGGAGTCATTGAAGAAACAGGCAGCCATGTGAAGAAATTTAAAAAGGGCGACCGGGTGGCAGCCGACATTTGCCTCACGTGCGGAACCTGTTACTACTGCCGGCGGGGCGACCGCCTCTTGTGCGAAACCTTTACGCAGATAGGGATACATACCTCTGGGGCGTTCGCCGAATATGTAAAAGCGCCTTGGGAAAACTGCTATATCCTTCCCGGAAGCGTAGATGATTACAGTGCGGCTTTTATCGAACCGTTGACCGCTTGTTTGCATGCGGCAAAGGCAATGGATTTGAAAATAGCCAGCAGCATTGTTATCATAGGTTGCGGACTGGGCGTCATACATGGGGCGTTGGCAAAACTTCGCGGCGCCGCCCCGGTCATCGTTGTTGGCGATAATACGGAACGCTTAAACACCGCCAAACAAATGTGCGCAGACTATGTGATCAACATCAAGGAAACGCCGGATGCGGTGGCAGAAGTAATGAAACTGACCGGCGGGATTGGCGCAGATTATGTGCTGGAAGCGGTAGGCACGCCCGCTACGTATGAACAGGCTTTCAAAATGCTGCGCAAAGGAGGTAAATTGGAAGCATTCGGTATCTGCGCCGATGATGATTATGCACGCATACCTCCTGTACAGTTCGTGCTGCAGGAAAAGAAAGTATCGGGCAGTTGCGCCGGCATCGGGAATGACTGGGAAGACGCCATCAAGCTGTTACAATATAACCGGATTGACCCGCGCCCATTGATTTCCATGATTGTCCCGCTGGAAGAATTGGAAATAGCCCTGAAAGAATTGCGTACCAATCCTAATTTAGTGAAAGTACTGGTAGCGCCCGGCATCAAAGAACGTATCATCCTTTATAAATAACCGGATATTTGTATGGATTATAAAGAAATCTTATGGTCTCCTGTCAGGATAGGCAATCACGAGTGTATAAACCGGTTCTTTGCCCAACCTATGGAGTGTGTGGATTCCGATACGGAAGGAAATCCTACGGAACGTACGTACCGGCGGTATGAAAACCTGTACAAAGGGAACTTTGGTTTTGTTGACCTCGAAGCCATCACGGTTACCAACGAAAGCCGCGCCCGGAAAACGCAACTTGAAATCATGCCGAGAAATGAGAAACCGTTGGCAAAGTTCATCAAACACCTGAAAAGCATTCACCCGAAAGTAAAAATAGTATTTCAATTGACCCATTCTGGTGAAATCAGCGAACCGGAATTTTCACGCCGCGTCACGGTAAAGCCGATTTACGGCAAGGGCGGGGATTTGCTTACCGAAGAGGAAGTAGATCACATCATCGACCAGTTTGTGCTATCTTCAAAGATTGCACAAGCCGCAGGCGCGGACGGGATTGACTTAAAATTCTGCCATGGTTACCTTGGCTCCCAAATCCTGCGACCTTATAATGACCGTAAATGGAAGTATGGCGGCGCATGGGAAAACAGATCCCGCTTTGCTTATGATTTGATGGAACGCATCCGGAAAGGAGTTAATGATAAAAACTTCCTTATCGGGTCAAAAGTTTCCGTATGGGAAGGGTTTCCCGGCGGCTGCGGGTCGGCCGGTCCGGATTCGCCTTTGATGGACTTAACGGAATCCATTGATTTGCTCAAAGGGCTGGAAGCGCGCGGGGCAAGCTATTTTGTGGAATCGCTGGGGAATGTACACGCCAGCATGAACTATATGGAAGCCGTGCAGGACGAGCCTTACCTGGCTTACCTTCATTTTTACTTCGCCAATATGATGAAGCAGGCGTTGAAACCCGAAACGGTGGTGATTGGTTCTTCGTTCTCGCCTTTCAGGGGAAAGAAAAATAAACTCCTGTTTATAGCGCCCGGCAAGTCTTCCCTTTTTGCCATGGGCGCCCGTTGCATCAGCGACGGAATGATGGATATGATAGGTCTGGGACGGCAATCTTTTGCCGACCCGTTCACCCCGCTAAAACTGAAAGAAGGCCGCGAAGAGGAAATCAAATACTGCACGCAATGCATGAATTGCGAAGAATTGATGATTCGCCAACAACCGGTAGGCTGTGTCGCCTTTAATAAATCCTATGCGGAACTTTTTAAGGAAATCCGCAAAACAATGGGAAAATTAACAGAATTACATACCTGATTAAAACAAATAAAAATGAAAGAAATAAGAAAATCCATCCTGGCGGCGGCAGACGTCGCCTATCTGATAGACGCCAGCACATTAAAATTAGATACGTCGTATGAAGACGTAAATAAGTTGATTGAGGCATGCAAGAAATACCGCTTCGGTTGCGCCTTTGCCTGGCCGGCTTATTATGAACTGTTGCGTAAAGAATTGAAAGGAACGCAAACGGCTTTCGGCGTTTCTTTATCATTCCCTTCCGGACAGGAAACAACCTTTATCAAAGTAGCGCAAGCGCATTATTTCGAAAGTTTAGGCGCTGCCGAAGTGGACATGGTAATGAATGTCGGCTGGCTGAAGTCCAAAAGGTATAACGAGGTGTTGGAAGATATCAAAGCCGTACGGTATGCATGCAAAAGCAGCTCGCTTAAAGTCATTATTGAAGCCATGCTGCTCACGGATGAAGAGATTGGCGACGCTTGCCGGATTGTCATGGACGCCGGCGCCGATTATGTAAAATCGGGCACGGGCTTTTCCGCCAATCCAACAACGATACACCATGTGGAAGTGATGAAAAAAGCCATTGGCGACACCATTAAACTGAAAGTGGCGGGAGGCGTGCGCGACCTGCAAACATTGGTACGGATGTACAAAAAAGGCGCCGACCGGTTCGGTATCGGTCTTGCGGCGTCCATTCATATTATGGAAGAAGCGCTGGCTTTACCGGAAGGTATTGATATCTCCACGTTTTCTTAAAATGAAAATTATCGCTTATGATTTGGGTACCGGCGGAATAAAAACCGTCCTGTTTGATGAAAACGGAAAATCAATAACCGGGACTTTTATACCGTATACAACCTTTTATCCCCAAAGCAAACAACATGAACAGCGTCCACAGGATTGGTGGAACGCGGTTTGCCAATCTACACAAACAGTTTTGAATAAAAGCAGGTCTTCATCCCGCGATATTGCCTGCATTGCCTTATCGGGACACAGCCTTGTGGTAGCTCCATTAAACAAAAGAGGGGAATTATTGACGGAGTATGTCCCGATATGGAGTGATACAAGAGCCGGCGACTGTGCAGGTGACTTCTTTGCCAACCTTCCCTATGAAGACTGGTATATGACGACAGGCAACGGCGACCCTGCCGAATGTTATTCTATCCTTAAACTTATGTGGATAAAAAAACATCAACCGGAAGTATATCAAAATATCGACAAAGTGCTGGGCTCAAAAGATTATATCAATTATAAACTGACAGGCATAAAATGTACCGATCCCTCGTATGCGTCCGGGTTTGGCGTATTCAACCTGCACCGGTGGGCGTATGAAGACCGTTTTTTTGATGCAGCCGGTATCAATAAACAGGTTTTCCCTGCTATTTTTCCTTCCGACGCAATTATAGGACAGGTTACGCGGGAAGCGGCTATAGCCGCCGGGTTAGCCGAAGGCACGCCGGTGGCATGCGGCGCGGTAGATAACACTTGCATGGCTTTGGGCGCGCGCGGGCTCGGGGAAGGACGCATCTATACCTCGCTGGGTTCGTCAAGCTGGATTGCCGTAACTTCTACCACGCCGGTATTGGACACGAAAGCCCGCCCGTTTGTTTTTGCCCATGCTAAAAAAGGATATTATACGTCGGGCGTTTCTATTTTTTCCGCCGGCAGTTCCTTCCGTTGGGTGCGCGACCATTTATGCAGGGACATGACGCCCGACGAAAACGCTTATGAACAAATGACCCGGATAGCCGGCAAGGTGCCGGTGGGCAGTCATGGCGTGCTGTTCAATCCTTCCCTTGCAGGAGGAAGCGCACAGGAACCCAGTCCGGATATGCGCGGCGGATTCTTCGGGTTATCGTTGGCAAATACGCGGGAAGATTTAATACGTGCGGCTATGGAAGGTATCGCAATGGCATTGAAAGAAGTGCTGGAAACGTTAAAATCAAAGGTGGCGCTGGAAAAAGATATGTTGATTTGCGGCGGCGGAAGCAAAAGCAAAGTCTGGCGGCAAATTTTTGCGGATGTATACAATCAAAACATTATTAAAACAAACATCGACCAGGATGCCGCCGCCGTAGGCGCTGCCGCGCTGGCAGCCAATGCCTGCGGTATCCGCAACGGATATCAGTATATAGACCGTTTACATGCCGTAGAAAATATTGAACGCCCGGTACAGGAAAATGTAGAAAAATATGAAAAACACCAACGCCTTTTTCATGCATGGGCTGAGGCAATACACGCGAATACAAGGCATGAATGGGCTTTTTGCCACTCTTAACTCTTAGCTCTGTCAACTTTTTTCAGGACGTGACACTTCATACCTCATAGTTCTTAACTCATAATTCTACCTGTTCCGTAGCGAGCAGTAGCCATTTCCCGGCAGAGGTAACCCACACTTCTTTATAGCAGGCATTGTTGACTGCCGGCCAGTAGGGAATATCTTCATCGCCGAGTGAACGGATGCCCACAGGGATTTCACCGGTCATTTCGCCGGAAGAAAAACTATCCATTTGGGGATAATTATGTCCTTCGCCATATATCAACGATTGCCCAAACGGGTTTTTCCCTACCGTCCAGTATAATTGTTCCTGCCCGATGTGCAATAATTCTTCGTCGCGCAGGAATTTCCCGCAAATCGCCGCCGCCTTGCCCATGGAAAGATGCACTGCCGTATTGCCGTTAAAGATGCTAAACCATACGGGAAACCGTTTTACATAATGCTGCCCGTCCAAAGGTACGCCTTGCTTCACTTGGGCGGCGTATCTTTCCTTCGCATTGTCGGGCGGGAAAAGGTGCAGGTGATAAAAAGCCGTTGTGTCCCGGTATTCATCCAAATGGTAAACGCCGCTGGGCAACATGCCGTAGGGCGCGGTGTAGGGCGTCAGCTTTTTCAGGTAATCGCCGTACAAACGGATAGCAGCCGCCCATTGGGAATATTCGGGGTGTTGCGGCTGCGTTTCACACAGCAGGGACAATGCTTGCATATATACTTGTTCGCGCGACTGGTGGATGTAATGTACAATGGATATCCGGGCGGTATCGCGATAGAAAAACCCGCGCATGCCGCTGGCGTCATTTAGCGGTTCTTTCCGTTGGCAGGCGAGCGTGTACCGGATATAATCCGCCGCTATTCCGGCGTACGCCGTTTCGCCCGTAAGTTGGTAGAGCATGCTTGCCGCCCATGAAATGGTTGCCATGTATTGGCTTTCGGACGTATTATAACTATGTTCGTAAAGGTGGATAAACTCGCCGAAGCCTATTTCGGCATGCCGCTTCATGGCAAATTCAAAATCTTCTTTCGCTACCCGTTGCAGGTATTCCTGTAACATCGGGTCGTGGTCTATCGTCATGGCGGCGTATGCTTCGTAGGCGGCATAAAGGAAATTGTCGAATGCAAGGTTTTGTACCCGCACGGATGAAATGTCGTCGAGCGTGCCGGCGACGCCGTCTTGCCATATAAGTAATCCGACGCTACTGGCGCGGTATCCGTCGCCGTAACGGTTGCGCAGGATAAATTCCAAGCCCCATTCGGCTTCTTCGAGTAACCGCATGGCTAAGGGCTGATTTTTTCCTTTCAGTTTGGCATAGGCTTCCAACAAGGCATAGGTTACGTCGCCGGTTTGCAGCGTTTGTTGGGATAGGTCGCCGGCATCGTGCCAGCCGCCGGCGTAGGAAATCATCTTTCCGTCATGTTTGGAGAACAGGTCTAAATGACACGTTCCATGTTTGCCGGGCACAGGATAGCCACAACGTTGGCAAAAGATAAAGTTCAGCACGCGCCAAAGGGAGTTTTCCCAAATATTGCCGCCGATTTGAAAGGGAGGCGTGACGAGTTCTTCCACTTTAAGCCGAAAAGCGCCCGGAAGGCGGAATGTGGTAAAATCGGCGATGTCAAATGTGCCGAGCGTAGTTGTTTCGCGTGTGATGGCGCCATTAAAAACAGTGTTTCCTGCGGCGTCTAATAACTGAAAATTATTAGCGCGCGGTTTGCCGCTCCTGTTTACGATGGCGGTTTTTTGCCCGTTTACCGAATATCCGGTAGTAGAATATATCAGTTTATTATTGCCGGGCGTCCAGCCGCTCACTATTTCGGGGTCGTCGACGGCTTGCAATTCAATGTTGTCAATATAATACACGGACTGTTCGCCCGTTGTACGGTCTTTTCCTTTGATACTGCAACTGAAACCGATGGCGGACACTTCGTCGCGCCGCACTTCGCCGATGTCAAGGAAACACTGATTCCATTGCCCGTTGACTAAATTCACCAGGTGCGAAACGGACGCCACGTTAACGCCGGCTTTCGGCAGGGTATTTTTATTTTCAAAAGAAAAATTCAGGTTCACCACACGCGCGCCTTCCCCGTCGGGGTAAATATAGAACACAATCCGGTTATACTTTTCCCAATTAACGCCTTTTGTATCCAAATGCACGCGGCATTGTCCATACGTAGCATAATCGGGGTCGTCGGGCGAGCCGCTGGCGCGCTGTCCCGTAAATGTCGGAAAAGCCATTTTCAAACTCCCTGCGCCTGAAAAACTTTTCCCTGTGGAGTAACTCATTTCCCCCAGTCCGGTATGCGTCCAATTATTTAAGTCCGCCCGGATAACCACCGGCTCCCGGCGTTGTATTTTTTTCTTTAACCCGCATGCGTCATAAGCGTTTGCCGTATCCAGCGGCAGCGGGCTATGAATAAATCCCGATTGTATAATTTGCTGTTCCAACAGCGAATCCTGCGCCAGGCGAAGTTGTGCAAAACCCGCCACAGGCAAAGAAATGAACAGGGTAAATGCGCTGCATGCGGCGAAGCTGCTACGCAGCAGGGCGAAAGCCCTTCGGACAATGAATGCGCTACGCGCGGCGAGGGTCGGTGAAATAGCCATTTTACCTGTTTTATCCATTCTTACTTGTTTTACTTATTTTCATCTTTTCACCCTTTATTGCGCCAACCAGCGCACCGTTCTTTGAAAAGCCAACCGGAAGTTTTTATCGAAGAAAATACCCGGACCATGCCCCATAATAATACCGGCCACTTTTGCTTTTCCGTAAGCATAGGTGTACATCACATTGCGGACACAGTCGGGATGAGTGGTTGTCCACAGCACATGAATACCGGGCGATTGCCACAATCCATTATAAATTTCATCATGCAGCACAAATGTTTCGTCCATGCCCTGCGTTATGAAATGGTCTTTATCAGCCACCGTTACAGGAATTGTTTGCTGGTGCTTATACGTGGACACGCCGTATGCCACGCCGTCAACCGTTTGTTCGCTCATAAAATATTTCATGCCGGCAATTTTGGCAAATTCATGCCATGTGTTATAAGTAAGCAATCCGTCATGCAGGATAAATACCGGTTTCCCTTCGCTGACAACTTGTATAATATCCTGTTTGGTTGTTTCCGGCAATTCTTCCAAACAAATGGCATAGAAAATAATTATATCATATTGGTTTTTGTTCTCCTGTTTAAATAATTCCTGCGACTCTTCGTGGGTGTAGGCTTTCCATGTAACGCCGTCGAAGTCATCCAGCACTGGGGCATACAAGGCTGTATCAAATACCGGATGCATCCCGGAAATGAACGCCAGCCGGACAGGTTCTTTTTTATTGTGACAACCGGAAAGTATGAAACATCCGGCAATAAACAGGCATAAAGCATAAGGCGTGAAGCGTGAAACGAAAGGTTTTTTCATATTTTTTGACTTCTAATTTTTGATTGTTTTATCAATCGCTTCCGCTGACTGATACACACGTGAACCTATCAGGGCATAATATAACATAAATAATTCCCCGAAAATAACGATGAGCCACGACCACCGCCAACCGTCCAAAGCGTCGGCTATGACTCCCTGTAACAGCGGAAGGATTGCGCCGCCGACTACGCCTATCATGAATACGCCGGAGGCTACAGAAGTATATTTTCCCAATTTTGCCACCGATAGCGTAAAAATAGCGCCCCACATAATGGAATGGAATAGCCCCACGGCGGTCAATAACCATGGATTGTTAAACCCAATGGATAACAAAGTAAGCGCAGTGGCGACAGCGGTTGTCGTTACCAATTGTATGCGCGGGTGAACGGTTTTCAGCGAACTCCCGACCAACCGCCCGACAAGCATACCGCCCCAGTACAACGTAGCCATCAATGCCGGAATGGCAAAATTGATGCCGAACAGGGTGAGGGAACTGTTCCCGAAGAAAGAAAACGCTCCGGCAATTTTCTCCTGTTCTATTGCATACAGGTTGATGTTCGCCCCGATACACACTTCCACGCCCACGTAGAAAAAGATGGCTATGACGCCCAATGCCAGATGCCGGAACGACCAAATACTTTTTTCCAATTTCTCGCCGCGTTCCGCTTTGGTTCCTTGTATATCCGGCAACGACAACCGGAACAGCGCTACAACGAGGAGGGCAATAATGGCTACCAGCGACAGGAAAGGAATCATTAGCTGGCTGACCTGTACATCTTCCATAGCTACGCCGCCAAACACAATGCCGGTAACAAAGAATGGCGCAATGGTGGTGCCGATGGAATTAGCGGATCCGCCGATAGCTAACCGCTGTACCGGCTGCGTGCCTTTGATAAAACAGGCGGTCAGGTACGGGTTGATAACCACTTGCAATATGGTGGCGGAAGCGCCTACAACAAACGACCCCAACAGGAAAATAAAAAAACCGAAAGGTACTACGTTTTGCCCTAATTGCAATGTGGCGTTTGGAAATTGTACCGTGAACCAGGAGGAAAGGAAAAACAACCCCAATCCCGCTATCATGATAAACAGCGAGCGAATCAATGTCCCTTTGTACGCATACTTTGTTATCCAAGCCGCGCCAATTCCGCCGCAAAGGGGATAGGCGAGAAACCACGAAAAAGTAATCAACGTGGCAAATGTATTTTTCAAATCACCTACTCCTTTCAAAAAGGCTTCCTTCAACGGTCCCTGAAACTGTGCATTCGCTGTGGTCAGGAAACCTATAATAAGGAATAAAAAGACCATCGTAATGAAAGGCATTACATAATTTGTCGGTTTAGCGGGATGTGTCATAAATCTTTGATAAGTTAAAAGGTGGATAATTATACAATTTTTTCAGCGGCGTCGGCGTCCAGCAAACATTCGCAATGGGGATGCAGTTGCAATACGGAAGCCGGAACGGCTGTAGTAACAGGACCGGAAAGCATTTGCCGTACAATTTCGGCTTTGTCCTTCCCTTTGGCGGCTACTATAATTTTACGTGAACGCATAATGGTACGCAAACCTAAGGTGAGTCCTCCTAATTTTATTCCGGGAGGCGTGTTGGTTTCTTTTCTGATGCGGGCTTCCAGCGCGTTGTCCATATTGGATACCCATGTTTCACTTTCAAACGGCGTGCCGGGCTGGTTAAAACCAATGTGCCCATTTTTACCCAATCCCAACAGTTGCAAATCGACGCCGCCTTTTGCTTCTACCGCTTGTTGGAAACGCCGGCATTCTTCCTCCGGATTACCGGAGATAGTCGGCGGCATCAGGAATTGCGTTTCCGCCAATCCGAGATGACTGACAAGTTGTGTTTTTAGCATCGTATAACAAGCGCCTTTGTATGCTTGCGGCACATTGATTACTTCATCAACGCCAAACAGCGTGATGCGGGAAACGTCGAAAGGATATAGCCGGTAAATATGGCTTATTACCGCATGTATGTTTTTGGTGGTTTTACCGGTTGATAATCCGATGACCGCTTCCGGACGAGCAAGGATTTCCCCTATTACTCGCCAAGCGGCGCAACAATCGAACGCTGCTTCATTCTTTACAATGGTAATAACCATATTTTTTCTTATTTACACATTCATTGCAATAGCGCCGGCGCCCACCAACCCGATGAAATCAGGATTTAGTTTGGTAATGACAACGCCATTGGTAACAAACCGGACAGTTGTCGGATTTAATTTTTCCAGTATTTTGGTATGCAAATAGCCGTCGGACACCAGCCCTCCTCCCAATACAACCGTGTCGGGGTCGCTGACCCGCACCAGATTCATAATAAGATTAGCCAATGCCTGCGAGGCATTTTCCACTAATTGTACGCACAACGGGTCGCCTTTTTGGCTCAGTGTAAAAATATCTTTCACCTGCACGCGCTCGGCTAAATCGGGAGGAATATAAAGGGTGGTTTCATACTTGCCGGCAAGCAGGCGGGCGCATGCGTCAAAGCCGATGCCGGCAGCTATTTGTTCTACGCAATCCATTCGTCCGCAGGCGCATTTTATCCCCAGATTAACGCCCACTTGGGTATGCCCTACTTCTCCGGCATTACAATGGCTGCCCCTGATTTGCCGCCCGTTCACCACAAAACTGGCGGCGATGCCGGTACCTACGTTGATGTATATAAAATTGTGCGATATTTGCCCGAACCCAAAGTGGCGTTCCGCACGGGTGGCGCTTTTCACGTCGTTATCAATGTAGCATGGGATATTGTAACTGTCGGTAAGTTCTTTTGCCAAAGGAATGGGCTGCGTGCGCGAAGGATCTATTTGCAACCATATACCCCGCAACGAATCTACGCGCCCAATCAATCCGACGCCCATGCTTACCGGCGTTTTGTCTATCCACCCGACTGTTTTTATGTAGTCGGTCAAGGATTGTTTAATGACGTCCAATGCAGATTGCTGGTTAAAATAGCCGGAATTATATTTTTTATATTTCAATATATTGCCCCGGTTATCCAATTCCCCGATTAGTAATTTAGTTCCTCCCAAATCTAAACCAAGATATGTGTCCATAAAATTTTGTATGATTTTGTTTATAAATATTTAACAAAGTTATTATAAATTGCAATATTAGCTATATTCATTGTTTTTCAGGTTGAGAAATTATCAAAAAAAGTTTAATGGCTGTCAGGTTTGTATATTTTTTACATCTTTCGGGTTACATCCGAATTGCTTTTTGAAACTTACGCTGAAATATTTCGGGTCTGAAAAGCCGACCATATAAGCCACTTCCGCAATCGTATATTTCTTTGACAACAGGAGTTCTTTCGCTTTATTGAGGCGGATGATACGGATAAAATCATTGGGCGCTTGATTGGTTAATGCCTTCAATTTATTATATACGGAAGTGCGGCTCATCGCCAAATTCCGGCAAAATTCATTGATAGAAAAATCGGAATTGTCCAATTCCCGTTCCACAATTTGCATGGCTTTATCCAGGAAAGCTTTGTCGAGTTGATTCACATAATTGTTGCCTTCCAGTTCCGGCTCGGAAGAAAATACCATTTCCCTCAGTTGTTCCCGACGCTGGAGGATATTCCGTATCCGGGCATTCAGTACGTTAAAGTCGAACGGCTTTATGATATAGTCGTTTGCGCCGGCTTCCAGCCCCATAATGATATGCTCTTTATCGCTCAATGCCGACAGCAGGATAAAAGGGATATGGCTGGTTTCTATTGATGATTTTAACAGCCGGCATATCTCGTCGCCCCGCAAGCCGGGTAGCAGCACGTCGGCGATAATAATGTCGGGATTGATTTCCTTTGTCAGCCCAACAACCTTTGTCCCGTCGGCAGCGCTGACCACGTGGTACGCCTGCGATAAACTTTCCGTGAGGTACTCCCGCATGTCGTCGTGGTCTTCGACCAATAGCAGCACGGCTTTGCGGGGCGACGGCAACTGGGGTTCTTCTTGGGAAGTTTGCACGTCGAACGTTTTACGATGGGGCAACGAGCCGCTTTTTTCTAACGGGAATGTCAAGGTAAACGAAGTCCCGGCGTTTTCCACGCTGGAAAAAGTAATGTGCCCGCCCAACAGTTTCACTAATTTTTTAGTCAACAACAACCCAAGCCCCGAACCGGATTCGTTGGATTTTAAAATATTCCCGGCACGGTAAAACTGTTTGAACAGGTATTTTTGTTCATGGGCAGGTATCCCAATGCCACTGTCTTTTATGGTAACCGTCCATTGGCTGCCGGAATAGGCTACTATAATGGAAACATTCCCCTTTTCCGTATATTTAATGGCATTCGACAGCAAATTATCCATTATCCTGTCCATCTTGTCCTTGTCAAACCAGATTTCCGGGAAATCAGGGCTGATTTCCAATTGCAAGCCAAGACCTTTATGTAATGCCGCTACGCGGAATACAATGGTTTTTTCCTGCATATAGCTATAAATATCCTGTTTGGTCATGACCAATTTTTCAGCGTGGGCGTCCACTTTTTGGATGTCCAGCAGTTGGGAAACCAAGATAGAGAGCTTGTCTGCATTTTTCAAAGCCAAAGAAAGCAACCGTTTCCCGTTTTCCGACAGGTTTTCCTGCGTTTCAATTTCGCTGAGCGGCGCTTTTATCAGGGATACCGGCGTACGGATATCGTGCGCCATGTGAATGAAAAAACGTATTTTCATTTTCAAATCATGGACGGCAATACGGTGGCGGGTATACAGCACAATCAAAACAAAGAGGACGACGGCAATGATAATATACAATATGCTTATGGTGGGAAAAGATAAAACCATGTATAAACAAATTTTCGACGTCATATAATTTAAAAGTTCAATATTACACAAAAGAAAATGTTTAAAAGTTCAAAAACTATCAAAAACTGTCCGTTTCCTATCAATTGCGCAGGAACAGCCGGAAAACATACAAAAATACTTCTTATATTTGTTCTCGTTATTTAATTATAATATTAAACTAAAAATTATTCAGTTATGAAAAAATTGGTCATTTTAATCTTTACATGCCTTGTGCTTTTCTTTTGCGCCGGCGCATGTTCTTCGGGTGAGCCGAAAGTGCTCACGGTTTACTATTCCCTCTGGGGAAACACGGCTATACTGGCGGATGTAATTCACCAAGCGGCAGGCGGGGATGTGTTTGCCATTGAAGCGGAAACGCCCTATCCTGCGGACGCTGCGCATGCCGCCGCGCAAAAGCACATAGACGAAGGAGTTTTACCCGCATTGAAAAACAAGGTGGACATTGCTTCCTATGATATTATTTTCATTGGAACGCCCAACTGGTTTGGAACGGTGGCGCTGCCGGTAAAAAGTTTTCTGAAAGAATATGACTGGTCGGGCAAAACCATTGTGCCGTTTGCCACTTTCGGCGGCAGTGCGGATAACTGCTTAACGGATATTGTGGCGGCTGCACCCGGCGCCACCGCGCTGGAAGGTTTTTCCATCAGCGGCGACGATGTGAAGAACCCGGAAAAGAAAGCAAAACAACTAGTGATTGACTGGTTGGCGCGAATCAATGTGAAAGTGGTTGAGACGAAATAAGGGCTAACAGGATTTGCCTGGCAAATGCGCATTATGGAAGTGCCGCCCGCAACAGGTGCAACCATAGCGTGCTGTTTTCTTTTAAAAGGGTCGTCAATAATTCAGTTGTCGACCCTGTTTTACCTGTTTCAGGAACATTTTATCTTTTCATGGTTGCGCGATGAAACCTTAACGGGGACACGGCGCAACGGAAGGAGCGTTTGGTTTAAACGCTGTGTTAAGGGCTATTTAATATGTTGTTTTTTCCAACTTTTTATCATTTAGTTGCAGCAACTACAGCATTTCGATTTTGGCACCCAATAGTAATATCGTGTTCCGCGGACAGTGCATCGAGCAGCGCATTCCAG
>JAITIL010000154.1 GCA_031279475.1 Prevotellaceae bacterium | reverse complement strand
GCGTTTCACGGCCCAATCAAATGAGAGTAGTGTTCGGTTTTTCATACGAATCAAATGAATATTTGTACAAAAGTAATGAAAAATACATTACCGGCAAAATCTGATTGTTAACCACTCGCGGAAAGGTAATCGTGCAGGGCTGGAATGGGAAAGCGGCTGTTCAAATTGAACGGCCGCTTTTTTTATATGCTGTTTTCATTAATCACAGGGGAACGAACTAATATCGCGTACCTAATTGCCGCGGTAACCGGCGGGCGTCGCGCCGAAACCAGACCATGCACAGGAGGTAACCGCTTTGTACCGGTGCGTATTTTCTGTCAAACACCACCGCATTTTTTCCCAAACGGTAAATTTGGAGGGTTACCGGATTCAAGAGGCGCACTCGGAATAGCCGTAATCATTCCGACGCTGGCCGCAGGTACAATCAATCGCCAAAGAACAGACTTTCCAGCAAAGATACGAATAAGAGTTAAGAATTTCGTTGTTCATTGTTCATTTAATTGCAGTTACTCTACCTGCAATACCAGGCCCTTTAGGTATTCGCCTTCGGGGTGATAAATGTTGATGGGGTGGTCGGCGGGTTGGGTGAGTTGATGGAGAATTCGCACCGGACGGCCGGAAATGGCAGCAGCCGAAAAGACGGCATTGCGGAAATCAATTTTGTTCACCACCTGCGAGCAACTGAACGTAAACACTATGCCGCCCGGCGAAATGCGCGAGAAGGCCGCTGCATTCAGCCGTTTGTAGGCCTGCAACGCATTGCGCAGTGCGCCTTTGTGCTTGGCAAATGCCGGCGGGTCGAGCGCCATAAGGTTGTAGGCGTGGTTGGGCGAGGCGTGCAGGAAGTCGAACGCATCGGCGGTGAAGGCCTCATGCGGCGCGGCGCGGGTGAAGTTCAGCGAAACATTTTCGTTGACCAAGTCAATAGCCCGCTGCGAACTGTCTACCGAGTGCACCCGCGCCGCGCCGCCGCCCAGCGCATACACCGAAAAACCACCGGTGTAACAAAAAAGATTCAGCGCGGAGCGCCCTTGGGCATACTGCGACAGTAGCCGGCGGTTGTCGCGCTGGTCGAGGAAAAAACCGGTTTTCTGTCCTTTCTCCCAATCCACCGCAAAGCGGTAACCGTTCTCCAGTATGACACGCCCGGTTTCTCCTGCACGGTACAGGTAACTGTCGGGAATGGCTTCATTGTCTTTGCTGGAAAGGGTGGTGGCGCTTTTGTCGTATATCGCCGCCAGGTGGGTCCCGTATATTTTTCGTAAAGCGCCGGCCACGGCGTGACGTGCGCGGAACATGCCTATGGTGTGGGCTTGCAGCACGGCCGTGTTGCCGTAGACGTCGATAACCAGCCCCGGCAGGTTGTCGCCTTCGCCGTGTACCAGGCGGTAGGCTGTAGTACCGGAGTCGGGGATGGCCGCTTCGCGCAGTGCGCGTGCCTGGCGTAGCGTTGCTTCCCAAAAGGCCGCGTCAATGTTGCACGGCCGGAACGACAACACCCGCACAGTAATTGAGCCTCCCTGATAGTGCCCCGTAGCCAAAAAAACGCCGTCGTGCGTATATACTTCCACCACGTCGCCTTCTGCGGCTTGTCCCTCGTGCCGCGCCACTGCACCTGAAAACACCCACGGATGAAAGCGCCGGAGCGATTCCTCACGTCCCTTTTTTAAAAATAACCGCATCATGATATGGTACATTCATATTTTTCCGTTTCCGTTTCAAATTCAACGGTGACATGATGAACTTCAAATTCATCGCACACCGCTTTGATAGAGGCTTTCAGCGCTTGCCGGTCTTCCGTTTGTAAATTATCGTCGATTACGACATGCAAGGTCATAATATGCTGTTCGCCGTCTAAAGTCCACACATGTAAATCGTGAATTTGCAACACGTGTTCCAGCGCGCGGAGCGCGGTTTCCAACTTTTCCATATCCACATTTTCGGGTATTTCCTGCAACAACACCTTGAACGTTCCTTTCAAGTTTTTATACACGTTGTACAGCACCCATACGCAAATGGCAAGCGATAATATGGGGTCGATAACCGGAAACTCAACGAACAACATGACCACACTGGCCACCAACACGGCTATCCAGCCCAGCACATCTTCCATAATGTGCAGGAAGAGCGCCCGCTCGTTGAACGACGCGCCTTTCTTCATTTGCAGCGCGGCCAATCCGTTGATGACGACGCCCAGCACGGCCAACAGGAGCATGCCTTGTGCATGGGCAGGCTCCGGCGCGATGATGCGTGCGATACTTTCTTTGATGATAAACACCGACCCGATGAGGAGCACCACCGAGATGAATAGTGCGCCCAGCAACGAAAAGCGGCGGTATCCGTAGGAATAGCGGTTGTCGCGGCCACGACCCGACACCTTTTGCAGGCGCCACGACACGCCCAGCGACACGCAATCGCCGGCGTCGTGAAAGGCGTCTGACAGAATGGCGACGCTGTTGGTCAGCAATCCGCCTATCAATTCTATGACCGCAAAGCCAAGGTTCAGAAAAAACGCCAGTCCAATGTTTTTGGAAATGCGTCCCTGTGTATGACCGTGATGATGCTCCATACCGCAAAGGTACAATTAAAAATTAACAATTGTCGGCGGAGAGCGGAGAAGTTTAATGTGCCAATGTGACTCATTGTTTAATGTGATTAATGGAAAACAGACAATAGCGCATAGACTTTTAGATGCTATACAAAAACAATGCGCTAATGTATTTTAATTCTAAACTCCTGAACTTCCTGCACTAACTTCTTTAACTTTATTTTGTATTTTAATAAGAAATGCTTACATTTGTCCGCTCTTTCAGCATGAAAGTTTATAAATAATGTCTAACTCGTTAATTTTAAAACACTTTAAAAATGGTAAAATTAAATGAAGAAATCCTCGGAGAGGATGAAATACAAATCCCCAAGCAAGAGGATGAAATTGTGGAGCCCCTTGTGGAAGATGTTCCTGTGGAAGACGTACTTCCTAAAAAGCAACGTATAAGCAATGTTTCGGCAGATAATAATGCATTCGACTGGGACGCTTATGAAAAAGAAGCTGCAATAGATAGCGCGGCTAAAGCGGAAGTCGAAACCCAATATGAACAAACCCTGTCGAAGATTATTGAAAATGATGTGGTGGAAGGCACGGTGGTGAGCATGAACAAACGCGAAGTGATTGTGAACATCGGATACAAGAGCGAAGGTGTGATCGGCATTAGCGAGTTCCGTTACAACCCCGACCTGAAAGTGGGCGACAAAGTAGAGGTTTATGTAGAAAGCGCGGAAGATAAACGCGGGCAGTTGATGCTTTCGCACAAGAAAGCGCGCGCCATGCGCTCGTGGGATCGGGTAAACCAAGCCCTCGAAACAGATGAAATAGTGAAAGGATACATCAAATGCCGCACCAAAGGCGGTATGATTGTAGATGTGTTCGGTATCGAAGCGTTCCTTCCAGGGTCGCAAATCGACGTGAAGCCCATCCGCGATTATGATGTGTTTGTGAACAAAACCATGGAATTTAAGATTGTGAAAATTAACCACGAGTTCCGCAATGTGGTGGTTTCTCACAAAGCGCTTATCGAAGCCGAACTTGAAGCCCAGAAGAAAGAAATTATCGGCCGTCTTGAAAAAGGCCAGGTACTTGAAGGCGCCGTGAAGAATATCACGTCTTATGGCGTATTCATTGACCTTGGCGGTGTGGACGGATTAATTCATATTACCGACTTGTCGTGGGGACGGATTAACCATCCCGAGGAAATTGTGCAACTCGACCAAAAGATTAACGTGGTTATTCTCGACTTTGATGATGCAAAGAAACGCATCGCCCTTGGCTTGAAACAGCTCACCCCGCATCCGTGGGATGCTTTGGACGCCGACCTGAAAGTGGGCGACAAGGTGAAAGGCCGGGTAGTGGTGATTGCCGACTATGGCGCGTTTATTGAAGTGCAACCCGGTGTGGAAGGCTTGATTCACGTGTCGGAAATGTCGTGGTCGCAACACTTGCGCAGCGCACAGGACTTCATGAAAGTGGGCGACGAAGTGGAAGCCGTGGTGCTGACGCTCGATAAGGAAGAACGCAAAATGTCATTAGGCATCAAACAGCTGAAACCCGATCCGTGGGCTACTATTGCCGAGCGTTACCCGGTGGGCTCGAAACATCAGGCTAAAGTGCGCAACTTCACCAATTTCGGCGTATTTGTGGAACTCGAAGAAGGCGTGGACGGCCTGGTACATATCAGCGACTTGTCGTGGACAAAGAAAATCAAACATCCGGGAGAATTTACTTCTATCGGCAGCATCCTTGAGGTTATTGTGCTGGAAGTAGACCAGGATAACCGCCGCCTCAGCCTCGGGCACAAACAACTTGAGGAAAATCCGTGGGATGTGTTTGAAACCGTATTCCTTATCGATTCGATACACGAAGGTACCATCACAGCCATTAATGATAAAACCGCTTTCGTGTCATTACCTTATGGCGTGGAAGGGATGGCGTCAGTCAAACAGTTGGTTAAGGAAGACGGCACGACCGCCAAGGTAGATGAAAAAATTCCTTTCAAAGTGTTGGAATTTAACAAAGGCGCTAAACGCATCACCTTGTCGCATACCCGTACTTTTGAAGATGCAAAGCACGAGAATGAGGCAAAAGAAAAAAGTACAGAAGCGGAAACTACGCAAAGAGCCGTTAAGAAATTGAAGGCTAATTTGGAAAAAACCACTTTAGGTGACATTAGTGAACTGGCTGCTTTAAAATCGGAAATGGAGAACAACCAATAACTCAACTCATGTAAAAAGAAGCCGGACTCCTTTGTGTTTCCGGCTTTTTTCGTATATTTGTTTTTAATTTCAAAAAAACGCATGAAAAAAATCTTAGCCGTCACCCTGTATTGTCTTTGCAATATTATACTCCAAGCCCAAACGCCACAAGACCTGCAAAAAGGTTATGAGAAATACGGAAGGTTGCTCTACTATATCAACAGTCATTATGTGGATACGGCCCACATTCATAAATTAGTGGAGAAAGCCGTTGTAAACACCCTCCGGAACCTTGATCCTCATTCTGTATATTTAAGCGCCGAAGATGTAAAAGCCGCCAACGAGCCGCTGGAAGGCAATTTTGAGGGTATTGGCGTGGAGTTTAATATCCTGTCCGACACCCTCACGGTGGTGAGCCCCATAACCGGCGGCCCCTCGGAAATGGTAGGTATAAAGGCCGGCGACCGGATTGTTGCCGTGGATGGAAAAAATATTGCCGGCGTCGGACTTAAAAATAATGACGTTTTCAAAATGCTGCGCGGGCCGAAAGGCACCATAGTCAATTTGGAAATTGTGCGCAAAGGCGTGACGGAAGTCCTGTCGTTTCAGGTGACCCGCGACAAAATTCCTATTTTCAGCCTTGATGCGGCTTATGAAGTGCAGCCCGGACTGGTTTACCTGCGCTTAAACCGCTTTTCAATGACTTCCCTTCATGAGATAAAAGACGCAATGGCCAAGTTTAAGAAAAAACCGAAGAAAATAATTCTCGACCTGCGCGGGAATGCCGGTGGGGTTTTGCAAGCGTCTATTGATTTAGCCAATCAGTTTTTTGACAAGGGCTATTTGTTGGTTTATAATGAAGGTTTGCACTGGCCGAAAACAATGGAAATATCGACCGACGAGGGGTTTTTCAAGGAAGGAAAGTTGGCGGTGCTGATTGACGAAGGAAGCGCATCGGCCAGTGAGATTGTGGCAGGCGCCATACAGGATTGGGATCGCGGTGTCATCATAGGCCGCCGCTCATTCGGCAAGGGATTGGTACAGCAATTGCTGCCCCTCACCGATGGCTCGCAAATACGCCTCACGGTGGCGCGCTATCATACCCCCACAGGGCGCGCCATCCAACGTCCTTATGACGCCGGCCATATCGAAAAATACTACGACGATTTGTATAAACGGTACTCCAACGGGGAGATTTACAGCAAAGACAGTATTCATTTCCCCGACTCGCTGAAATATTACACGTTGAAGGAAAAGCGCCTGGTGTATGGCGGCGGGGGTATTATGCCTGATGTATTCATGCCGCTGGATACAACGTATCATTCGGTTTATTATTCGAGCATGGTGCGTATAGGTTTGCTCTCTCAGTTTGTGCTGCATTACATGGATGAAAACCGTGCCGCACTGCAAAAGCAGTATAAGAAATTTGCCGATTTTGATAAGGAATTTGAAGTGGACGACACGCTTTTTGAGGCGCTGCTCAGTTATGCCGAAAAACAGAAATTTCCGCGAAACAATAATGATATTGCCCTATCCGCGCCGGAAATGAAACTCGTACTAAAAGCCTACATTGCCCGCAATTTATGGAGTACGAATGAATATTTTGAAATAGTGAACAAGCGCAATAAGATGTTTCAGAAAGCGGTAGAAACCTTGCTTACACCTTAGCGTGTTCAAAGAAAAAGAGAAAGTGGAGTAACAAATAGGATTATTTACTATATTTGCACTACTAAAATGTAATAATTATGGTAATTATTAGTTCCACAGAGCTAAGCAGTAACCTCAACAAATATCTGCATATTGCTCAAACTGAGAAAGTCGTAATACTGCGAAATCAGGATGAAGCGTATGAGCTTGTAAAAAAAGAGCGTCTTATCACTGATGATGATATGAAAATGGCGCTCACCGGAATCCAACTAAAAGAGCGTATGCACAAGCATATCGATAATCTTTTTAATGCATGAAAGTCTTTTATAGCGAAGATGTTGAAGAATATCTTCGAATACTTTTCCAAGTATGGCAAAGAGTTGTTATACACGGCATTTCCTAAGAATAGAAATACAACATGGTATGTCTTCTTCAATGTGGAAAATGGCATATATTTCATTCGATATATAAGCAATAATCACGTAATTGCACAATATTTTTAGGTAAATATATTTAACGGTAGAAACCTTGCTTACACCTTAGCGTGTTCCATTATATATTCCTTACTTTTATTCAATAGTGGATTGGCATAGATGCCCAGGAAAATATCAGCGAGCGCTTTTTTGTCTTCTACTTCAGAATCCAATACGTGCCTGTAGTGTTGCATGAATTTTTCCTTTTCCTCCGGCGTGTAACAGGACGCATACTGTTCTTTTTGGGAACGAATATCCTGCGCGATATAGTTATTGCAGGTCAGGCGGTAGTTTTGAGCGATTTGTTTGTCAATCAGCAGGGCGGCTTGTTTATTGAACAGGTTGTTCGGCAAGCCGGACAATGGCTCCAAGTCGTTTTTCGACAGCGGAACGCCTACGTGAATGTGTACGTCACCTTTCGGCTGCATGACCCCGGTGAGGATGCTGTGTAAATCTTCGCCCGGTTGCTTGACGTATTTTCCCGACCGGGATTTGTAAAGCTCCAGGGCTTTCAGCTGGTCGCAAGGCTCCCACTGGTAGGAGATGGCCACGGGAACGATATTCAAGCTGGCCAGGGCTTCAGCCGGACTGCAGGAGGCGCCCATGTAAAACATTTTAATAATTCCCTGATCGGTAGCGTCAATCCCGTCTTTGGTGCGCCCGTTGCGTTGTGCAATCCAGACGGACTCTTGTTTTTCTTTAATCGCATAATGGATATATCCGGAAAGATGCAGGGAATTGGTATAAAAATCTTTCCTGTTTCCGCCACGGACGACTTTGAACATTTTGTTCGATTTGCCGACGTCGATAATGAGCGGCGAACTCATCAAATTACTGCCGAAAGTTATTTCGGTTGTACGGCGCCCGGTAGAATAAAGGATGTATTGAAGCAGGGACGAATCCAGCATGATGTCCCGGTGATTGGATATGAAGAGATAGCGTTTCCCGACATCCAGGCAGTCTAATCCCGCATAAGAAAAGCGACGGATGGAACGGGCGATTATTTGTTCATTCATCGTTGCCATTACTTGAGATTGAAATTCATAAATTGTGGTGTAAGCGCGTATCATTGCTTTTATCTCTTCCGGGTCCCTGCCGGGATAGACAAAAGATGACAAGATTGGAAAATATTCGCTGTCGGAAATCCGCTGCATGGCTGCCGAAATCTCTTCGTCGCAGTAAGGGCGCATGTCGTCAAACTTTTCGTTTCTCATGATGATTATTTTTACGGTTATCAATAAACTTTACCGGTTTGCGGCTCATATCCGGGAAATTGATTTTCCGGATATCTTCTACCGGGCAAATAACGATTTCGGGCGCTACACGGATTTTGGCGCGGAAACGGTCTTTCAAGTCTTTTACCACATCATCGGTGAAAGGTTGACGTAAGCCCGCCAGGACGGTAATATTATCCGTTCCGTTGTCGTTATAATCTATTTTTACGACATAGTTGTCGACGTAGGGCGTGTAGTCAAGTACATCAAACAGCGCCGGCGGATAAAGCGTGGTGCCCTTGAATTTAATCATGTGGTTGGTACGCCCGACAACCGGACTGACGCGCATGGACGTTCGCCCGCAACGGCAAGGCGCCGTGTGTATGCCGACCAAATCGCCGGTCTTAAACCGCAGCAAAGGCATGCTCTCCACGCCTAAAGTGGTAATAACCAATTCTCCTATGGCTCCTTCTTCGACAAGGGCGCCGTTTTCATCCACGAGTTCGCAGATAATCAGTTCGGGATGATGATGCCCGCCGCAACCGTATTCACATTCGGCAAAGGTGGTTGCCATTTCCGTAGAGGCATACGTCGAATAAAGGTCAACGTCCCATTTTGCTTTGATGCGTTGTCCCAGCAAATTGAATGAAAAATCCTGTTCCCGGAGGCTTTCGCCGATGCAAACCACTTTTTTAATGCTGGAATTACGGTAATCAATGCCGTTTTCTTCCGCATATTCGATGATGCGCAGGATGAACGAAGGCACGCACATAATCGTATCCGGACGGATGCGGTAAATGGTATCCCACTGGAGTTCAGGTATCCCGTTTCCTACCCGGATGACTCCGGCGCCTAATTTGCGCAATCCGAGGAAATAGGCTAATCCGGCCATGAACCGCTTATCGATAGTCGTCATCAATTGCACAATGTCGGTCGGCTGGACGCCGGCGCAAAGAAAGGAGAGTTTTTCGTTATAGGCCAACCGGTCTAAATCTTTGTCGGTCATGGTGAACGTGATTGGGTCGCCCAGCGTGCCCGACGTGGTGATGTAATCAATTACCTTTTCGCGCGAGACACAGAGGAAGTCATCGTTGTGGCGTTGCAGGTCTTTTTTCCCGGTGAAAGGGATTTGTTGCAGGTCTTCCAACGTCCGTATCTTGCGTATGTCAATGCCGTATTCGCGAAACATCCGTTGATAAAAAGGAGAATGTAAACTCAAGTATAGCAGCGCCTCGCACAGCTTTTCTTCCTGGAAGCGCTTGATTTCCCCTATCGGTTTATATTCTATTTCAGCGCCTTTCATTTATTTTATTTAACAGGTATTTCATTCCCACCAACTCGGCGCAAGTATTGATAGCTGTGAGCGGGACGCCTAAAATTCCGTGCAGGTTGATGTTTTGCCCGGTCAGCAGGAGGTTTTCCAACTTTGTCCGGACGGGAATGTGCGAGAGCGCCATATTGGTGCAATCTTTTTTTACACCGTATAAAGCGCCTTCTTTTTGCCCGTAATAGTCGCGGATAGTAAGCGGACTGGCGCTATATACGCTTTGGATACAATCCTTAACGCCGGGATAAATTTCCTCCAATTTATGCAGGATTTTTTGTTCACACTGGCGCTTGAAAGCTTCATACGCCGCCCCCCGCTTGCCGGAAGTCGTATTTTCCCACTGTTTGACCGTTTCAAAATTCATGATGCAGTTCACAATCATTTTTTCGGCACAGGCGTCCTGTCCCGTCACCGGCGGCGTGATAAACATCAATCCCTTAGGCCATGCGTCGAGGGTATATATATTTTGCTCCCACGTCATACTGTAATCTTCCATATAGTAATATGTGTAGTTGAAAAACGGGAATGCGCCCGGTTTGAAGATAATGTATAAAGTAAATGCGGAGTAAGTGTTCGGGATAGAATTAATCCGTTGCCAGTAGGAACGCTGTATTTTTGAAGTGTCTAATAATTCAAAAAGCGAGGAAGGATGAATGGACGAAATATACCAGTCTGCCCGGTGTTTTTCCCCATCGGCGGTGAGCAGGTAAGCGATTTTTTTGTTTTCAATTTCAATATGCGCAACGCCCTTAGCGGCATGAACTTCCCCGCCTTCCCGTGTGATAGCCCCAACTAATGCGTCGGCCAGTTGCTGGCTTCCCCCGATAAACCGGCTGGCGCTTTCCAGATATAAATTGCTTATCAAGGCATGGATATAAGTGGGCGTTTTATACTGGTCGCCGGCGTAAAGCGGATTTACCAGCGCTAAAACGGAGCGCAAGCGCTCATTTCCCGTAAAAGAATTGATGAAATCGCCCACACTTTCTGCAAAAGGATTGGAATAATCCTGGAAGAGCGCGTCTGGAATTTCTAAGTTATACAGTTTTATCTCATCACAAATAATGCCAATCGCTTTTACATAGCGTATCAGGTTTTCCTTCTCTTCAGGAAATTCTTTGCTTAACGCTTCAACAAAGCGGTCGGCGCCCCGGGGAATGATATATTTTTTCTGGTCGCAAGCAATATGAAAAAGTTCGATACAATTTTCATCTTCCGGGAGAATCGACAGTTTGTCCATAACGCCCAAATAGGAACAAATGCGATGGAGCGCCCCTCCCGGTTGGAAAGCGCCGATAATATGCATGCCGGTTTCAAAGGAAACGCCCTCGCGCTTGAATTGATGAAGCCCACCGCCGATTTTATAGTGCTGTTCAAATATTTTTACAGTATATCCTTCTTTACTTAGCATAGCGCCGCAAAACAGTCCGCCTATCCCACCCCCTATAATGATTATTTCTTGTTTTTGTGCCATTTACACGTGTTTTTTTAAATACGCAGCAACAAAAGTACAATAATTTGACGACATCAGCTACAAAATTTTAAAAATAATATTTAACTTTGCACTCCATGTTGGAACCATTTAATGAATGCAGTATGAAAACAATACGAATATTTATTTTTATTTTACCGGTTTTGTTTTCTTCATTTGCGAAGCTGCAGGCGCAAGATAAGGATAACAGTAAAATAAATAATTTCAAATTAGGGCTCGAAGCCGGGTTTAACAGTTATTGGGGCGAGGTGGCGAAGCCGGAACACGTGCGCGAAAACTATTCTTCCCCTTACAGTTATTCATTCCATATTCTTCCAACCCAAAGCGCCATGGTCTATCATTTAGGGTTCAAACCGGAATATTTCTTTTTAAGAAACCGTTTCGGCATTTCGGCGGGCCTCCGCGTTTCGAGGTTTTCGAGCGCGTTCGAATCGGGTAATTCCTATCCTGTGATGTGGCTACTCCGGCAAGAAGACATTCATACCGAGTATGTCAGAATTCGTTCCATCACGCAAAACAGCTATTATGTCGGTATCCCGCTTGAAATTCGTTTTTTCCCCAACCGGCGGGAATTTCGTTTCCAGCATTATCTCAAATTGGGAGTGGCATTGAACTGTCACGTTCATACGAAATATAAAACAGTGTTTTATGATGAACACATGCACATTCACGCCGGGACCGTGGAAGCGCAACTTGGAAAGCCGTATTCCTTTAATTCGTATATTTATCCTGCGATTGGATTTAAAATAGGCCGTTCTCCCTCTCCCTGGGTTAATTTGGAAATATATTGCAGCGCACTAATCACGCCACGAACCATTTCCTTTATGAAAAATGGCGCTGGAGTGGGATGTCAGTTTTCGGTGCAACTTCCTGTGGGTAAATCTGCGCCTGTTGGTTCGAGTAAATAGTAGCGTATTATGAAAACATATCTGTATTTTATTGCAAGCCTTCTTTTTATCATGTGTACAAACGAGGATGTGATGGATAAAACCATCTTCATCCCTGACGAAAACGACGATAATTTACCGGCTTATACGGAATGGGGGTACAACTCTTTCGGGGCAAAGTACGAACGGCTCTATTTCCTTGCCACGAATGCGGATGTTCCCTGTAAAATAACGTATCAGGACGGGATGTTGAACTTTTATTTGAAAGGCGAACTGCGCAGCGATGCTGAAAAATATTACTATCAGAGGGAGGACATGACCCTGATGTTTTCTTTTCCCTCCAATCAGATACTTACGTATGCCGGTTTGGTTTCACTCCACAATGTCCAAATAGATTTGCAGGACGCTTCTATCCGTGCCACAATAGAGCGGGATAACAATGTAACCGATTTGGCGCCCCAAAAGGGCCGGCTGTTTTTTAAGCGGGCGCAGCTATTGTACATTGACGGGAGGGTTGACCGGGTCATTCTTTCCGGATATTTCGATATGCAATTCCTTATAAACGGTAAACCGGAAAGGATTTCGGACGGACGATTTGATTTAGGGATAAACAATGACTTTTATTATTTCAAAGTTGGAAGTTGAAAGTTACCTCATCCCTCACCCCGTTAATTAACACATTTTAACACTATTACGTTTGGAATTTAAAAAAAACTCTTTACCTTTGCGCCCGATTTGACTATCAAAGTCAAATTTTTTTTATATATTCCACAATAAAAATCATTTAG
>JAITIL010000056.1 GCA_031279475.1 Prevotellaceae bacterium | reverse complement strand
GCGTTAAACAACACGCGGCTCTTGAAACTGTCGGTCCAGTACATTTGCATTTCCACGATGAACTTCCGCCCCCTGTTGTCGGTGCAGTGCACATCCACAATGGAGTCCTTCAATGCAGGGATTTCCGGCACTAACTCCGGCTGCTGATATTCTAAATCAACGATTTGCTGCGAGGTTTCCAGCGGTAGCATGCTGTTGAGCAAACTCTTGCACAGGTGCTTGTGTTCACCGAAGATACGTTTAAAAATCAAGTCGTTTTTTGGGTCAAGGTAATGTGCCATAATTGAGCGGTGATTAAAATGTTTAAAATTAAATGCAAAGGTAATAAAAAAAATTACGAATTACGATTAACAAATGACAAAAATTAATTCATACCTTAGAAAATATGTTAATCACGGCAATTAACCATTATTTTTTGATAGTTTCCAAGTAATTAATTCATAAGTACATTTTTTTTCGTACTGTCAATTTTTTATATAAACCAATATACCCCCACATCCAATCTATTAAGGTTGTTTTTGGGAAAAATCGGGTTTCAAAATAGCCCTCGCTCCGACCGGAGTAAGCGCAACGGAAAAACATACAATCGTGCGTCGGGTGTACATTTTACAGGGAAATCCATACGCCATTCGCCGTTTATGGCTGCATAATGCTCAAATCGATAGCGCCGCGAATACCCCAAACATAGTTGTACAGGTCGTGAGTACCCATAAACACGCCTGCACTCATAATTCCCCCAAGGGATATGCCGTAACCGGCTTCCACATAATGCCGCCTTTGCGGCTCCAACAAATACGACAGGTAAAGGTTTTCATCAAACAGTATGGATTCGAGGAAAGGCAAGCATTTTATCAACAGGTAGGGCGCGGAATAATGCGCCTTTGCCCCCACATACCACTGGTTTGTACTGTAGGTATAACCGGGCAATAACTGGTATCCGTTATTAATGTTGTGGTTCATTGAAAATCCGGCGTCATTGGCATAGAAGTGCTTGAAGTCGGCAAACGACATACTTTTCGTATTGAAAAATTTTCCTGTTTCAACGGTATAAGTAAACTGATTGAAATAACCGAAATGGAAGGTTTGCGTGACATGGAATTTTAGGAAATCGAAGTCCGATGCGCTGTGAAATACGTCGGGAATACCCTTGCGCCATGTTAATGAAAAAGTCGGATAATCAGAGTTGTCCATGATTTTACGGCCTTTCCATATATGATAGTAATATTGCGGCGTATAGCGTAAAGAAAATTCCGCAAGCGTTGCTTTATTGTCGGCCACCAATGCAGGCGCGGCTTCCACTGCGGCATGGCGCGGCATGTTGCGACGAAATTCGCGGGTATCGGAATAGAAAAAGGAATGGTTGCTGTTATTCTGCATGGCTCGCCGGTCGCTCCACTGTAGGCCGGCGTAAAATTCCAGTCCGTTTGCAATATCAATGCGGTGATTGATGCGTATAAAATTATCAAGATAAAAAATGGCATAATTTACCTTGAAAAGAAGGGAAGAAAAAAGATTTACCATTCCAACGCCGGCGTCTCCGGCAAAATCTTTTGTGCGCTGCCCGCCTTCTATTTCCCAATAGGCGCGCAGTTTCGGCGCATAAAGGTGCCGCAGGGACGTCTCCCACATGAAGGCTTCGCGACTGAACGCCCAAGCGCCGAAAACTTTGGCTTGTACCCGCTGTTGATTGTTGAAACGTTTGTTCAGGCGGCCGCCCAATCCATAAATGTAGCCATCTACGGTATTATAATCCACTGCCGACATCCCCGCCAAACCGTCAAAAGTGAGGGAAAGCGAAGTGTCGATACGGTAAGTGTGACCCATTATCAACTCGGCAAACAGGTTTCGCGGCTTCTTCTTCGTGGCGTCTTTCCCGGTAGCTACCGCCACGATAGAATCGTTTTTCCGGTAAGTGATGAGCTCATCTGCCACCAGCGGCACAGGCCTGACGGTGTTCCAGAACGTACTGTCGGTGCGGCGAGCACTGCTGTCAACCGTGAACACATAGTTATCGCGGATTTCCAGCGATTTCTTTTCACCCTTTTCTATGCGCTCTTCCTCTTCGGCTATGGCCGCCACTTTCTGTTGCAAACGCGCCGCTTTCCGCATATCGCGCATTTTCAAATTTTCTTTGCCGAGCAGTTCGTCCACTTCTACTTGTAGCTTTTCTTTCTTCGGATTGGCTTTGGGCTTCAAGGTATCAGCGTGGGCGGTGACCGCCGGCTCGCGCCTGATTTTTTCATTGGGCGCTACATGCAGATATTTCACCGAGCCTGTCATGTTGCCGGAACCTTTCAATCCCATGATGGACAAATTTATTTCGACAATGTATGACGCCGGTAGAAAAATATTGTTTTCCACATCGCCGTATTGTTGCTGGATACGGACGGCGCCGAATGTGGTGTTTTGTAATAAATCGACACTGTAAATATTCCACGTTTTATCAACGATATACAAGTATCCCGACAGGAGTTCCTGGCTTTTCCGCCGCGGGGTTATTTTTATCTTATTCACCATGTAGTCGCCCACTTCCATGCTGCCTTCATAATAAAACCTGTAATTTGAAAAAGCCACCGGCGCAAGCGGAAACGAAGGATTGGCGCTGTAGAAGTCAAAATGGGTAAGCCCTATTTTAAAATCGTCTTCGTCAAATTCCATCCCAGCCAAGTCTTTCAGGTCGATGTTGGATGCGTTGACTATCGACTTCACCCGTTGTTCGTAATGGTCGGGCATGGTAAATTTTATTTCGTTGATGCTTTCTTGCAGGATGGTGGCATTGGCCAGTTTTTTCTTGTCGTCTTTTTTCACCATCAGTCCTATTAATCCTTTTATCTGGTCAATATGTATTTTTGTTTTCAGATATACGTCGGCGGTGTATTCTTTCACGATATTCCGGTAGTAGGGCGCCATGGCAATGGCATGCCGTATAATGGCTGCGGCGTAGTTTTCCTGGTCAACATTAACCAGCACATCGGGTAGCTGATAGGGTTTTTCGGACAAGATAAAGAGAAAACCTTCGGTTTGCGGCACGGTAACCTCACGGTAGAGCGCTTCATAGCCCATGGATTGTATGACAAGCGAGTAAGTGCCCGCCGGCATTTTTATTTCAAAATCCCCATTTTCGTTAGTCGATATGCCTTGTTGGGTATTCCTGATGTAAACAGCGGCATAGGCGACGCCCCGGCCATTTCCATCGGCCACATGCCCTTTCAACGACTGTGCAAACGATAGAGCCGGCAAAAGCAGCACGGGGAATAAAATACAAAAAAGACGGCGAATCATGTAATATAGCTTCAAAAGTGTTATCTTTGCAAAGATAATATAATTTATACATTCGACATGACTGTTCGAAAAGTTCGCGTACGTTTTGCCCCCAGCCCCACTGGGCCTTTGCACATCGGCGGGGTGCGCACGGCGTTGTTCAATTATTTGTTTGCCCGCCAGCATGGCGGCGATTTTATAATCCGCATGGAGGATACTGACAGCGGGCGTTTTGTACCGGGCGCCGAAGCGTATATCGTCAAGGCGTTGGCATGGTGCAACATTCTTCCCAATGAAGGATTAACTTCCGAAGGAAGCGTCGCGGAGCACCCCGATGCAAAGAACCCGCATGCGCCTTACCGGCAATCGCAACGCAAGGCGTTGTACCGGAAATATGCCGAACAACTGGTAGGAAGCGGACATGCCTACTACGCTTTTGATACGCCTGAAGCGCTGGACGCCTTGCGGAAAGAAGCGGAGGCGAAGAAAGAAACATTCATCTATAATCATACGGTGCGCACACGGTTGCAAACATCGTTGGTGATGCCTGCCGGCGAGGTAATTGCTCGCTTGCAACAAGATAAGCACTGGGTGGTGCGTTTTAAAATGCCCGAAAACCGCGAGGTAAACATGCACGACCTGATTCGCGGCGACGTAACGGTGAACACCGCCACACTCGACGATAAGGTGTTGTGGAAAGCCGCCGACGGATTGCCCACCTACCATTTGGCGAACATTGTAGATGATCATTTGATGGATATTTCGCATGTGATCAGGGGAGAGGAGTGGTTGCCTTCGTTGCCGTTGCATTATTTGTTGTACGAAGCGTTCGGGTGGACGGACACACAGCCCGAATTTGCCCATCTTCCCCTGTTACTCAAACCCGATGGGAAAGGAAAGCTTAGCAAACGCGATGGCGACCGTTTAGGCTTCCCGGTGTTTCCGTTGGCGTGGAAAGACCCGCTAAGCGGTGATTTTTCGCGAGGTTACCGGGAAGACGGCTATTTCCCCGAAGCCTTTGTCAACCTGCTGGCGTTGTTGGGCTGGAATCCGGGCACCGAACAAGAGTTGTTTTCACTGGAAGAATTGGTGAATTTGTTTGGGTTGGACCGGGTAATAAAATCGGGCGCCAAATTCAACCCCGATAAGGCTAAGTGGTTTAATCAGAAAGTGTTGAGGATGAAATCCAATGAGGAGTTGGCGCAACTTTATCAGGAAGAACTGCGCGAACGGGGAATTGTGGCCAATGACGACTATGTGGCGCAAGTGTGTGGATTTATTAAGGAACGGGCTACTTTTGTAAAGGATTTTTGGGATCTTTCGGCTTATTTTTTCGAAGCGCCTGCTTCTTATGATGAAAAAGCCGCGAGAAAATATTGGAATTCAGAGACTTTTGATATAATGAAATTATTGACTGTCACGTTAGAAACCATTGACCCTTTCACCAAGGAAAACACGGAAATTGTTGTAAATGAATTTATTAAGAAAAACAATTTGAATATGGGGATGGTGATGAATGCGTTCAGGCTTTGTATTGTGGGGGCTCCAAAGGGGCCAGGCATGTTTGAAATAATAGCGCTCCTCAAAAAGAAAGAAATTTTAAGACGAATGAATTCCGTAATATTGAAAAAAAACATTATATTTGTCAGTTAATTTAAAAAGTAAGTTTATGGACATTTTAAATCTAAAATGGATATTGTCGGCTGTCGCTTTTATGGCGATTACGAGTGTTTCGGCCCAAAATGTCAGATTTGAATATAATAATTTTCCGGATCGTGAAAATGATTTAAACAATGCCTTATTGGCTATTGAACAAGGAGAAAAATTTCTTTTTGAAGCGGAAACCATATTGGGAGAAAAAGGGATAGATATCCGGCACAAGGCAAAAGCCATGGATATGATAACGAAAGGGCTGAAGCTCTTTTTACAGGCTAATGTATTTAATCCGCAGAGTGCGCAATTGAATTACACCATTGGGAAATCGTATTTGTATGTGGAAGATTATGAACAGGCTTTAAAGTTCCTGAGGAAAGCGCTGCTATTGGAAGAAAAGGGTTTTAAAGACATACACTTCTTAATCGGTCAGGTTTATCACCAATTGGGAGATTTTGAATTGGCTATAGAAACATATAATACCGCAGCGAGGAATTATGGCAATGAGGCGGGTTGGAGCAACACTATTAGTACAAAAATCAAAGAATGTAGATATGCGCAGGAATTGATGAGCGATGCGGTAGATGTTCGTGTAGAGAACATGGGCGTTGCGATGAATACGACAGACATGGAGTATTTTCCGATTATTACGGGAGGTGATGAAATTCTTTTTTTCGAACGTTTTTCTTCCGAAAGGAATAAACTCTATGCTGCCGAGCGTACTTCCAACGGATGGAAGGCGGCTGTAGAAACCAACCAGTCATTTTCGCTTCCCCAAAAAGAAAAAGAAACATTAACGGAATTAACATTGGTAGATAAAAACGGAGTTCCCGCCATTACAAGATGGTTTACGATAAACACCGGTAGCCAGAAGCAGATAGGTCGAGACTATTATGAGTCGTTGGCCGCTTCGTCAAAATCGAATAACAAATCGTTGGCCTACTTTTCAAGTAACCGTTATGAAGGCGCTGGCGGATTTGATATTTTCTTTTCCCAAAGCAATAAAAAAGGCCAGTGGGAACGTCCCCGTGGCGTTAGTGAAATAAATACCGAAGGAGATGAGTATAGCGTGGTGTTGCATCCGGCCGGGCACACTTTGTATTTTAGCTCGAAGGGATACCAAACCATGGGCGGCTACGATATTTTTAAATCGGAATATGACGGTAAACATTGGGGTAAACCCGAAAATTTAGGCTACCCGATTAACTCTACTGCCGATGATATTGTGTATTCTATTTCGGAAGATGGAAACCGGTTGTATTTTTCTTCCAATCGTATCAGTGGAAAAGGCGGATATGATATTTATCGGGTGAACTTCATGCCTGATGTGATGCCTGCGCGCAGAGCCGAGGCCATGCCTATGAACGTCAGCGCTGAAGCTATCGGGACCATCTCTTCCGGTGAGCCCTTAACGGTGTCGGAAGCGCCTGCAACCCCTGCGACAGTGGCCCCATCTATTACCGCAAAATATCCTGCCGCATTGCATGGTTTTATTTCCGATAACCAAACATATGAGCCCTTGAGTAATATAACCTTACGCCTTCTCGACAAAAGCAACAATGCCGAAGAAGTAATTGAAACGAATAACAAAGGCATATTTTACGCAACCTTGTCGGCAGGTGGTTCCTACCGCATAGCCATAGACGCTCCCGGATATCAATCTTATGAGGAGGACTTTAAAATAACTGAAGAAGTAGGCCAAAAATTGTCGAAAAATATAAGCTTATCATCATTAACTGATGAAACAAGGGATGTCGTAGCGGAAGTGTTATCCGAACAACCTGAAGTAGCCCCGGAATCGGAAGAAAGCTATGAGAATGTTGTGGTATTGACGCCTGTTTTGGAAAGTGACCAACCACAAGAAGTAACGGAATATCCGGTAGCCATTACCGGCTTGGTTGCCGATAACGAAACTTTTGCTCCTGTAAGGGCTGCGACGATAAAAGTAACACTTAAAGGTTCGGATGACGAACATATTTTTGAAAGTGACAGTAAAGGATTGGTTAATTTCTACCTGGCTTCAGGAAATACTTATGTGATCACAACAAGTGCGGCGGATTATGAAGAGCACACGGAAGAACTTGTTTTATCGCAGGGCCCTGATCAAAAATTATCAAAGACCTTCCAATTGCGAGCTATTCCTCCGGTTGTTGTGGCTGAGGTAATACCGGCGCCCGAGCCGGTGTTGGAAGAAGAAGTGCCAATGGAAGAAGAAACCGTCGTTACCGCCCCTGTCGTGGAACTTGTTCCGGTACCGGTACTTGTGGAAGAGCCAGAGCCTGTTGTCCCTGTAGAGCCCGCTCCCGAGCCGGTGATTGTGCCGGAGCCTGAGGCCACCCCTGTGCTTGAAGAGCCTGAAGTTCAGCCGCAACAAATAGAAGAGGAAATTGCTATTGACGAGGAAACGCCTGTACAAGAGCCGGAACAGGAAAAAGATCTTCTTTACGAAGACGACGTCGTGGTGCTTGCGCCGATATTGCCTTTGTCTGATGGCGGTGACGCGGAAAACAGGGAATACCCGGTGAACTTAAAGATATATGTGAGCGACAGTCAAACCCTTCAACCGTTAACGGTGCCGGTGAGATTGACCGTTAAGGATACCGACATGGACAATATGTTGAAAACCGATGAAAAAGGAATGCTTGAGACGACCATTGCATCGGGAAACACATATCATTTGCAGGTAGAATATGAAGGATACAATCCGGTAACGGAAGATTTTGACGTGGCAAAAGGACCCGGACAATCTTTGACGCATAATATTTTACTTTTGCCGTTGGCGCCTGTAGTAACGCCTGAAAAGGTCGTAGCTGAGGTTGTCCCGATAAAAGAAGAACAACCCGTAATAACAGAAGAACAAGTAATTATACAAGAACCTGTGGTAGAGGAAGTTGTAGAAGAAGCGCCCGGGCCGCTTGTAGAAGAAATACCGGAACCGGCAGTTGAGCCGGCAGCTCCTGTTGTAGAAGAGCCCGTTGTAGAAGTGACGCCCGAGCCGGCCGTAAAAGAAGTTGTGAAAAAAGCGCCCCAACCTGAAAAAGTTGAAAAGGGAACGCCTGTTACGGAAATACCGGTTGTAGAAACACCGGTTAAGAAAACGCCGGTAACCGGAAAAACAAGCGCTGAGCCGTCGGCGCCGACGGTAATTGCCCTGTCGGGAACTATCGTGAGGACCGATACCAGGAAACCTGTACCCACTGCTGTGGTTACGCTTACCGACGCCACACGCGGCATAGCCGAAGTGGTAAAAGTAAACAACCAGGGGAAATTCAACATAAACGCCCTGGCCGGCTCGAACTACAGTGTAAAAATAGCGGCGGAAGGATATCAAACAGTTGTACGGGATATTGTAACTTCGTTGAAAGACAAAGAAATTAACGTGCCTGTTGAACTGTATCCGGTAGCGGAAACTTTTGTGGCAACTATTTACTTTGACTTCGACCGTGCGGCATTGAATGAAAAAGCGGAAGAAACATTGAAAGAAGTAATAACTGCTTTGAAACAAGGTAAAAAAGTTTACATCGTCGGTTATGCAGATAATCTCGGTGGACGAGGTTACAATAAGCGTCTGTCGGAACGCCGGGCGAAAACGGTTAATACTTACTTGCAGGTTCACGGTATAGCGTCCGATGACATAGAAATGTCATGGAAAGGATTTTCTAATCCTGCGGAAACAAATTTCACCCTGTCCGGTCGTAAGTTAAATAACCGTGTAGAAATTTGGATGAAATAAAACAATGCGACTTTAAGAAAAAGCGGTTGTTCGGATCAGAACAACTGTTTTTTTTTAACGATCGATGTGTTTTCCCGTTATAAACAAGCTGTATCGGCACGTAATTCGGAAATTTTACGTACATTTGTATAATAATGATTAACAAATAAATATTATGAATGAGCAGAAGATTCGTGTAGGGATTACTCACGGCGACATTAATGGTATTGGTTACGAAGTTATTTTAAAAACACTTTCCGATAATCGTATAAATGAATTTTGTGTGCCGGTTATTTACGGATCTTCGCGCATTGCTTCGTATTACCGGAAACTCATTTCTTCAATGGAAAATTTTAGTCTGAACAGCATAAACAATGCGTCGGACATACATCCCAAGCGGGTGAACATTATTAATTGTGCAACCGATGACTTGCGGGTGGAGCCGGGAAAGCCTACGGAGGAAGCCGCCCGGGCGGCATTGCGTGCGCTCGAGATGGCCGTATCGGATTTGAAAAGTGGTAAAATAGACGTAATGCTGACAGCCCCTTTTAACAAACACACCATGCAAAGTGACAAATTTAATTTTCCGGGACACACGGAATACTTATCATCAGCCTTTGGTGTACAAAATCATTTAATGCTGCTTATTAGCGATACCATGAGAATAGGTGTAGCCACAGGACATGTGCCCTTGTCGGAAGTGCCTAAATACTTATCCAAAGCGCATATTTTAGATAAATTGGAATTGTTAAACCGGACTTTAATATGTGATTTTATGATTCGCCGGCCGCGTATCGCGGTATTGGGATTAAACCCGCACGCCGGCGACTGTGGCTTGCTTGGCAAGGAAGAAGAAGACGTCATTATCCCGGTGATCACGGAAGCGAACAAGAAAAATATACTGGCGTTTGGCCCTTACCCTGCCGATGGCTTTTTTGGCGCCATTTCATACCGTCGTTTCGACGCTATCCTTGCCATGTACCACGACCAGGGACTGGTGCCCTTCAAAGCCTTGTCGTTTGATTCGGGCGTGAATTATACAGCCGGCCTGCCTTTTGTGCGCACGTCGCCTGCCCATGGGGTGGGATATGATATTACCGGCGCCGATAAAGCATCTCCCGATTCATTCCGCATGGCCCTGTTTACCGCTTGTGATATTTTCAATAACCGGAAGCGATATGCCGAACTTCATGCCAATGCAATGAAACCGGCAAACGTGGAGAAACAACTGTCATAAGTTACAATGGCGTGTGTGGTAATATATTCCGATGGCGCATCCTCGGGTAATCCGGGGCCGGGAGGATACGGCACAATCCTGATGTGTGGCGAATATCGTAAAGAATTGTCGGGTGGGTATGCCTACACGACCAATAATCGTATGGAACTTTTGGCTGTTATTGCCGGCTTGGAAGCATTGAAACAGGAAGCGTGCGACGTTACCGTGTATAGCGATTCCGCTTATGTGGTTAATGCCGTAGAAAAAAAGTGGGTATTTGACTGGGAAAAGAAAAGATTCCATAACAAAAAAAATCCCGATTTGTGGCAACGGTTTTTGAAAAGCTACCGAAAGCATAAAGTGAAATTTATCTGGGTGAAAGGGCACGCGGGAGACCCGTTTAATGAGCGGTGCGATCAATTGGCTGCCGCCGCCGCCGCCGTTTCCGGATTACCCAACGATATATTTTACGTATCGCAAATACAAAATAATAATTTGTCAGGTTGAGATTATGAATCGTACAACAGATTTTTTAATCATAGGATCCGGCATGGCAGGCCTTAGTTTTGCACTTAAAGTGGCCGACTATGCCAATGTGGTATTGGTGTGCAAATCAACGGTTGATGAAACAAATACCGCCTTTGCGCAAGGAGGCATTGCTTCTGTCATGTATGAGCCCGATAATTTTGAAAAACATGTGGAGGACACACTAATCTGTGGAGATGGATTATGTAATGAAGACGCCGTGCGCCTGGTCGTGGGCAATGCGCCGCAACAAATTAAACAACTGGTGCACTGGGGCGTTAAATTTGATCGCACCTCCAGCGGATACTATGACTTGGCGCGCGAAGGCGGCCATTCGGAATTCCGGATACTGCACCATAAAGACAATACGGGCTACGAAATTCAGAAAACCCTTATCGAAAAAGTAAAGAAACACCGGAATGTCCATGTCCTTGAACATCACTTCGCGGTTGACTTGCTTACCCAACATCACTTGGGAAAAGAAGTGCGCCGCCGGGATGGGAATATCGAGTGTTACGGCGCTTATATCCTTAACCTGAAAACGCAGGAAGTATATACTTTCCTGTCGCGGATTACTGTTTTGGCTACCGGCGGACTGGGCAACCTTTATCACACCACTACCAATCCGCCCATAGCAACCGGCGACGGCGTGGCTATGGTTTCACGGGCAAAAGGCGTAGTCGAAAACATGAGTTTTATACAGTTTCACCCCACATCCCTTTATCACCCCGGCGAACGTCCCTCCTTTCTCATAAGCGAAGCCATGCGCGGGTTTGGCGCCATACTCAAAACGCAACACGGGGAAGAATTCATGGCTAAATATGACCGGCGCGGATCGCTGGCCCCGCGTGATATTGTGGCCCGGGCTATTGATAATGAAATGAAACTAAGCGGCAGTGATTTTGTTTATCTCGATGTAAGTCATAAGCCGGCTGCCGATATTAAAGACCATTTCCCGAATATTTACAGAAAATGTTTGAGTGTGGGCATTGACATTACCAAAGATATGATTCCGGTGGTGCCGGCCGCTCATTATTCCTGCGGCGGGGTTAAGGTTAATGCGCATGCACTGAGCTCTATTAACCGGTTGTATGCGGTCGGGGAAACTTCATCTACCGGTCTTCATGGCGCAAACCGGTTGGCGTCAAATTCACTCATGGAAGCCATCGTGTATGCCAGCAGCGCAGCGCAGCACAGCCTGCAACACTTGCAGGAATACCGCATACAAACCGGCATCCCCGATTGGGATTACGGCGGAACAACCCATACCGAAGAAATGGTGCTTATCACACAAAACTACAAGGAAATGCAACAAATCATGAGCAACTATGTGGGAATAGTGCGTTCAAACTTACGCTTGAAAAGGGCGTTAGACCGCCTGGAAATCATTTTTAAAGAAACAGAAGACTTATACCGTAAATCCATCCTAACCCAAAATCTCTGCGAATTACGGAACATGATTAAAGTATCATATCTTATTATAAGAAGCGCCCAGGATATGCGTGAAAGCCGAGGCCTGCACTACACGCTTGATTATCCTTCAAAAAAATAAAATGAAGTATTTCTGTATTGGCATTTTTTTAGCGGTATTAAATGCTTGTTTTTATTACTCGGAAGAAGTTGCCCATCAATTGGTCTTGGCCGAGAAAATTATAGAATCGCATCCCGATAGTGCATTACATATT
>JAITIL010000018.1 GCA_031279475.1 Prevotellaceae bacterium | reverse complement strand
TTATTTTTTTTGCGATGTCTCTATATTTTTTTTTTTTTTTTTATTTTACAATTCTCTCTCTCTCTCTCTCTCTCTCTCTCTCTCTCTCTCTCTCTCTCTCTCTCTCTCTCTCTCTCTCTCTCTCTCTCTCTCTCTCTTACAGCCATGCGGGTTTCAGGATGGCCGTGTCCTGCGGGCGATGAAGCTATTTTATCTTTCTTATCCATTTTACCTATTCCATCGCTGCGAAGCAGCATGTTCCGCGCAAAGGTAGAAAGAATTTCGGAATAAACAAATTAGTAGTTAACGGTTGGTAATTAATGGTCGTCATTGCGAGGGCGAAGCCCGGGCGCCATCTATGAAATATGAAGGATTAGCTACACTAATCACTAACCGTTAACCACTAATTACTGTGTCAAAATGTCATCTTTTTATGTGTGGCAAGGAATTTGTTAATTTGTAGGGAAAAACGAAAAGGAGTTGAATATATGAATTTGAATAATTTTACTATAAAATCGCAGGAAACCGTACAACAGGCTATTCAAATGGCAAAAAACGCTTCCCAGCAGGCGGTGGACAGCGGGCATTTGCTGAAAGCAATGCTCTCCGACAGCGAGGGTATTACAAACCTCCTGCTGCGCAAACTTGGCATTGCGCTTCCTGCCTTGACGAAGGCGGTAAATGATGCAGTGGAACATTATCCGAAGGTGACGGGCGGCGAGCCATACCTGTCGTCGTATGCCAATAAGGCGCTGCAAAAGGCGCAGGAATATGCTACGAAAATGGGCGACCAGTTTGTGTCGGTAGAACATATTTTGCTGGGCTTGCTTGGCGAGGGCGACAATATCGCCCAACTGATGAAAGACAGTGGAATTAACGAAAAAGATTTGAAAGCGGCCATTGCGGAACTGCGCAAGGGCGCGAAAGTAAACAGCGCGTCGGCGGAGGAAACGTATGATGCGCTGAACCGGTATGCGGTAAACCTGAACGAGCAGGCACGCACGGGCAAGCTCGACCCGGTGATAGGGCGCGACGACGAAATCCGCCGCGTACTGCAGATTTTAAGTCGCCGCACGAAAAACAACCCTATTTTAGTGGGCGAGCCGGGCGTGGGGAAAACGGCCATTGCCGAAGGCATTGCTCATCGTATTATTATAGGCGATGTGCCGGAAGATTTGCGTTCGAAACAAATTTTTTCGCTCGACATGGGGGCGCTGATTGCCGGCGCCAAGTATAAAGGAGAGTTTGAGGAACGCCTGAAAGCGGTGGTGCGCGAGGTGTCGGCGGCGGCCGGCGAAATCATTTTGTTTATTGACGAAATTCACACCTTGGTGGGCGCCGGCAAGAGCGAGGGCGCCATGGACGCCGCCAATATCCTGAAACCCGCACTGGCGCGCGGCGAACTGCGTGCGGTGGGCGCCACAACCTTGGATGAATACCAGAAATATTTTGAGAAGGACAAGGCGCTGGAGCGTCGATTCCAAATCGTCATGGTGGACGAGCCGTCGGCGCCCGACGCGATTTCTATTTTGCGGGGATTGAAAGAGCGCTATGAAAATCACCATAAAGTGCACATCAAGGACGAGGCGATTATTGCGGCGGTGGAACTTTCTACCCGCTACATTTCGTCGCGCTACCTGCCCGACAAGGCCATTGACCTGATTGACGAAGCGGCGGCGCGCCTGCGCCTTGAAATGAATTCGGTACCGCAACCGATTGACGAACTCGACCGTAAGGTGCGCCAACTGGAGATTGAGCGGGCGGCCATCAAGCGCGAAGGCGACGAGAAGAAACTTGAAGAATTGTCGAAGCAAATCAGTGATTTTGAAGAACAGCTTACGGTGCAACGCGCACACTGGAAGGAAGAAAAAGATTTGGTGGACGCCATTCAGAAGAACAAACAGCTGATTGAAGACTTGAAGTTTCGCGCCGAAGACGCCGAACGGCGCGGTGATTACGGCGCCGTGGCGGAAATACGCTACGGCAAAATGGTAGAAGCGGAAAAGGAAATTGAGCAACTGAACAGGCAAAAAGAGGAACGCAATTTCACGCTGGTAGACGAAGAGGTAGATGCGGAAGACATTGCCGAAGTGGTGGCCAAGTGGACGGGCATCCCCGTACAACGTATGTTGCAGAGCGAACGGGAAAAATTGCTCGACATGGAACAGGCGTTGCATGGCCGGATAGTGGGGCAGGAAGAGGCCATTGCCGTTATTTCCGATGCGGTGCGCCGGAGTCGTGCGGGATTGCAGGATGCGCGGCGGCCTATCGGTTCGTTTTTGTTCATGGGCACTACCGGCGTAGGCAAAACCGAGCTGGCTAAGGCCCTGGCCGATTTCCTGTTTAACGATGAGAATATGATGACGCGCATCGATATGAGCGAATATCAGGAACGCCATGCTGTAAGCCGCTTGATGGGAGCGCCGCCGGGCTATGTGGGTTATGAAGAAGGCGGACAACTCACCGAAGCGGTGCGCCACAAGCCTTATTCGGTGGTGCTGCTCGACGAAATTGAAAAGGCGCATCCAGATGTGTTTAATGTGCTGCTGCAAGTCCTCGACGATGGCCGCCTCACCGACAACAAAGGCCGCACGGTGGATTTCAAGAATACGATTATCATCATGACGTCGAACGCCGGGTCGCACCTGATACAGGAAAACCTGGGCAAACTCACCGACAGTAACCGCGACCACCTGTTGGCCGAGAGCAAGCAGGAAGTGCTCGAACTGTTGCGGCAAACCATCAGGCCGGAGTTCCTGAACCGCATTGACGAAATTGTAATGTTCAACCCGCTAACGGAAAATAATATCCGCGAAATTGTGGAATTGCAATTGAACAACTTGAAGAAACTGCTTGCCAATAGCGGCATCGAACTTGAGCTTACAGACTTTGCGCTCACTTATCTGGTGCAGCGTGGATACGACCCGTTGTATGGCGCGCGGCCGGTGAAGCGCTTGTTGCAACGTGAAATTACCAATGAATTGGCCAAAGAAATACTGCAAGGAAAAGTGAGCGCCGCGCATATGGTGATGGTCGATTACTTCGGAGATGGCTTGGTGTTTAGCAATAAAAAAGAAAAGAAAATTTAATGTTTGCTTAACGTGTGCAATGCAATATTGCCGTACCTTTGCACCTGAAAACAGACCTTATTTCATGGGTAAAGTTTTTGGTTAGGTTAAAGGCAAACAAGGAAGAGCAATCTTCCTTGTTTTGTTTTTAGGAAATGTAAGTGCCTGGAATTTTTCCTGCCTCGTGTCACTTATTCATTTTGTATCGCGGTGGTGTCTTGCAAGACAATAAGGTCGTCGGTTTGGAGGGAGTCGATGGGCGGCACGCCGGTGGTGTCGGACACAAAGAACACGCGCAGGCTGTCGTCTATGGACGGTACACGGTTCGCCAGCAGTCTTTCGTCTGTGCGTGTGCGGCGCACGGGCTCCCGGTTGATGATGGTTTCAATATCGGTTTTTATTTTTCGCTCCATCGCGTTTCTGAGGTTAAACAATACCCCGTAGAGTGACTGTTTTTTCACCGGGTCTCCGATGTCTTTATAAAGCGCTTTAGCTAATCTGATTTTCATGTGGTCGGGGTTTCCTTTCAGGTTGAGCCCGAATCTAAAAGGAACAGGCGACTTGAGTACGGTGATATGGTAATCGAAATCCATGTTGAGGTACTGGGTGCCGCCTACTGCCACCTGATAGCGATCTATTGCCAAATGGAATGGGAATATTATAAGATGATTGTCGCGTAATATCATCTCCACGGAAATGCTGTCGATGAGGTTGCGTTGTTTGTTTTTGAAGTGTAACGTTTTGGCTATTTCCGTAAACGTTTCGCCGTCGAGCAGCACAAGGTCTTTTCCTTTCACAAGGCAGGAGGCCTCGGCGGCGGGAAATTGTATATTCATCAGGGAATCGAGGTCGGCGGCGGCAACCATGTTACAATCCACCACGCCCTCGAAAGAACGGAGCATTGGCGTGAGGGTGTCGAACAGCGGGAAAGTTTCAATCAGTTGCTTCACTTGTATGTGATGGAGCGCCACGGTGGCTCCGATGTGAGCGCTGGTGGCGTCGGGCGCCTGATAGGAGAATGACATTTGCATGTCGCCTACATTCGACCGGAATTTTATTTCGGGTAAATGAATCGCCTGGTTGCGAATAAAAATACGGGTATTGATGTCGTCCAATTCTAATTTTGAATACAGTACTTTTTTCAGGTTTGCCTGCAGGGTGAAATCAATGTTGCGCGGAACAATAAAAACACCGCCCGTGCTGCCGCTATCGCTTACTTCAACTATTTCCGCGTGGTCATTCATTACATTTGCGGTAATGGCGTTTTTAGCTGTACTGTCCATCGAGGAATAGTTGGAGCCGGCTACCATGGCGCGCATCAGCTGATTGAGGTTAATGGTTTGGGCGTCGATGCTGAGGTCGGCTTTTATGCGGCCGTTGCGCAGCAAGGCTTGCCGGATACCGTGTATCTTTCCGCCGAGGTTCATTGACGACCGCCCGATATGTAATTGTAAAGTTTTTAAATGTAAGGAATCGGTTGAAAATTGAAGCGCTCCATCGGTAATTTGAATCCGTGTTGGGAAATAGGGCGTGCGCAGCCGCGCACCCTGTATGTCGAAACTGCCTGTGATTTCCCATTGCTGCAGTGCGGCTCTTGCTTCATCAGACTGTAGCCGCATATTGACTATAGATTGATTGGCCGCGCTGTTCCTGATGGTTCGTTGCCGGTTACTTCTGCTTGCGGTATCTGCCGTGCTGTTTCTCCTGCGGGCTTGCTGTGGCCGTGGTTGGGCTTTGATGTGGAGACGCCCGGTATTCACCCGTCCTGAAAAATCGGGCGTGCGGGCGTTTAATGTATCAAGGGCAAACCGCAAGGTGTATTCGGGCTTTGAAGGGTTGTTGCGTTGTGCGGCAAACAACGCAGTGCCAGTGGCCTTGTGCGCTTGTATTTTCATGCCCCCCATTTCTATTTGTGTTTTTCCGGTTTTAATGTTTGAGAATACCGGCGCAATGGTGGCCGTATCTTTGGGTTTGGAAGTGCTGAATGTAACCGACAGCGCGTCGGAATTTAACAGCAGTTCCCCGAATACTATTTTTATACTGTCGGAATTGATATGGCCGCGAAACAGGATGTCGCGCTCGCGTCCTCTGCGTGTGGTGTCTTTGACATTGGCGCCAAAGCGGGCGCGGAGAAAGGGCGCGGCTACCGAAATTTGTTGTGCAGGGTAATGAAATTTTACGCTGTCCACATCTACTACACCGTTCGCCTTGATTTTTCCATAATTCAAATTCATCACGTCGGCTAAAAAACATTCGCCCGAAACATCCATTTGTATTTGCCCCCCTGTGTCCATACTGTCGGCGAGCGGCAGCATCCTCGACATGCGATAAAAATTAAACCGGCCTGCCAGATGTGCCTTGATAAACGGATTTCCAAACAAATCGTCTACTGCGCCTGAAGCGGTAAAATTTACCGATGGGCTTTGCACAGTGAATTTATCTATCCGGAAACTCGACGGTGTTTTATTTGTGAGGTCGATATAGGCTTCGCTTTCGAGTTGCAGGTGTTCAATGCCCCTCCGGTTGGGATGCTTTACGCTGCGGAGTTTCCCGTCTGTCAGTTTGAAATTTGTACGCAACACCGGATAGCTGTTTGCTCCAAGAACACCGGTCAAACTGCCGTTGAACGTCATTTCACCCGAAGTGGTGAGTTTTGAAGGAAGTGCCGAAAGAGAAGGCGGAACCATAGCCAGCAGTTTTGGAATAGATGGTGCATGCAGGTTGTAGTGCAGGTTTACCATGAGGTTGTTATCCTGGGTGTCGTCCCATTGCAAATTTCCGTTTACGTCAAATTCGATGCCGGCCAATGTGCATCTTGCCTGTCCGATGTGGATACGTTTGTTCACAAGTTCCTGTTGCAGGAATGTTGAAAATTGCAGGGGTATGCGGTTGGCCATACATTGCCGGTCGCGCCATAAGCTGAGCGCCTGCATGTCGAGTTGCAAATGGAGTTGCGCCGAGTCTTTATTAACGTTTCCGGTTAGCGACATGTCGCAATCTTCCATTATGTATTGTATATATGCTTTCCTGTCGGTATACACGATTTTCCCGCCGGTGATGCGTAATTGTTCAAGGTTTAGTTCAGGCATTTGAAAAGCGGTAGTGTCAATGGTAGTGGCGTTGTTGCTTGCCGGCAGCAGCGCCTCCCAGTTTGCCTTTCCGTCTTTGTCGATGGTGGCGTAAATATCGGGGCGGTCGAGGTAAATGTGGTGAATAACCAGTTTGTCCTTTTTCAGGTAAGTCATCGGGTTAAAAGAAATGACACACGACGAGAAGCGAAGCAACGTGTCGGAGGCGTGTTGTGTTACGCTATCGGCGCCGGATAAGCTGTCGGGCGCCGGCTTGATGATATATCCGTTTTTGAGGCGGATACCCATATTTGGAAAAGTGGAAAAGATTGTAACATCAACCGCTTCGCATTGTACTTCGGCATTCAAATGCCGGTTGCTGAAATGAAGAAGCAGCGGGGTTATCCGTTCGGGTGTAACCACAACATACCCTACGGCGCCTACGCAAAGTATGACGAGGAGCATCATACTCAACAAAACAATAAGCACAGGTTTGATCACCTTCATGGGTGATAAGTTTTAATTTTTATAATTTATCCATTTCAACATTTCTTTTAAAGTAGGTTTTTTGCCATACATTAAAATGCCGGTACGGTATATTTTTCCTGCCATCCAGGCGATACCTGTAAACGTAACAAGCAATAAGGCGAGTGAAAGCGCCACTTGCCAGAAAGGAACGCCAAACGGTATGCGGGCCATCATCACCATCGGGGATGTGAAAGGAATGATGGATGACCAGAACGACAGCGAACTGTCGGGATACTGGAACGCGTGAAGCATCAGGAATATCCCGATTATCAACGGAATGGTTACCGGAATAATCAGTTGTTGCGTATCGGCTTCATTCTCCACGGCCGAGCCGATGGCTGCGAACATCGAGGCATACAGGAGGTAGCCCAAAAGGAAATAGAGCAGGAACGACACAATAATCGCCGTGAAATTGATGCTGCCCAGCATGGATAATATAGAAGATGATTCTTGTGTTATTGTTTTTGTGATTTCGTTTGCCGTATCACCTGGAGACAAAGTTTGTGTGATGTTTTCCATACCCGCCGGATCGCTCATGGAGCCTTGGAAAACCGCAACAATGCCGAGCGTTAATACTACCCAGATGATAAATTGCAGCAAGCCGACAGAAGCAATGCCTATAATTTTTCCCATCATCAGTTGGAACGGTTTCACAGACGACACTATGACTTCAATGATGCGGCTGGCTTTTTCTTCGATCACACCACGCATTACCATGTTACCAAACATAAAAATGAACATGTAAATCATAAACGACAGGATGTATGAAATACCCATGTACAGGCCGGTATGACTGGCTTTTTCCTGACCGTCGTCGCCCCAGATAAATGTTTTTACTTTGACCTCCGTTTTGATGGATGCGATAATGGTATCAAGTCCCTGGATATGGTAGGACTCTAATTTGTATTGCTCTACGGCGTCTTTAACGCCGCGTTCAATATATTGTTGGACGTCCATGTTCGGCTGTTTGAATGCATACAGGTCGATAACCGGCTGTTTCTTTTCATTCAAGGCGCTGATGGTAGCCACGGCGTAAAGTTTTTCCTTGCCGAAGTTTTGCTTCAAAGAATCGAGCGTCACGCCGTCGGGCTTGAATAGAAAGGTGAGGTTGTCGCTGTTTTGAAGCGCTTTTTCGGCCAGTCCCGACCGGTCGATTACGGCAATGTTTTTGCGCTCGTCGTCTTTCATCCCTTGAATTAAGACGGGCACCACCATTAACGCCGCAAAGAGCAACGGGGTGAGAAGGGTCATGAGAATGAAAGATTTCTTTTTTACACGTGTTAAAAATTCACGTTCGATGATAAGGAGTATTTTATTCATAGCGGTTAAGATACTAATTTGATAAAGATATCGTTCATGCCGGGAATAACTTCATTGAAGCCGATGATTTCAACCCGTGGCAACAATTGCTGCAAAAGATGATTGGCGGGTTTTTGTTCCGTTATTTTAATAGTCGCCTTATGTATTCCATTCTGCTCCTTTTGTTGAATGAGGGCGTATTCGTTGTGTAGCGCCAGTTGCAGTTCGGCAGGGTCGCCGCGGAAAGCGACTTCCACAATGTTGTCGCCATACTGCCGGCGCACCTCTTCTAATTTTCCTTCTACAATCACTTTCGACTGGTTGATGAGCGCAATGTCGTCGCACAATTCTTCGACCGACGCCATGTTGTGGGTAGAAAAAATAATCGTGCTGCCCTGCGCTTTCATATTCAATATTTCCTGTTTGAGCAGGTTTACGTTTACGGGGTCAAAACCGCTGAAAGGCTCGTCAAAAATAAGGAGTTTGGGCTTGTGCAGGATGGTGACAATGAATTGTACTTTTTGCGCCATTCCTTTTGAAAGTTCTTCCACTTTTTTGTCCCACCAGGCCTGGATTTCGAATTTGGTGAACCATGTTTTGAGTTGCGCCATGGCGTCGTGCCGCGACAATCCTTTCAGGCGCGCCAAATAAAGGGCCTGTTCGCCTACCTTCATTTTTTTGTACAGGCCGCGTTCTTCGGGCAGGTAGCCTATCCGGAGAACGTCGTCGGCCTGCATGAGGCGGCCGTCAAGCAATACCTCGCCGGAGTCGGGCGCGGTAATCTGGTTGATGATACGGATCAGGGTGGTTTTCCCTGCTCCATTGGGGCCCAACAGTCCGTAGATGCTTCCAGAGGGTACGCTGATATTCACGTTATCGAGCGCCAGATGGTTGGTGTAACGTTTAATTACGTTATTGGCAATAAGTAAATCCATTTTTGTTAAAAAAATAATGTCAAAGATATAAAAAATATGTTATCTTTGTACCTTCTATGTAAAAATTAATATGTCTCTTTCATTCAATCCGAATACTGTAGGCCAGCACAATGGGAATTACTTTGCTTTACCATCGTATCCGATATACGACGCTGAAATAATGCTATTGTCGGTTCCGTGGGACGCCACGGCTTCTTACGGCACAGGCGCACACAAGGCGCCGGAAGCCATCATTAAGGCGTCCACGCAAATTGACCTGTATGACGCCGAAGTGAAGGACGCTTGGACTATTAAGATAGCTACGCATCCTGTTGATGAAGCGATACTCCGGTTAAATCGCAGCGCGCGCCGCTTTTCGTCGCGGGTTATCACGGCCATGGGAGAGGGCGTGCCGGAAAGAAGGCTAATCGACGAAATTGTGAAGGTGAACGAATTATGCGATAAACTTAATATGCAGATTTATAAGGCGGCGAATAAATACCTGGATGCGCGCAAACTGGTGGGGATAGTAGGAGGGGAGCACAGCGCGCCATTCGGTTTATTGCGGGCGCTGAATGAACGGCATGATGAGTTTGGCGTCCTGCACATTGATGCACACGCCGATTTGCGCGACGCTTACGAGGGCTTTATGTATTCGCACGCTTCGATTATGTTTAATGTGCTGGATCAGTTGCGGCATGTGACGAAAATTGTACAGGTGGGCGTACGCGATTATTGTGACGAAGAAGCGGCGCGGATGGCGGCCAATGCACGGGTCGTGCCATTTACGGATGCTGCGTTGCAGGAGGCCGCGTTCAATGGCGTATTGTGGGCGCAGCAATGTCGTGATATTGTGGCAGCGTTGCCGGAAAAGGTCTATATAAGTTTCGATATCGACGGCTTAACCCCCGATAACTGTCCGAATACAGGCACACCGGTGCCGGGTGGGCTGACTTACAACCAAGCCATTTTTCTGCTGAAAACACTGGCGAAGTCGGGTAAAAAAATTATTGGGTTTGACTTGTGCGAAGTGGCGCCTTCGGAACATAACGAATGGGACGCTAATGTGGGCGCCCGCGTGCTGTTCAAGTTGTGCGCTTATACAAGTGGCCGTATTGTGGAAAATTAATTTAAAAAAATATAAATATGAAAACATTAAAATTTGGTTTATTTGCTTTGGCGTTGATTCTTGCCGCCGAAAGTTGTGCACAAAAAAAAGCGCCAGAAGGCGTAACTTCCGCTCAGGTTGATTCATTGAGTTACGCCATTGGGATAATGATGGGTACAAACTTTAAAGAATCGGAATTGGAATACCTGGATATGTCGACCTTCGTGAAAGCGGTGAATGACGTGTTCAACGACAAAACATTGCGCTTTGATATGAATGAGGCGAATAAAGTGATTCAATCGCATTTTATGAAAATGCGTGCTGAACAGCAACGTAAAAGGGAAGAAGCAAAGGTGAAAAATATTGAAGAAGGCAAGAAGTTCCTGGAGGAAAACAAAACGAAAGAAGGCGTGGTTGCACTTCCAAGCGGCTTGCAATACAAGGTAATCAAGGAAGGCGAAGGTGTTAAACCAACCGAAAAAGACACGGTGAAAGTGCACTATCGCGGTACATTGCTCGACGGTACGGAATTTGATTCTTCTTACGAACGTGGCGAACCGACTACCTTCCCGCTGAACGGTGTGATTAAAGGTTGGACGGAAGGCTTGCAACAAATAGGCGAAGGCGCGAAGGCGGAATTTTATATTCCCGACAGTTTGGCCTACGGCGAACACGGTAGCGGACAAAAAATCACGCCAAATGCAACGTTGATTTTTGAAGTGGAACTCCTTGAGGTTAAAAAAGCAAAATAATATATTATGGCATTAGAATTAATAGGAAAACTTATTAAAATATTGCCGGTGCAAAGTGGGACAAGCGCGAGGGGAACCTGGAGCAAGCAGGATTTTATTATTGAAACGCAGGAACAGTATCCGCGAAAAGTGTGCGTGGCTGCGTGGGGCGAGCGGGTAAATGAGTTATCTGCCATGGCCGAAGGGGATGTGTTAAAGGTTAGTTTTAATATAGAATCGCGTGAATTTAATGAGCGCTGGTACACCGATGTGAGAGCTTGGCGTATTGAGAAACAACAAGTCGGCGCACCGGCCGCATCGTCCTCGCAAACTGCGTCAAATACAGTTCCGCCCCCTCCATCACCACCACTTCCTCCGGCTGAAGACCCGCTTGGCGCTTCAGTGCAAGAAGTGGACGATTTGCCGTTCTAAATTTCATGATTTCATAATTGCATCTATTGCCGTCAGTTTAAACTTGACGGCAATATTTGTATGATGCTGACGCCTTCTTAAGTCTTCTTACAATCGATTGGGGCGACCTGCGCTTATGAAAATAGCGCCCTCACCCTTCCCCGCTTATACATTTTGATACAAGAACCGCTTGATGCTGCGTTTTGGCGTCTTTTCAAATTCTTCGGGAAATATTTTCACTTGGGCAATTTGCGCATAGTTGGGCAATTCCTCATTGATTTTCTTACGTATTTCTTCCATCGTGTGTGGTATTTCCGCATCGGCAATGCCGGCGGCGGTGGTTTGTTCATAGTCGGGATAGATTAATGCGGTGAGCTTGCCGCCTTGATCCACCACCAACGCTTCGCCCACATAAGGCATGTTGTTGATGATATCTTCCAGTTCTTCGGGATAGATATTTTGTCCCGAAGAACCGAGAATCATGTTTTTGCTCCGGCCTTTGATAAACACATAGCCGTTTTTGTCCATAACGGCGAGGTCGCCTGTTTTCATCCATCCGTCGGGCGTGAAAGCGTCTTTGGTGGCTTGCTCGTTGCGGTAGTAGCCCAGCATCACGTTGTCGCCGCGCACCAGCACTTCGCCGGCCACACGCTCCGGGTCGGGCGAATCGATTTTTATTTCCATTCTGGGGATGGCTTTCCCACAGGAATAGAGCGGTGTTTTGCTCCAGTCTTCATAGGAGATAAGGGGGCCACATTCCGTCATGCCGTAGCCCACCGTGTACCGGAACCCGATTTGTTTGAAAAAGTTCTCGGCCTCCCGGTTAAATGCCGCGCCGCCCACAACGATTTCGTAAAAGTTGTTGCCGAATACCTGGTCAAGCGCCAAGAGGATTTTTTTCCTTATTTTCTGGTCAATAACGGGAAGTTTCAACAACATTTTTATTGACGTTTTATTTAGTATGGGTTGTAGCTGCTTCTTGTAAATTTTTTCGACAACCAGCGGCACCGAAATCACGAGGAAAGGCTTGATGTTGGCAAATGCCTCCATGATGATTTTCGGGGTGGGCACGCGGGTGAGGAAATGCACGTTGGCGCCTTGCGCCAGCTCGAAAATAAATTCAAACATCATGCCATACATGTGGGCCATGGGCAACATGGAAACCACGTTGTCGCCCGGTTTGAGGGTGAGCGCGCCTTGTGCAAACTGCAAGTTCGAAAGCAGGCTGCGGTAAGGCAGCATCACGCCTTTTGAGAAGCCGGTGGTCCCCGACGTGTAATTGATGATGGCTAATTCTTCGGGCTCGTCGTGGTGGTAGGCGATGTGTTCAGGCCTGAAATTCTTCGGGTATTTTTTTCCGAACAGTTCGTTCAGGCGTTCCCGCGCGGCGCGGATGGATGGGCGCCGGCTGTGTACGATAGAAAAATCGCCGGTGAGGATGATGGCCTCCAGGTCGGGCATCGCCCGCTCGTTGATCGACTCCCAGATGATGTCGCCGGCAAACAGCACGCGGGCCCCGGAATGGTTTACGATGTGATGAATGTTGTCGGCTTTAAATTCGTGCAGGATAGGTACCGCTACTGCGCCATACGTGATGGTAGCGAAGAACACAACGCCCCAGTTGGCCTGGTTGCGTCCGCAGATAGCGATTTTGTCGCCTTTTTTCAGCCCACATTCTTCAAACAGGATGTGGAGTTTTGCAATGCGCCGGGCTACGTCTTTATAGTGCAGCGTAACGCCTTTGTAGTCGGACAGCGCGGGAAGATCCCAATTGTTTTTGAAACTTTGTTCAAATTGTGCAATAAAACTGTTTGTCATAAATTGATGGTTTTAGTTAAAGGTTTGCAGGTCGCAGAGTCGTTTGTAAAGGCCTTGCCTGGCCACAAGTTCGGCATGTGTGCCTTGTTCTATGATTTCGCCTTTTTGCAGCACCACGATTTTGTCGGCATGCTGGATGGTCGACAGGCGGTGGGCAATCACAATAGACGTGCGGTTTTTCATCAGTTTCGTTAGCGCGTCCTGTACCAGGCGTTCGCTTTCGGTGTCGAGCGCCGAGGTGGCTTCGTCGAGGATGAGGATGGCGGGGTTCTTCAGGATGGCGCGGGCAATGGAGAGGCGCTGGCGTTGCCCGCCCGACAGGCGGTTGCCCTGGTCGCCGATATTGGTTTGGTATCCGTGTTCCATTTGCATGATAAACTCGTGGGCGTTGGCCGTCTTTGCGGCCTGGATAACGTCTTCCTCCGTCACATTTTCCGCCCCGAACACAATGTTGTTATACACCGTGTCATTAAATAAAATGGGCTCCTGGGTCACAATTCCCATGAGGCCGATAAGATCTTTAGGCTGGTAATTTTTGATGTTGATGTCGTCTAACAAAATTTCGCCCGACGACACGTCGTAAAAGCGCGGAATTAAATCGGCCATTGTTGTTTTCCCTGCGCCCGACGGGCCTACTAAGGCGATCATGGCGCCTTTTTGGATGGTTAGGTTAATATTGCGCAGTACCGGCATGTCATCGTATGCAAAATTAACTTTGTTAAATGTTATCTCATGTCTAAATTCTTTTATTGGTACCGGCTTTTCCGGCCTTTTTATATTAATGGGGGTGTCTATTATTTCAAAAATGCGATCTGCAGAAGCCATACCTCGGCGAATGCCGGCATATGCGGTTGTTGTATTTTTAAAAGGAATTAATATTTGATAATAAAAAACGATGTAGGTTACAAATCCGCTAATGGAAAAGATAGTGTTACCATGTAAGATTAACCAACCTCCAACAAGAAGAATAAGCATTGCTACCGTTACTCCTAAAAATTCCGAGATGGGTGTGGCTAATTCTTGCCTGTAATAAATATTGCGTTGCAGCTTCGCTTGGGTTTCATTTATATTCTTGAATTTATGGCGAAGATATTTTTGTCCGTTGAAAGCCTTTAATATGCGCATTCCGGAAATACATTCTTCTATTATTGATAAAAGCGTTCCTAATGTGGACTGTGCTTCAGCGGCGACACTGCGGAGTTTTTGCGTTACTTTACTGATCATCCAACCGGACAGTAATAGCGATGCTAATGAAATAAGCGTAAGTTGATAAGACATGTAAAACAGTACACAGAGGTAACCGATGATTAAAAACGGCTCCCTGAAGATAATTTGAAAAGACTGGACTACATTTGCCTGTACTTCGTTCACATCGTTAGACAGCACCGATATGAGGTTCCCTTTCCGGCGCTTACTGAAAAAGCCGATATCTAACCGGGTTATTTTCTCAAATAACGCTTCTCGTATGTTGGCAATTACTCTCGTCCGTAATGACGCCATTACACGTTGTCCGCCATATCTGAAAAGGTTGGAAAGAAATGTCGCAATTACTATGATTATAGAAACAAAAAGTAATGCCCCCATACGGCTACTTGACTGTACTACGGCAGTGAGATAATAGTTGAAAATGTTTTCGACATATTTTATACTAAATGAAAAGGACGGCAATTCATTTACTATGATCATTGCATCCGGATCAAAAACCACGTCAAGCAGTGGTTTTATAAGGGCAAAATTAAAGATACCCAATATCATGCCGAAAAATGTGAAAAACACATATTTTGGCCAGTAATGCGAGTATGGTTTTGCAAAGGTTAATAGACGTTTTAATATTTCCATAGGAAAAGGGTTATTGTTTAAGGGCTATCATAAATTTTTCACAAGCGTCCATACCCCATTTATCTTGCCATGAGATTAAATTTTTGACGTCAACAAATTGCGGTGGCCTATGCTTTGATTTCATAGTTATACGGCCGTAATGGTGGATATATAATCCTGCGATAATACTTAGCGGTTGTATGTCGCCCACTTGTTCATGCCGCTGTTTGGTGCGGGCATACAGGTCAAAATCGGCGCCTTGCAAACGTTCATCCCATAATCCTACCTTTTCAATCCCTTTCATGGTCATTGCAATGGCTGATCCGGAAAAACCTTCAGACAGTTGGTATCCATAGGCGTCTAATATTTTTTTTGTGTATTTTTCCCATTTCGGATACATCAATTTAAACATGAGCCGTAATGAAAATTTAGAGTTCCCAAACATCGTTGTAATGGGGTATTTTATTCGTTTCCATTTTTGGTCTTTTGTTTTTGTTTCATGTCGATTTATACCTCTGTCATTAGACGCAAAGCTCACCACATCGCAGTTATTTTTTCCAATAACGTTAAGTAAATGTACATCCCAGTCAGGTGATAAAATATTATCGTTGTTCAAAAAGCACAGCACATCATAAGAGGCTTTTCTTATGCCTTGATTCTGGCAATACGGATAACTGTAATTGCCATTGTTTTGAATGACAATCGCTCCGTTATTTTCAAAAAACTCCCTGCTGCCATCGGTGGAATTATTGTCAACGACGATTAATTCGTATGGGTTATGCGTATATTTTCTAAGAGAATGAAGGAATAATTTGTTCATCTCTATTTGGTTATATATAGCTACGATAATACTTATCATATCATACATTCATTTTTCATTTACTTCCGTGTAGGCCACATAGTCGCCCACATCCTTGTTGATTTTTTTGTCCTGTTTTGTTACTTGTTTTATTTTAATGTCGCCCTCCTTGCGCGCTCTTGCGCCGTGTGGCGGGTTGTAATATCCTTGCCGTTTGCTTATATTTTTGAAAAAAGAGGCAAGCAATACCGGGGCGAAGCGGAGCATTAACCACCGCACTATAAAAAAGGTCAATAATATAATAAGGAGCGCTTTCATTTACTTAATTTCTACTTTTCCGTTTTTCAGATAAATCAGCGCCTGTTTCCCGTCGGCTGTGGTTGCTTTGAGAAGTGCGGGCTGCTGCTGTGCCGTAATCGGCGTATCCGGTTTTACTGCTACCGGCTTGTCAAGTTTTACCCTTTCGTTGCCTTTGCGGTCGAGGATATACGTGGTTTGTTCGCTACACAATACAATATAGTCGCGTGACGCTACGCGGAAAAATTCCGGCGCTCGCGTGATGGCATGCGGACTTTTAAAAGGTTTCCATCCTTCTACGGGCTGAATGCGTTTGTCGTACACACGCACCACATTGTCAGCGTCGGTCGTAAAGATGCGGTAGTTGCGGTCTTTGTCGTAGTCAAAAACGGCCAGCGTTGATACCGGCGTTTTCCATGCTACGGGGTAAGGCGTTACAAGGCTCCCGTTGCGGTCATACAAATAAATATGGGTAGACGTGGTGAACAACATTTGTAATTTTCCGTTGCGCAAGTAATCAATCTGTATGACGTTGCCGGTAATGGCGCTATGGAGTTTCTTTGTCCATAACTGTTGTCTGTTGTTGCTTTGCAGGCCGATACGGTAGTCTGCAAACTGGACGAACAATTCTTTTTCTTTGGTGTAATGGTTGATTACCGGCACACGCAACCGTTCTTCGCCCTGCGTAGTTTCAGGAGCGGTTTCCGCAACTGTTTCCTGTGGTTGTGGCCGTTCTTCCTGTTGCGCCTGTACCGGCTCGGGCTTGGGCGTCGGGGAAGCGTTGGCTTGGACGTCAAACAGCGATAAAAACGAAGCGTATAGCTTGTCGTTTGACGGCTGCAGTTGCAGGATTTGTACATTGACCGGGCAGGATTTTGCCGTTTTCACCACTGCCCGTTGCACACGGGGATGGAAGTATTGCAGCAAAGACTGCTCCGCTTTGTCGGGAGAATTTACCACAATTGTCATGCAGGCATTGTTGGTGAGGTATTGTGAAACATCAATCCGCGACAAATGTTTTTTAAGCGGGTTTTTTGGTTGCGCTACGGCCACATGTTTCAGTGTTTCTTTACTGCTTGAGAAGTAAAACCAATCGCCGGAAGTTGTAAAAAGTGTTTCTTGGTTTTCGGGAAAAATATCGCCGAGTAAAGTGTGGAATAAACCGGCCGCCGGATTGTTGTATATGGTGATTGTGCTGTTGTCGATGGCGGTTTCCCGTGTCGATATAAAATTTTTGTTGAGGTGTGCGGCTTGCGTCCGCAGCTGTTCCAAGGCATATTCGGCGTTGGTTGTTCTAAGTAGTACGACTTGGTTGCCGGATGGAAAATGGGCCAGTGCAATCTCGGCCGGATACAGTGAGCAAAATAATTCCGGCGCATTTTGCGACCATTCCTTGTCTAATGCGACGATGTGTTGCTTGAATTTATTGAGTTCCTTATGCGCTTCGAGGAAGTTGTTGTAACTGTCCAGGAAACGCTTGGGGTCATTGATGGACAGGCTGAGCAGGAAATTGACTGATGAGGGAAGGACATCCCAGGCGCCGGTATGGTTGTTCGACTGGTGAAGAAACACCGACAGGTAATTATCCGGCGTAAAAGAAGGGAAGACAAAGCCGTTGAGGGTAATCATATTCGGCGTGATTTGTCCGTCGAGCGCTGTCCAGTTGGCGGTGTGTGCCAGGAAATTTGTGATTTTCGAAGGTATTTTGTTGCCGGCCGCATCGCTCAGGTGCGGCAATTGGCGGTGATTGAGTATAAAACCCATGTCCACGTGCCGGCCGATGGTTTGTGCTGCTGTGGCAAACTGTTCGTTGTGCGCCAGCGATTCCCCGCTTTCGAGGTGCCGGATAGCCGACTGCAGGGTGATGAGCGAACTGCTGGCCATGCCCACACCTTTGGCATACGACAGGTACAGCATGCCGCTGTCGGTTTGAATAGAAACGATAGTGCTTCCCTGGTAGCGTGTGCGGCTCACCGGTTGGATAATATTACTGATGATGTTTTCCCAGTTCTTGTCGTTCACAGACGGGGGAAAGGCTATGGAGCACAAGACAGCCACTTCGTTTTTACCGAGCGGGTGTGCCGAAAGACATACCTTTGAATGAAGGAGAAGGGCTGCGGCGTCGTCATGGTTAATGGCGCCGATTGTCTTCTTAATCCATGCGAGCAACGGTGATGGGTCGGATATTAGATTATTCCACACGGCCGGTGCGGAAAAGTTGTCATCAAGCAATATCAATTTGTCTAACTGCACAATGAATAACGCATCAAAAGGTATTGCACCGATAATGTTAGCTTCTGTTTTTTGTTTTTTTGTTTGATTGGTCAACAGCCAAAAAGCGCCAGACATGCAAACAAGCACAGCGAGACATATTAATAGTATCCATTTTTTACTCATGGGTAAAATAAAGCTAATCTGCAAATATAAGAAAAATTTATAAATTTGCACCTTTAATATTTGTTCCGGTTATGAAAAAATACCTGTTAATAGGATTGTTACTCACGCCATTCAGTGCCTGTGCACAGCAGGATGCGTATTTTGAGGGGTTTTGTAAGGCTTTTGATACATTCCGTTCGTTTTTTAACACCTACCGCGCTTCGCCGGAATTGTCTTCCGACGGGGGATTTCACAGTTTTTCCGGACTCACACAGCAATATCATACCTTATTGAAAGTATTCGATGAGGCGTCGTTTAAATATCGTCGTGATGCGTTTTTTGACGCCATTTTCCGTCCCGAATATCTGAATGTGCTGGAGGAAGTGGAGTTGTTGTTAGAGGCCGATGCGCCGCTGAGGTCGCTGAAAGATATGGTGCGCACGATGGTGCGTATCGAGCGGGAGGGCTTCCCGCGTAGCGATATTGAAGTGGAGGAAAGTATCCGGTTGCTTCGTTTTGCAAAGGTCTACCGTCCGGAATTTTTTGAAAGTACTTTAGAAGGCATGTTGTTGAAAAAGCAAATCACGGGTCTGGAGGCCTATATTTTCAGGAAATATTTCGATAAGGTAATTGCAACGTTTAAAACAGCGCCCGCGACGGATAGCTTGCGCGCGCAAGTTCGCAATGTCATGGAATTGGCGGAGTCGTCGTCCTGCGTGCCGTGCCGCGATAGCCTGTCCACAGTTTTGCTTGATTTCTACTACCGGATGAACGATTTTTAGCGGTTAGTTAAAAAAATGCACCTTTCTCCTATAAATTTTTCAACCGAATTTTTATCCGTTTGTGTGTAATTGTGAATTTAATGCTACCTTTGTAAAAGAAAACACAAAAATAACCGCCATGAAAAACGAGAGAGTCCTTATATCTTTTGACTACGCCTTAAAACGCCTGTTGCGCAACAAAGCTAACTATGTGGTGCTGGAGGGTTTTTTGAGCGAACTGCTGATGCGCGACGTTGTGGTAAAAAGCATTGGGGAGGGCGAGAGCAACAAAGAACACGCAAGGGACAAATATAACCGGGTGGATGTTTTGGTGGAAGACGTCACCGGCGAGGTTTTGCTTATAGAGTTGCAGTTCTCCATCGAAATGGACTTTTTGCACCGGATGCTGTATGGCGTGAGCAAGTCGCTTACCGAGCGGATGGTACAGGGCGAAGAATACATGGAGGTGCGGAAAATCTACTCGATAAACATTGTATATTTCGATTTGGGTCAAGGGGAGGATTACGTATATCACGGCAAGACCCGTTTCACGGGCCTGCACCGGCACGACGAGCTCCGGCTCTCGGAGGCGCAGCGCAAGACTTTCGGCAAAGAAGCGGCGGGCGATATCTATCCCGAATATTACATTTTGAAGATTAACAATTTTGACGATGTGGCGAAGGATACGCTGGATGAGTGGATTTATTTTTTTAAGCACAACGCCATTAAGGACGAGTTCAGGGCCAAAGGCCTGGATAAGGCGCGCGAGGTGCTTGACCGCGATAAACTCACGCCGGAAGAGCGGCAGACTTACGATTTTTTGCAAGCGCAGCGCAGTCACGATTTGAGCATGATCGCCTCCTCAAAACTCGAAGGCCGGATGGAAGGCATCGCAGAGGGCAGGGAAGAAGGAAGGAGAGAGCGTGAAAAACTCGCCAAAGAGCGTGAAAAATTCGCTGAAGAGCGTGAAAAACTCGCCAAAAAGCATGAAGAACTCGCCAAAGAGCGTGAAAAACTCGCCAAAAAGCATGAAGAACTTGCCAAAGAACTTGAGGCTGCCCTTGCCGAGCTTGCCCGATTAAGAAAAACGACCACCTGACAACCCTCGCCCGTCTGTATACAGCAATCCTGACAATTTTAAAAACCCTGTCAGGATTTTTTGGTTTGCCTTGGACAGCGCCCGATGAAACGTTTCAGCGGAGCATTTTCAGCATGGAGTCGAATATCTTTAGTCCGTCGCAGTTGTTTAGCGCAGCGTCGGCAGCCCGTTCAGGGTGGGGCATCATGCCGTACACATTCTTCCTGGCATTACATAGGCCCGCAATGTTGTCTACCGATCCGTTCGGATTGGTGAGGTCTGAAACCAACCCTGTTTCATCGCAGTAACGGAAGAGTATCTGGTCGTTTTTCCGCAATTCCGACCGTGTTTTTTCGTCGGCGTAATAACGTCCGTCGGCGTGCGCTATGGGTATCTTCAGCGGTTTTCCCGACGGCAGGTAGTGCGTCAAGTGAGAAGTTTTACTGTCGGGCAGCAGGTGTATATTTTTACATATAAATTTTTGGGAGTCGTTAGGCAACAATGCGCCGGGCAGCAATCCGCTTTCACATAAAATTTGGAAACCGTTGCATACGCCCATCACAAAACCGCCCCTGTCGGCAAATTCCATCACTTCTTTCATTACCGGCGAGAACTTGGCCAGCGCCCCGCATCGCAGGTAGTCGCCGTATGAAAACCCGCCGGGCAGCAGGATGCAGTCCGCACCCTTCAGGTTGTGATCCTTGTGCCACAATTCCACCACGTCCTTTTTTAAAAGTTCACGGAAGAGATAAATCATATCATGGTCACAATTTGACCCGGGAAAAATCACAACGCCGAATTTCATAAATAAACTTTTCCACAAAAATATGATTTTTTTTTGTGATATTAAAAAAATAATTACCTTTGCGCCGAATTATGAATAAAAAAGGCTATACTATTGATTTAAATCAACGAAGACGACACGTCCGAGAATGTGCCTAAGGAGGCCTTATTCGAAAAATCCATTTATTTTTTAATTTTTAAATTTTATTGCTTAGATGAGTAATATTACCATCTGCCAGGCAAATTGCAGTCATGTGAAATATGCGGAAAAAATCTGCGAGTTGGTTTATCTTTCCGCACAGGAAAGGGGGACGGGCATTGCCAACCGTACGCCCGGCTACATTGCCCAAAAAATGACTGACGGGAAAGCCATAATCGCGATAGAAAATGAGGAGGTCGTAGGTTTTTCGTATATTGAAACATGGAGTTATAAACAGTTTGTGGCCAACTCAGGGCTCATCGTGGCGCATGCTTACCGGAACAGCGGACTGGCGAGGAAAATCAAACGCGAGATATTTGCGCTGTCGCGGAAGTGCTATCCGAAAGCTAAAATTTTCAGCATCACTACCGGGCCTGCGGTGATGAAAATCAATTATGAGTTGGGTTTCCGGCCGGTGCCGTTTGTCGAATTAACCGACGACGAGGAATTTTGGGACGGTTGCAAAGGATGCAAAAATTATGATATCCTCGAACGTAACGACAGGAAAATGTGCCTGTGTACGGCGCTTCTATACGATCCCGAATATAAACCTAACCCCGTCGGTATAAAAAATAATTAACTTATAAATCTATAAAGAAAATGGAAAAAGTTGTGTTGGCCTTTAGCGGCGGATTGGATACTTCCTTTTGCGTGCCTTACCTGAAAAATGAGAAAGGTTTGGAAGTGCATACTGTGCTGGTAAATACCGGTGGTTTTTCAAAAGAAGAAGAACATGCGATAGCCGCACGTGCGCGCACGCTTGGGGCGGCCACGCATACCGCTGTTAACGTGGAAGAGGAATATTACAGTAAAGGGATTAAATATTTAATTTTCGGGAATATTTTAAAAAATTCCACTTATCCGCTGTCGGTGAGTTCGGAGCGGGTTTTTCAGGCGTTGGCGGTATTGAAGCATGCACAGAAGTTGCATGCTGCGTATGTGGCGCATGGCAGTACCGGCGCGGGAAACGACCAGGTGCGCTTCGATTTGGCGTTTGAAGTGATGGCGCCCCATATAAAGATTATTGCCCCGATTCGGGAGTTGGCTTTGTCGCGCGAAGAAGAGATTGCTTATTTGGCCAAAAGCGGGTATGACCTTCCGTGGGAAAAAGCAAAATATTCAATTAACCAGGGATTGTGGGGTACGAGCATCGGCGGCGTGGAAACCTTAAAATCCGACACGTATTTGCCCGACAGCGCCTATCCTTCCCAGCCTGAAAAAACAACGCCCGAAAAAATCACCATTACTTTTTATCATGGTGAGCCGAAGGCGTTGAACGGTGAGCCCATGAAGCCTGTGGCGCTTATCCGCAAGTTACATGCGCTGGCGTCGAAATTTGCCGTGGGGCGCGATACGCACGTGGGCGATACCATCATCGGGATAAAAGGCCGGGTGGCGTTTGAAGCGGCGGCGCCCATGATTATCATCAAGAGCCACCATTTGCTCGAAAAGCATACGCTCACCAAAGGGCAGTTGTACTGGAAAGAACAGCTGGCGGGCTGGTACGGGCAACTCATGCACGAGGCGCAGTATCTCGATCCGCTGGCCAGGAATATCGAGACGTTTTTGGCCGACACGCAGAGAGCGGTAAGCGGTGAAGTGACGGTGGAACTGCGGCCCTATCATTTTGCGGTGTTGGGCTGTTCGTCGCCCTACGATTTGATGAATGCGAAGTTTGGACAATATGGCGAAATCAACAAATCGTTTACCGGCGCCGATGTGGTGGGCTTCACCAAAGTATTGGCCAATCCGTTGAAAATTTATTATGCAGTACACGAAAATGATTAAAGTAGCCATTGCCGGCGCGACCGGCTACACCGGCGGGGAGTTGATCCGGATATTGTTAAACCATCCCCATGTGACGATTACGTCGTTGCTGACGAGCAGCCTCAACGGGCAGGCGGTGTCGGCTGTGCACAAGGATTTGTATGGCGATTGCGCGTTGTGTTTTACCGACACGCTGGGCGAGCCCGATGTGCTGTTTTTATGCCTCGGACATGGCTTGTCGCGGGAGTTTTTAACCAAACATAAGATACCGGCGCACTGCAAGGTTATTGACCTCGGAAGTGACTTCCGGGTTGAAAATAAGTTTGACGACAAACATTTTGTGTATGGCGTGCCCGAATTATTCAAGCGTGACATTGCAGTCGCCAGTTACGTGGCCAACCCCGGCTGTTTTGCTACAGCCATTATTCTGGCCCTGGCGCCGCTGGCCGCGCACAAATGGCTGACCGGTGATGTTTATATCCACGCGCTCACCGGCGCTACCGGCGCGGGAAAACAGCTTGCCGAAACGTCGCATTTCAGCTATCGTGCGTCGAATATTTCCATTTACAAGGCATTTACGCACCAGCATTTGGGCGAGATAAACAAAACGCTTCAAACCCTGTCGGGCGGCGCTGTTCCGGAGGTAAACATGATTCCCGTCAGGGGTGATTTTACGCGGGGGATTTTTGCCGGCATACTCGCCAGATTACCTGCGGGAACAACGGCGGCACAGGTGAGGGGTTTGTTTCGCGAATTCTATAAAAACGCTTTATTTGTGCACCTTTCCGACGAAACGGTGAGCTTAAAGTCGGTAGTCAATACGAACAAAGTGTTGTTTGACGTGGAGGTAAATAATGGCACGCTTCACATTACTTCTATCCTTGACAACCTTATCAAAGGCGCGTCGGGACAGGCGGTACAGAACATGAACCTGATGTGTGGCATAGCGGAAGATTGCGGATTAAAATTAAAAAGCAGCGTATTTTAATATGAAAAATTTTGAAGTATACCAGCAATGGGACATTGAGCCGGTGCGGGGTTTGGGGTGCAAGCTGTGGGATAAAAACGGCGTGGAATATCTCGACCTGTATGGCGGCCATGCCGTCATCTCCATTGGTCATGCGCACCCGCACTACGTGGCGGCCATTACGCAACAGCTACAGCGCCTGGCTTTCTATTCCAATGCGGTGCAGAGCGGTTTGCGCAACCGTTTAGCCGAAAAGCTGGGCGCCATGAGCGGGTATCCGCACTACAGCCTTTTCCTGTGTAATTCGGGCGCCGAAGCCAATGAAAATGCCATAAAACTGGCTTCGTTCCATACCGGGAAGAAAAAACTTATTGCCTTTAAAGGCGCTTTCCACGGCCGCACTTCGGGCGTGGTGGCGGCTACCGACAACCCGTCTATTATTGCGCCTTACAATGCGTCGCCAAATGTTGTTTTTTTGCCGCTTAACGATAGCGCTTCGGTGGAGAAGGAACTTGCGGGCGGCGATGTGGCCGCCGTTATTATAGAGGGAATACAGGGCGTGGCGGGGATTGTGCTTCCGGCCGATGATTTTCTTCAAGACTTGAGGAAATTGTGTGATAAATATGGCGCGGCGCTTATTGTGGATGAAGTGCAGAGCGGTTACGGACGTACCGGGAAATTTTTCGCCCACCAATATGCCGCTATTGAGCCCGACCTTATTACGGTGGCAAAGGGCATGGGGAATGGCTTTCCTGTGGGCGGCGTGCTCATCGCGCCGCACATCAAACCGGTGAAAGGCATGCTGGGCACTACATTTGGCGGAAATCACCTGGCTTGTGTGGCGGCTTATGCGGTGCTGGAAGTGATAGAGAAAGAAGATTTAATCAGTAAGGCAGCGTCATTGGGCGAGTATGTTGTGCACAACTTGAAAAACACGGCGGTTATCCGTGAAGCGAGAGGTCGTGGACTGATGACCGGCATTGAACTGCTTCCCGAACACGCGGCATTGCGCACGAAAATATTAAGCGAACATAAAATTTTCACCGGCGCTGCGGGCGCTAATGTGATACGCCTGCTTCCGCCGCTTACCGTTACGGAGCAGGAGTTGCAGCGGTTTATAAATGTTTTGCATTCCCGGAATTAATTTCTACTTTTGCGCAAACATGCTGCTCCGCAGCGGGCGCTGAAATTGCTATTTGATTGGTTGGATATTCATAAACAGGAATTGTTGTTAGCCTGGGAAAAAGCGCAAAAAGGCGAGCCGTTAGAGAAAATAGAACCATTAAAATAATAAGTATGTTTTTGGAAATAACAGGTGCAACATATTTGGAAGATTACCGCATTCGACTGGTATTTAATGACGGAACTGCCAAAACAATAGACTTAAAAAATAAGTTAAACGGAAGTGTTTACGAGCCTTTGCGGCAGGTTGATTATTTTAAAAAATTTAAAATAAAATATCCTCTCCCGCATGGGAACGGGGAAAAACCCTTTCCCCCTTAATTACCTAATCTCATTTGTCACGCCTTACGCTTCACTCTTAACTAATTTTTGTACCTTTGTGGGAAATCTAAACTGTGTATGAAAAATTTCCTTTCCGTAAAAGACGTGTTACCCTTGCAACGGGCGTTGGCGTTGGCGAAAGAAGTCAAAGCAAAACCTTTTGCCGACCGGGAGCTCGGCAGGAACAAAACGCTGCTGATGGTGTTTTTTAATTCCAGTTTGCGCACACGGCTCAGCACACAGAAAGCCGCCTTAAACCTGGGGATGAACGTGATTGTGCTCGACGTCAACCAGGGGGCGTGGAAGCTCGAAACCGAACGCGGCGTGGTGATGGACGGCGACAAATCGGAACACATCCTCGAGGCCATACCCGTGATGGGAAGTTACTGTGACATTATCGGCGTGCGGGCCTTTGCCGGCTTGCAGGACAGGGATTATGATTACCGGGAGGTGATTTTAAACCAGTTTATCCAGTATTCGGGGAAACCCGTATTCTCCATGGAGGGCGCCACACGCCATCCTTTGCAAAGCTTTGCCGATTTGATTACCATCGAAGAATACAAAAAAACGCCGAAGCCGAAAGTATTGTTGGCTTGGGCGCCGCATCCCAAGGCTTTGCCGCAGGCGGTGCCAAACTCATTTGCCGAGTGGATGAACCACACCGATTATGAATTTGTGATTACGCACCCCGAAGGCTATGAACTCGACCCCGCCTTTGTGCAAGACGCCAGGGTGGAGTACGACCTCGAAAAAGCCTACCGGGGCGCCGATTTCGTGTATGCCAAAAACTGGTCGGTATACAAAGGCGGGCACTATGGAAAAGCGCTTCATGCCGACCGGCGCTGGACGGTTGATGCACAGAAAATGGCGCTTACCAATAACGCCTATTTTATGCACTGCCTGCCGGTGCGCCGGAATATGATTGTAACCGACGAAGTCATTGAATCGCCGGCCTCGCTGGTTATTCCGGAAGCGGCCAACCGTGTGGTTTCAGCGCAAACGGTGCTCAGGGAAATATTAAAAGGATTATTATGAACATACTGATAGTGAAAATAGGAGGGAATATTATTGACGACCCCCAAGCATTGGCAAGCTTTCTGAAAGATTTTTCCAAGCTCGCGGGCGCTAAAATCCTGGTGCATGGCGGAGGGAAATTAGCCACCGACATGTTGGCGAAAGTGCAGATACCCGTGAAAATGCACGAGGGCCGCCGGATTACCGATGCGGAAACTCTCAAAATATGCACCATGGTGTATGCCGGATGGATTAATAAAAGCGTGGTGGCGCAGCTTCAAGCGCTGGGATGTAATGCCATTGGGCTGTCGGGCGCCGACGGCAATGTATTACCCGCCTGCCGCCGGTTGCCGGAACCGGTTGATTTCGGCTTTGTGGGCGACATCTCGGCCGATGCTGTGGATGTGTCGTTTCTCATCGCGTTGTTTGAGCATGGCCTGTGCCCGGTGTTTTGCGCCGTCACGCATGACGAGCGGGGAACGCTGCTGAACACCAATGCCGACACTATCGCCTCCACACTGGCCATTGCATTGTCGAAAGCGGGATTTACCAAACAAATCATTTGCTTTGAGAAAGACGGGGTGCTGTCAGACGTCAACAATCCGCAATCGCTCATTGACGAGATTACCGAAGAAGATTACGCCTTGCTGAAGGAAGAAGGCGCCATCACCGAAGGTATGATTCCCAAGTTAGACCAGGCCTTTGCGGCCATCAGGGCAGGGGTAGGAGAGGTGCATATCAAACACGCCCGCAACCTGCTCTCCGGCAAAGGCACGGTGGTACGGAAGAGCGAGCATGGCAGCAACGGTGATATTTCTATCGGTCGTTGAAAATAAAGTACAGTTTTTGAGAAGAATATTGCTCACTGGGTATCTAAAAGGTAACGTCGCTCCATCATCGATTTATTTCATTACGGCTCGCATGTCCACTATTTCTGTTATTAAACTGCAAATATACAACTTTATTTTGTAAAATAGATAGAATGATTTGTTTGACCATTTCTTTTTCGTACTTTTGCAGGCAAAATTAAACGACTATGGACACACCGGGCGCTTTTGCCATACAACTGTTAAAGGAGAAAATAGCCATCCCTGCCTTGTCGGGCGAGGAGGCCGCCGCCGCCGGCTATCTGGAAGCTCAACTGGTAAAGGCCGGCGTGGCGCCTTTCCGGATAGGCCATAACGTGTGCGCCTGCTCCCCCAAAAACCGCGACGGACAAAAGTTGCTGATGCTAAATTCCCATATCGACACCGTGAAACCGTCGGCCGGGTACACCTTTAACCCTTTCGAGCCTTTTGAGAAAGACGGGAAGTTGTTCGGCTTGGGCAGCAACGACGCCGGCGCGTCGCTGGCGGCGCTCGTCGAAAGTTTTATCTTCCTCTGCACGGTGGACTTGCCCTTTAACCTGCTGCTGGTACTGAGCTGCGAAGAAGAAAATTCAGGCCCGAACGGCATGAAATTGGTGACACAACAAATAAAAAATATTGATTGCGCCATTGTGGGCGAGCCCACTTCGATGAAAGTGGCAGTGGCGGAGCGGGGTCTGCTGGTGATTGACGGTACGGCGCACGGCGTGGCCGGACATGCCGCCCGCGACGGAGGCGTGAATGCCCTCTATGTGGCGGTGGACGATATCGCCGTCATCAGGAACTATGCGTTCAACCACATTTCGCCGCTCATGGGCGCGGTGAAGAAAACCGTGACGATGATCAACGGCGGCGTTCAACATAACGTAGTGCCCGCCGAGTGCCGTTTCGTGATAGACGTGCGGCCTAATGAATGTTACACGAACCGCGAGATTTTGGCAGACTTGCAGGCTGCTGTGAAAAGCAAACTGAACGCCCGATCGCTGGATAATAAATGCTCGTTCACGCCGGCCGGGCATCCCTTGTGGCGGTGTGCGGAACAACTGGGCTTCGACGCCTGTGTGTCGCCCACTACGTCCGACTGGATGCGGCTCGACGTCCCGGCCATCAAGATGGGACCCGGCGCCTCGGAGCGCTCGCACAGCGCCGACGAGTTCGTGTACCTCGACGAAATACGCCAGGGCGTGAAAGACTACATCCGCTTCATCACCTCCCTGAATAACGGTTAGTGATTACTGGTTCTTAACTCATAATTCTTAACTCAAATGGCAACACTTTGGAACAAGGGCACTGCGCCCGACGCGCTGATAAGCGCCTTCACCGTAGGCAACGACCGCGAGTATGATTTGCGGCTGGCCAAATATGACCTGTTAGGGTCGCTGGCACACGTCGGCATGTTGGAGAAGATTGGGCTGCTGACCCCACAGGAACACACCCTGCTGCGCGACGGATTGCAACAGTTGCTCGACGAAGTAACGCGCGGCGTGTTTGCGATTGAAGAAGGCGTGGAGGATATTCATTCGCAGGTGGAGATTGCCCTCACCAGCCGCATTGGCGGGGTGGGCAAGAAAATCCATGCCGGACGCTCGCGCAACGACCAGGTGCTGGTGGATGTGAAACTCTACCTCAAGGCGGAAGCCCTGCATATTAAGAGCCGGGTGGTGGCGCTGTTTGAGCAGTTTCAGGCGTTGAGCGAGACCCATAAGGAGGCGCTCATGCCCGGCTATACGCACACTCAGGTGGCCATGCCCTCGTCGTTTGGCCTGTGGTTTGGCGCGTATGCCGAAACCCTCATTGACGACCTGTATGTGCTGCATGCCGCCTACGGCGTGGTGAACCAAAACCCGTTAGGCTCGGCGGCCGGCTACGGCAGCTCGTTCCCCTTAGACCGCGACCTGACTACTTCCGAACTGGGTTTCCGCACGATGAACTACAATGCCATTGCCGCGCAGCTGAGTCGCGGGAAGAGCGAAAAAGCCATGGCGCAGGGGATTTCGGCCATTGCCGCCACGCTCAACAAATTCGCCGCCGATTGCGTATTGTACATGTCGCAAAACTTCGGTTTTATTTCCTTTCCCGACGAGCTGGTTACCGGCTCAAGCATTATGCCGCACAAGAAAAACCCCGACGTGTGGGAACTGGTGCGCGCAAAAGCCAACAGGCTGCAAAGCGTCCCGAATGAAATCGCCCTCTTGCTCACCAACCTGCCCCACGGCTACCACCGCGACTGTCAACTGCTGAAAGAAATTCTATTCCCGGCCGTCGACACGCTGCACGCCCTGCTCGACATTACCCTGTTTATGTTGAAACATATCCGCGTAAACGGCGATATCCTTCACGACACAAAATACGACTGCCTGTTCACGGTGGAAGAAGTGAACAAAAAAGTGTTGGCCGGCGTGCCGTTCCGCGATGCTTACAGGCAGGTGGGCGCACAGGTTGCCGACGGGACATTTGTCCCGCACCGGGAGGTGGCGCATACCCATAAGGGGAGCATCGGCAACCTGTGCACTGCGGAAATCCGCGCCAAGCTCGACGCTCTTTTGGCGCTTTTTGATTGAAAATTAGAAAAAAAGATGTAACTTGCATCTTATTTTGCGAGAATGACCAGGAAAGCTACCCTACATATTCTCATTCACGGTTTTGCCCTGGCGCATGGCGTGACCTCCCTGTTGCTTTTCCACACCAGCGTGGGCGACGGGGTGGCGTTAACCATCCTCACTATTGCCATGGTCGTGAGCGTGTCGTACAGATATGATTATCCGCTCGACGTGACGGCCATATTGGCGCTGCTGTGTTGCTTCGCGGGGTTCTACCTCGGCACGGCCGGCGCGCAGCTTATTGCAGAAAACTCGACAACACTTTCGGAATTGTCCCATCAAGTTACCACCGTGTTAGTGACCGAACTCTTGGGCTGGGCTACGTTTTTTATTGTGCGGAAAAACAAGAAAAAACATGAAACGAAAAACCGTAAAGACGCTGAATGAAATCTTGATACTTGCGCTTGCCGTATTGTTAATCAGGGTACTTTACATTGAAGGAGTGCTGCATATCCAGTCGGAATATGATTATAGTTTTGGCGATGTGGTGTCGGTCATTTTCACCAATTACCCGGTGGCTTTCCTGATGCTGGCGGCCGATATTTTCCTCATCAGGATACTTAACAAAAAAATAGATTATGGCAAACGTCCTGTACGGCGCTTCTCGCTTGAGTTATTGCTTCTGGGGGTGTTAACCGTGCTCATTACTTTTTTGTTGCGCTTCCCGTCCACCCCTGTGGATGTGCCCGATTTGTCGTTTTTTCCCACGTTCCTTGGCGTGTTGCTTATTAATGCGTTTATTGTAGCTGTTACCGACATTGTGCTGTATTATCACCAGTCGCATAAAAAAGCGCTCAATATTGAAATCATCAAAAAAAATAAGGCGCGCTTTCAATATGACCAGCTGAAGCAGCAGCTCAACCCGCATTTCCTTTTCAACAGCCTCAATGTGCTCGATTATTTGATACACACCAACCCCGACAGGGCGAGTGATTTTGTGGGAAAGTTAGCCGGCATTTATCGCTATTTGCTTAATAAGGAAAATGAAGCGCTTGTCTCGCTCAAAGAGGAACTTGATTTTGCACTGTCGTATGTCGATTTGCTGAAAGAGCGCTTTGACAAAGGCTTAGCGGTGACGATAGAAGTGTCCGACACCCATCACAGTAAACAAATTATCCCGTGCGGCTTGCAACTGCTCATTGAAAATGCCACCAAACACAATGTTATTAGCCCCGAAACGCCGCTGTCAATCCATATTTTTGTTGAAAATAATTTTATTGTGGTGCAGAACAACTTGCAGCCCAGGATGCACCGGCGGCCGGAATCGGCGGGCGTGGGGTTGAAAAATATAGAAGGGCAATATGGTACGGCATTTAATAAAACCATAGAGGTGCACAAAACGAAAAGCGCCTTCACCGTACGCCTTCCTTTATTAGGTTAAGATTATAGTATCACGTTAAACGACTACATCCATGAAAATACTTATCGTAGAAGATGAAATTCCCGCCCAGGTTCAGTTAGAGCGGCTGATTTGTATGTGTTACCCTGATTTTGAAATTGTGGGAAAAATCACGTCTGTGAAATCGGCGGTGGAATGGCTGGCCACACAAACCGCCGACCTCATTTTTATGGATGTGGAACTTTCCGACGGTGTATGTTTTGAAATATTTAATCAAGTTGAAGTAACCGCACAGGTAATTATTACTACGGCGTATGATAATTATGCCGTGAAAGCCTTTAAAGTAAACAGTATCGACTATTTGCTCAAACCCATTGGCAGAGACGATTTCACGGACGCCGTGACGAAGTTTTTAAGACGGAAACAACCCTCTGTTCCTTTTGACATAGAAGCCTTGAAACAACTTATTTTGCCGCAGGCGAAGTATAAGCAACGCTTTACCGTGCGGCTCGGCGAGCGGATTATTGTGCTGGACACCGCCGATATTGCTTATTTTTACGCCGAAGAAAAAGCAACTTTTATGATTACTCACGAAAATAAGAGATACCTTTCTGACTTTTCGCTCGACGCCATTGAAGAACAACTTAATCCTAAAGAATTTTTCAGGCTTACCCGTGGTTGTATTGCCGGCATTAGGGCTATCGGCACGATTGCCAAATATTCTAACAGCCGGCTGAAAGTGTTGCTGCAACCGCCTTATCATGAAAATATTTTAGTGAGCCGTGTTCGCATTCCATTATTCCTTAATTGGCTGGAAGGAAAGTGAATTTCATCCGTGAATTTCTTAAGTTCGTCCTTCTTTTTTTTAATGATAAGTTAATATTATTAATATTTGCATAACATTATTACTTGGGTTTGATTTATGAAAAGAAAACCGCAATTGTCGTTTTGGCAAATATGGAATATGAGTTTTGGCTTTCTTGGCGTGCAGATAGGATATGCGCTCCAGAATGCCAATACGAGCCGGATTTTGCAATCGCTGGGCGCCAACGTCGACGAGTTGAGCTATTTCTGGCTGGCGGCGCCCCTCGCCGGATTAGTGGTGCAACCCGTCATTGGCCTTTTTAGCGACCGCACCTGGACGAAGTTCGGACGGCGTATCCCGTTCATTTTGGGCGGCGCCGCGTTGGCCGGCTTGGCGCTGGCGCTCATGCCCAATGCCGAAATATTTGTCGTGCTGATGTCGCCGTTGCTTTTTGCCGCAATCATGCTGCTTTTTATGGACATGTCGTTCAATGTGACCATGCAGCCTTTCCGCGCGCTGGTGGCCGACATGCTGGACGATACGCAAAAAACAAAAGGCTATTCGATGCAGACCTTTTTAATCAATTGCGGCGCGGTGGTGGGGTCGGTGTTGCCGTTTGTGCTGGTGCACTGGCTCGGGCTGAACAACCAATCAACGCCCGACGCCCGCATCCCCGATTCGGTGGCGTGGTCGTATTACATCGGTGGCGCTATCCTGCTCGGCACGGTGCTGGTAACCGCCATGAAGACCAAAGAATATCCGCCGGCGCAGTTTCTCGAATACAATCAACAAACGGAAACGCCTGCCAAACCTGAATTTGTAGAACTTATTAAAGGTATCCCGAAAGTGATGTGGCAGTTGGGCGTGGTACAATTCTTCACCTGGTCGGCGCTGTTCCTGCTGTGGACATACACCACACCCGCCATAGCCGCCAACGTGTGGGAAACGAACAACCCCGCGTCTTCCGCTTATGGCGCTGCCGGCGATTGGGTGGGCGTGCTGTTCGGCGCTTACGCGGTATTCGCCGGATTATTTTCCATCGTTATCCCGAAGCTGGCTGCGCGCTTTGGAAACAAAGCCGTGTATGCCGCCTCGTTGCTTTGCGGCGCGGCGGGCTATTTAGGCATGGCGGTGCTAAAAGACCAATGGCTGTTGCTGCTGCCGATGCTCGGCGTCGGTATCGCGTGGGGCGCCATACTGGCGTTGCCTTACGCCATCCTCGCCAAGTCGGTGCAGGCCGAACGAATGGGCGTATACATGGGCGTGTTCAACTTCACCATCACCTTGCCGCAAATATGCTGCGGGCTTGTAGGCGGTATGGTGGTGAAATACTTTTTCCATGGCGACGCCGTTTCGATGATTATCGTCGCGGCCGTTTGCATGCTGCTGGCGGCCTTGTCGGTGGGCATGGTAACGGAGAACGGGGAAAGGGAGAACGGGTGAAAATATGAAATTTTTAAATCTTTAAAATATGAAATCTTTAAATCTTTAAATCTTTAAATTTTTAAATCTTTAAATCTTTAAATTATGAAATCTCTGTGTTGTATCTTCGATTTGGACGGCGTGCTGGTCGACACGGCAAAATATCACTATTTGGCGTGGAAGCGGCTGGCTGCAACATTGGGCTTCGATTTCTCCGAACAGCATAATGAGCGCCTGAAAGGGGTGAGCCGCATGGCCTCGCTTGATATTTTGCTGGAAGTGGGCGGTATTAAAGGGCTTCCGGAAGAGGAAAAGCGCGATTTGGCGGAAAAGAAAAACACTTGGTATGTGGCATATATCAATCGGATGACGCCAAGCGAAATACTCCCCGGCGTGTTGGATTTCCTGCATCAACTGAAAGCCGCCCACGTGAAAACGGCGCTGGGCTCGGCCAGCAGGAATGCGCCGCTTATTTTAAAACGCACAGGCCTTGCCTGCTTCTTCGATGCGATTATTGACGGCAACACCATAACCAGGGCCAAACCCGACCCCGAAGTGTTTTTGCTGGGCGCGCAAGCGCTGGATGCGTCTGCCGGCCGCTGCATCGTGTTCGAGGACGCCGCAGCCGGTGTGGAAGCCGCGCTGCGTGCGGGTATGAAGTGCGTGGGCGTGGGCAATCCCAACCTCCTGCATAAGGCCACGATGGTTGTCCCAGGCTTTGAAAACCTAATATGGGAAGAGTTAAAATCTTCATTAATCACATTAAAAAATTAATCACATTAGCACATTATGATGGTACATCCCTGGAAAATAATAGAAGACACTTTCATCCCCGAACGGGTAAAAGCCGCTGAGAGCCTTTTCAGCATTGGCAACGGCAAGATGGGGCAGCGGGCGAATTTTGAAGAAGCCTATAGCGGTGAAACGTTGCAGGGAAGTTATATCGGCGGCGTGTATTATCCCGACAAAACCCGCGTGGGCTGGTGGAAAAACGGCTATCCCGAATATTTTGCCAAAGTGCTCAACTCCGCTTTCTGGATTGGCATTGATGTGAAAATAAATGGCGAAACACTCGACTTGCACACGGCGAAGGTGATTGACTTTTATCACGAACTCGATATGCAGCACGGCGTGTTGACCCGCCGGTTTACCGCCGAACTGTCCAATAAAATCAAAGTGGCGGTGGAGGCCGTGCGGTTTGTGAGCATCACCCGCACCGGGCTTGGGGCAATCAGCTACACGGTACAGGCGCTAAACAGCGCCGCCGACATTGAAATCACCCCCTTCACCGACGCCGGCGTGAAGAATGAAGACGCCAATTACGATGAGAAATTTTGGGATTTTGTATTTCAATCGGCGACGCCCGACCATTCCACTATCGTTATGCAGACGAAAAAGACAGGCTTCCCGGTATGTTGGCATAGCAACTATGTGCTGCTGTTAGACGGTAATCCGGTGGAACACGCTTTTGTCCCGGTGGAAAAAACGGCGTGGGCAGGCGCTTCTGCCAAGGTGAAAGTGAGGAAAAATGAAAAAGTTACCTTATATAAATATACCGGTATTACGAATTTGCAAAATCGTAATACTGCCGACTTAGCTACTGCTGCAAAGGGAATAGCCGATAATGCCAAAGAAACGGGCTTCCTGCGATTGAAAGAAGAACAGGCCGGAGCCTGGCAGGAAAAGTGGCGGCATTGCGATGTGGAAATTGGCGGGGATGAGAAAGCGCAACAGGGCGTCCGGTTTTGTATTTTCCAGTTGTTGCAGACCTACACCGGCGAAGACCCGCGCCTTAACGTAGGCCCCAAGGGCTTTACCGGTGAGAAATACGGCGGTAGCACCTATTGGGATACCGAGGCCTATTGTCTTCCGTTCTATTTATCGACGGCTGGCGATGAAGTGGCGCGAAATTTGCTACTTTATCGGCATAGCCAATTGCCGCAGGCCATTGACAACGCAAAGAAATTAGGGTTTACTGACGGTGCAGCTCTTTATCCGATGGTTACGATGAACGGCGAAGAATGTCATAACGAATGGGAAATCACCTTTGAGGAAATACACCGCAATGGCGCCATTGCATACGCGATTTTCAACTACATCCGCTATACCGGCGACCGCGATTATCTTTCCACGCATGGCCTGGAAGTGCTGATTGGCATTGCGCGTTTCTGGGCGCAGCGCATCACCTGGAGCGAGGAACGCGGCAAGTATGTGATGCTCGGCGTAACAGGCCCCAATGAGTATGAAAACAACGTGAATAACAACTGGTACACCAACTATATTGCCTGCTGGTGCCTGCGCTACACAAAGGAAAGCATGGAATGGGTGAGGCAAAATCATGCCGCCTGTTACGACGAAATAATAAAGAAAACACATTTTGACGAACTGAACGAGTGGGCGCAATGGGACGATATAACGACTAAAATGCACTTTCCCCGTCATGAGAAATTAAACATATTCCTCCAACAGGATGGCTACATGGACAAAGAACAAATTTTAGTGAAAGACCTCGATTCCGCGCAGCGGCCGCTTAACCAAAAATGGAGCTGGGACAGGATTTTGCGTTCGTGTTTCATCAAGCAGGCCGATGTGCTGCAAGGGCTGTATTTCTTTGAAGACGATTTTGATGAAGACGCCATTCGCCGCAATTTCCATTTCTACGAAGCGCGGACGGTGCATGAGTCGTCGCTTTCGCCGTGCGTGCACGCCGTGCTCGCGGCCAAAATCGGCGATATGGACAAGGCCTACGAGATGTACCTGCGCACTTCGCGCCTCGACCTCGACGACTATAATAAAGAGGTGGGGGAGGGGTTGCATATTACCAGCATGGCCGGTTCGTGGCTGGCCGTGATACAGGGCTTTGCGGGAATGCGCGTGCGCGACGGCCAACTAACGTTTAATCCCCGCCTGCCAAAACATTGGACACATTTGGCGTTTAATGTGAATTTCAGGGGAGAAATCGTGCATTGTAAATTTGATTAGCATAACGAGTCAAATCGACCTTATAATCACCTTATTTTTAAATAATCTCATTTTTACCACCATTTATTACTATGCCCTGAGACCAAGGCAGGACGTAGCTTTTAAAAAAACCTTACCCT
>JAITIL010000157.1 GCA_031279475.1 Prevotellaceae bacterium | reverse complement strand
AGAAATCGCGCACTTGTTTTTGTATAAATGCCTGCACCGACGCCCACGTTTGCCCTTTGAAACTCACGGGGGCTTCGCTACTGTGGGCATCCTCGAAGTAGGAAATAGCCGCAGGAACGGTAATTAAAAGCATCTGGGAAGGATATTTCCGGGTATAAAATTCAATGAAATCATTCATCGAATAATGTCGTAGAAGTTCCGCAATATCCCAGAAGTCCTTTTTTACGGCACGTCGCAGCACCGCGTTAATTTTCATTGCAATCAAATCTTTGGAACTTAAAATCCGTATGCCGTCCGCTTCTTCCACATCGCCGATGAGTTTGTAGCGTGAGTAGTCAATCATGTCTATTTTAACATCATCGATATGCGCAAATACGCCTGTTGCACTGTGAGAGCCCCTATATCGGAACGAAGAAAATTCTTGTTCCAATATTTCCGTGATTTTTTCATTCTCAAAATGGGAAGAAGAAAATAAATCCAAATCCACAGATTTACGATGTCCATAGCGAAGCGCCAACGCCGTACCGCCCGCCAGTGCAAAAGCATTCAATTCCGGGATACGCATCAGTTGTTTTAATAGCTCCAATGTTGCGGGTCTAATTGTGCGATAGTATAACATCGATAGTCTTCTATTTTATTATTTAAGACAGCCATCGCCAGATAAACGACGTCTTTGCGCATCCATTTCGCCTGTGTGAGCGCTTCGCGCACTTTCTCGTCGCCGTAGTAGCGGCGGCACTGGCGGACGTCCTCAATGTCGCCGCGCTCAAACACGCGCTCAATCACAAAATTGGCGTACCGGTCGTAGTCGAGTTGCTCGAAATCGACGTCCCAGAACATGGATTTGTTGAAAATGGGTTTCATTGCCCTTATTTTTCACAAAGATATGAAAAATATTTTATTTACCGTTCAGCGCCTGCAGCCGCGCCAGCACTACTTCCACATAAAAAGGAACAGTCGTTTCGTGGTCGCCCCCGGGTTGTATGTAGGCCTTAACCGGACAGTGCTTTGCGGACATTGCAGCATACGCATTTTCTGAATTAACCGGATAAACCCATGGGTCGGCGTCGCCATAGACAAAAATTACGCTATCTTTCGGCGTAAAATCAATGAGGGAATTTTGTTGCGAAATATGAATAAATTCCGCATCTGTTTCATTCAATACGCCGGATATAAATTCGGGCTTGAACAATTGTGACGAAATTTCATGAAGCGGCAAGTTGGCCGTCTCATTTTTGTAATAGGCAAGGTCATAGCCGATATCTCGCAGCAGGGCATCATCTGTTTCCGAAAAAATATCCGCGTAGTTTTTCGAATACTGGAAATCCTTTTTATACATCCCTATTACCCACAGGTAGCTGGACAACATTCGCGTTCCTAAGGGATTCTGATTCCTCAAAATCTCTTTGGAAAACGCCGTCAAATCATAGGCGCCGGCGCCGGCAACAGTTTTGAGTACCTTCAACCCATCGGATGGATGGTCGTCTATTGTTTTGTGCACGGCAAGAGAAGCGTAGCCGCCTTCAGAATAGCCGGTGATCACAATATTATTATTGAACGACATGGCCACAGCCGGATCCGACATATATTCCCTGTAAGCGCGAATAAAGTCCAAGCCGGTTTGCCCCAACGATTCACCGTGCGTATAGGGATGTGTGATGGATTTACTTTCGCCGTAGCCAATGTAATCGGGAATTAACACGGCACAATCGAATATCGATGCTATTGTAATGCCCAAAAAGACTTCCATCGGAGGAATGGATTGTATACTCACCGACGGCGTGCTGTTGTGGTCGCCATGAGTGCCGTGATTGACGAGTAGGGTCGGGAAACGGGGATTATAATTTTCAGAAATCAATAGCGCACCGGAAACATTTATTGTGGTCCCCTTAGGATACTCCGTGGCATACACCACGCGAAGCAGGCGCACACCGCTTTGCACAAGCGAGGCATACTGCCTGTATGAGGCATACTGCCCGGACGCAAAGATTTCGAGCGAAGTCTTCAGTACTTCTTTGTTTATGGTTTTTACCTCTTCCGCCTGCACGAGGTAATTATTCCGGACGGGCTGTTCCGGTGTTTCTTTTGAACATCCTGCCAATAGCAGCAATAATATGGGAATAATAATTTTTTTCATACTCGTTTCCTTTGTATGATATTCATCACAAAGATAATAATTTTAATGCAAAAAATACGTTTCCTACAACAACGACATCTGCACGGCTTCCCCGTCGCGGTTGGGGGGCGGCGTGCCGGCGGGCGCTTCTTTTTCCAACGGCTCGACAAACTCAATGGTGTTCACGTCGTAGGTGGTTACGCGCTTGCCCTTGGCACGGAAACTCTTCACGCCGATAAATGCGTCCACATCTATGTGCTCCGTGTCGCGGTGCGCGTGTTTGCCCTTAAACGTGATTTCCAGTTGCGGGAATTGGTCGGGCGAAATTTCAATCAGGTACGAGCCGGCCGCCTCACTGATAAACATCTGCGGGGTGTTGTCGCTCACCTCAAAAGTAAAGCGTTTCACGTAACAGCTTTTCAGTTCCGCGTCGTAATAGGTGGCCGCATATACCTTCCTGGCGTCGAATTTTTCCAGCAGCAGGATTTGCTCTTCATACCGGTTGATGAGGTCGTAATTCGTAGTGTAAAACGCGCCTTGCTGGGTCACGGCAAGGATGCGTTCGCCGGCATGAAACTCGCCGATGTATTCCCCGCGTCCGTCGGTATTGAGGCGCTGCACGTCGGCGTCGAACCATATCCGTTGCCCGCCAAGGGTTGATTCGCCTTTTTCTTTCAGCACAATTTTATGGATGGCGTGACGCGACAAAATGTTTCCCATAGTGTTTCGCCCTTTTATCGCAAGCTGGCTGAAGTCGAAATCGAAAATCAGTTTTTTCAGTTTCGGGCGGGGTTTTAAGTAAACTTTTAAAATCTCCGCTTCGCCGTTCAGATTAGCGGTAAACCACAACACCTGCGAGCCCTCTTTGCCCTGCGTTACATCATATTCTTTGTCGCGCGTGATACCTACCACGGCGAAGCGTTTCACGTAAATGCCGCCGTTCTTGCCATCGCGATACACCGCGTTGTAAATGGTGCGCTCATCGTTGCGCTTGAACACCGCCACATGGATAATGTCCTTGCCCACAAAGGCCTTTTCCTGCACTTTGGTGATGACGTATTTTCCGCTGCGCAGGAACACGATAATTTCGTCAATGTCGGAGCAATCACTCACGTATTCGGCCTGCTCATCGCGCTTCAAATCCATGCCCACAAAGCCTTCCGCGCGGTTCACATACAGCTTGGCATTGGCCACTACCACCTGCGTGGCTTCAATGGTTTCAAAGCTGCGCAACTCCGTTTTACGCTCAAAATTTTTCCCGTACTTCTTTTTTAATTGGCGGAAATAGTTCACCGTGTAATCAACCAAGTTCGAGAGGTTGTTCTCTACTTCCTCCACCTCGGCTTCAATGTTTTTAATGCGCTCATTCGCCGCCTTGATGTCGAACTTTGAAATTTTACGCACCGGCTTTTCCACCAGCCACGCCACGTTCTCGGGTGTAATGGGGGTCTGCAACTTTTTTTCAAACGGTTTCAGCGCCTGCGCCACCGCTTCCAACTGCGCTTCCCACGTTTTTGCGTCTTTCTCCAACTCGCGGTATATCTTCTGTTCAAAGAATATTTTCTCCAGCGACGAGTAATGCCAATCTTCGTGTAATTCGTTCAGGCGTATCTGCAACTCCTGCTGCAAAAGGTCTTTGGTGTGTTCGGCATTGTGCCGGAGGACGTCTTTCACGCCAATGAAGTGCGGCTTGTCGTCTTTAATGACGCAGGCGTTCGGCGAAATGGAAATCTCGCAGTCGGTAAACGCATAGAGGGCGTCAATCGTTTTGTCGGGCGACACGTCGTTGTGCAGGTGCACTACAATTTCTACGTTCTGCGAGGTGTTGTCGTCCACCTTGCGGATTTTTATTTTGCCCTTGTCGTTGGCCTTTAAGATGGATTCGATGAGTGTGGACGTGGTTTTTCCATACGGAATGTCTGTAACGACCAACGTTTTTTTATCCAACTTCGTGATGTGGGCACGCACTTTTACCGCGCCGCCGCGCAGTCCGTCGTTGTAACGTGCGCAATCAATCATACCGCCGGTGGGAAAATCGGGAAACAGCTCAAAGTCTTTTCCCCTCAGGTGAGCGATGGCGGCGTCAATCAATTCATTAAAATTGTGCGGCAGGATTTTCGACGCCAGCCCCACAGCAATGCCTTCCACACCTTGCGCCAACAGCAGCGGGAACTTCACCGGCAAGGTCACCGGTTCCTGGTTACGGCCGTCGTAGGAGGCCATCCAGGCGGTGGTTTTGGGGTTGAACACCACTTCGCCGGCCAGCCTGGTCAGTCGCGCTTCAATGTAGCGTGACGCGGCGGCGCTGTCGCCGGTGTAGATATTGCCCCAGTTGCCCTGGCAATCAATCAGCAGGTCTTTTTGGCCGAGCTGCACCAGCGCATCGCCGATAGAGGCGTCGCCATGCGGGTGGTACTGCATGGTATAGCCAATGATGTTGGCCACCTTGTTGTAGCGTCCGTCGTCCATGCGTTTCATGGCATGCAAGATGCGGCGCTGCACGGGTTTCAGGCCATCGTCGATGTGCGGCACGGCGCGCTCCAGGATGACGTAGGAGGCATAGTCAAGGAACCAGTCTTTGTACATTCCCGTGAGTTTATGGCGCTTTTCCCCGTCGTCGAGGAGTTTGGCGTAGCGCCCCTCCTCCCCTGCCGGCGCGTTGTCGGCGTCGTCTATCAATTCTAAATCTTCGGTTGACATTGGTTTATCAAATTATTTATTGTGTAGTAAGTCTATGCTCGGATTACAAGGGTTGGTTGTAAGTTCACCGAGCCATTGTTCCAGTTGGCAAATGCTTTCGGCCCCTTGCTGTTTGAGTACTGAAATTAATTTTCTTAAATTTTCATTGTCTTTACTTGTTTCGGACTTTGTTATTTTTAGAAATTCGCCAAGTTCTCCCGGCAAATTACAGGTAGATGGAGAAACGTTGCATTGTTTCGCCGCATCAAGTATAAATCGTTCCATGGCCGGACAAATAATAATAAAGTAATGATTTCTCTCCTTGTGTTTGTATAATTTAACCGCTGCATTATCGCTTACGGCTATTTGGCGAAATTCGTTAAAATAAGAATGTTTGCATTTATCGTCATCAATAATGCCAATGGCAAACATATCTTGCAATTTCGCTTGCATTATCCTGGACACATTATTGCATCCTTTTTGGTGGTTGCAGCCATTTGTCACCGAAAGTGCATTTTCAACTACCATAGTGTCGATATAACATTCCGTGATAATATGTTTATCCATCTTACAAATAATTTTCAAGGCTAAAAAATAAGTCTATGCCATAATCATATATTTCGTTCATTTCTTCGTCCGATAAACGTTTGGCCGTTGTTTGCCCGTCTTTAAATCCAATCAGGAATATTGACAATTCTTCGCGAATATGCCGATATTCTAAAAAATCATTGATGACAAATGGACTGTGCGTAGTAATGAAAAACTGATTTTTCGTACTTTCTATAATATCCTGCGTAATGGCCCTTACGTAGGGAGGAAAAGCATGTGCTTCCGGTTCTTCAAACAGCAGCACGGAATTTTTGTTCGACGCAATAGCCGTTTTGTAAAAAATGACGCGTTGCAATGTGTCGGCAATGGAAGAATAAGGCAATGACATCACTTTTTCCGCATCCAGCCGTCGTTGGATTTTTATACTGCTGTCGGACATATCTAAGACATATTCCATTCCGAACTTTGCAAATTCCTTTTTCATCCACGCCGTTACAGCTGCGACATCAGGACTGTAGGACAGTGTGTCTATAATATTTTCGCCAAAAGGCGGTAATAATAAATTGTTCCCGGTTGCATTCCATTGCTTTTTTTGACGAAAGATATATCGTTTAACCATATTGAGGAGCGTTAATTTGTCCGAATCGACATGGTCCATGTTTAATCCTTTCAAGAAGCTGTATTTTACGCTACCATTCGTTGTATTAAATAAAATGGCCAAACCCTCAGATGCGTCTAACGCCGCTTTTCCAACATTTGTTTCTACAAAGCACTGCTTAGTGGCAGCATGATAAAAAAGTTCATTCTTGTTCTCCACCCTGATGAGCCGGTTAAGATTTTCTCCACTTTCCAAAAAGGGAATGGAAAACAAACTTAACGCTT
>JAITIL010000106.1 GCA_031279475.1 Prevotellaceae bacterium | reverse complement strand
TATTCCATCAATATCGTGTATTTCGCACTGGGGAAAGGCGACGATTATGTGTACCACGGCCACACCGCGTTCCGCGGCCTGCACACCGGCGACAAACTACAACTCACACCCGCACAGCGCGAGGAGTTCGGCATGATGGAAGCCGGCGACCTATTTCCGGAATACTACATCCTGGAAGTTACGCATTTTAATGACGTGGCCAAAGACACCCTCGACGAATGGATTTATTACTTAAAGAACGACAAGATTGAAGAGGGTTTCAGTGCGCAAGGCCTGTCACAGGCGCGTGAGCTGTTGGACTACGACAGGTTGCCGGACGAAGAAAAGCAGGCGTATGACCGCGCCGTTGATAACCGCCGCAGTGAACGGAGTTCTATCCATACCGCCAAAAAAGAGGGCATTATGGAAGGTGAAGCCATTGGATTAGAGAAAGGCAGGGCGGAAGGCGAAGCCATTGGACTGGAAAAAGGCGAAGCCATTGGACTGGAGAAAGGCAGGGCAGAGGAGTTGAAGAACATTGTGCTTAAGGCATACCATGGCGGCTTTTCCACAGCGCAAATACAAATCATCACCAACTTGAGCAAAGAACAAATTGAAGAAATATTACGCCAATAGGTACGCGATATTAGTTCGTTCCCCTGTGATTAATGAAAACAGCATATAAAAAAAGCGGCCGTTCAATTTGAACAGCCGCTTTCCCATTCCAGCCCTGCACGATTGCCTTTCCGTGAGGAAAATAATGGATACCGCGTCCCGGAGGGACGCCCCCATTTTCCTTTCTCCATTTGCCGTTCCCCGTCTTTGTCCTGTTTTTCACTAACCGTTAACCACTATTACGATATAATCGCGCTTTGGATTTCGCTCCAGGGGCCTTTTTCGCCGCGGGTGTTCTACCAGCGCAGGGCGAAACGGACGGTTTGGCCGCGCTGGTCGTTCCCGAAACTCAGGCGGAACGGCGTATGCGTGTCGAACGATGAATGGGTGAGTTCTTCCCAGTTCGTGGGCGGCGGCGTGGAGGCGTTGCCACCACTGTGCCGCCCGGGCAGGCCCATAGCCAACAAGGTTTCGTGGTTTTGGGATTGCCAGTCGGCTGTTGCAGTTGTAGCCACAGTTTTCTATTTTTTTGATTATTAATGTTTTTATGCGCTATATGACTTATTTATTGGCTCCAATAACCCATTTATTGGACTCAATAATTCATTCATTGGGCTCAATAACCCATTTATTGGACTCAATAACAAATTGACTTTCACAGTCAAATCCGGGGCAAAGGTAAAAGTTTTTTAATCCCAAACACAATGCCGTTAAAATGTGTTAATTAAGAAGGAATAATTTAAAAAAACACTTACTTCTTAAGTCTTAACTAATTTTCGTATCTTTGCGGCGTTTAGCAATTTATCTGATGGTAAAAGTTTTGAAATTTGGTGGTTCCTCCGTGGCCACACCTGAAAACATTAAGAAAGTAAAGGCCATTGTTGAACAAAGCACCGATAATAAATTGGTGGTGGTGTCGGCGCTGGGCGGCGTAACCGACCAATTGGTCAGGGCGGGCGCCATGGCCGCGGCGGGCAATGAAGCTTTCAGGAAAGAACTGGAGGCGATAGAACAACGCCACCTGTATACCGCAAAGGCACTGGTGAAGCCGCAACAGCAAGGGCATGTGTTGAGCGAGCTGAAAGTGCTGCTCAATGAGCTCGAAGATTATCTGCAAAGCATGTTGCGCCTGCAGGAGCATACGCCGAAATTGCAGGATTATGTGTTGAGTTTCGGTGAACGCATGAGCGCCTTTTTAGTGAGCGAAGTCATTGAAGATGCGGTGTTGCTCGACGCGCGCAGCCTCATAAAGACCAACAGCATGTTTGGGAAGGCGCAGGTTGATTTTGAAAAGACGAAAGCGCTGGTCGGCGGGATTTTATCCAATATCAAGGGACGGGCGGTGTTGCCGGGCTTTATTGCGTCGGACGAAAACGGCGTAACCACCACGCTTGGCCGGGGTGGCAGCGACTACACCGCCGCTATTCTGGCAGCGGCGGCCGGCGCGGCGGCGGTGGAAATATGGACGGATGTAGACGGTTTTATGACCGCCGACCCGCGCAAGGTGGAGAAGGCTTATCCCGTCAAACGGCTCAGTTATCTGGAAGTATTTGAGCTGTCGAATTTCGGCGCCAAGGTGATTTATCCGCCTACGGTGCATCCGTTACTCTCTGCCAATATTTCGATGTGGATAAAAAACACGTTCAACCCTGCCGCCGAAGGGACATTGGTGAATGCCGGCGCCGACACGGCCTCCAACCAGTCCGTCAAAGGTATTTCGTCTATTGACGACATTGCCCTGCTCACGCTGCACGGCGTTGGGATGACCGGCATCCCGGGCATTTCAAAACGCCTGTTCGGCGCGTTGGCAGAGGCAAAAGCCAATGTCGTGCTCATTTCGCAAGCCTCGTCGGAGCAATCCATCACTTTTGCCATTATCCCGGAACACGTGGCACCGGCGCGGCAAGCTATCGAACACGCATTTGAAACAGAAATCAGCCACCACACTATAGGGTTGAAAATAGAGGATAACATGTCTGTCATTGCCATTGTGGGCGAGAACATGAAACGCATGCCGGGCGTATCGGGCAAGCTTTTCCATGCCTTGGGGAAAAACGGCGTGAACGTAGTTGCCATCGCGCAGGGGTCGTCGGAATTGAATATCTCTACGGTTGTGCACAAGCCGGATTTGCGCAAGGCGCTTAACGTAATTCATGAAGCCTTTTTCCTGGTCGACTGCAGGGAAGTTTTCCTGTACATTGCCGGCATCGGGACAGTGGGAAGCAGTTTGCTGCAGCAAATACGGCAGCAGCGCGACGATTTGATGAAACACCACCATCTGAAAGTAAACCTGGTGGGCGTGATGAATTCCAAAAAAATGTTGTTCGACGAACAGGGTATTGACCTCGACAATGTAAAGGGTGCGCTTGAACGCCAGGGTGTGCCGCTTAGTTTGAACGGTTTTTTACAACACCTTGCGTCGCTCAACTTGCGCAACAGTATTTTCGTGGATTGCACGGCCAGTGAAGAAGTGGCAGGCATTTACGAAAACGTGTTGCAATCGTTTGTATCGGTAGTGGCGGCAAACAAAACGGCTTGCTCCGGCCCTTATGCCTGCTACCGGAAACTGCAAGACCTGTCGCGCATGCGGGGGGTGAAGTTCCTGTACGAAACCAACGTGTGCGCGGGGCTGCCCGTGATTAAAACCATTAACGAACTTGTGCTGAGCGGCGATAAAATAACGAAACTGGAAGCTGTGCTTTCCGGCACGCTCAACTTTATTTTCAACACCATCAGCGACGAAATACCGATGAGCCAGGCCATCAAAATGGCAAAGGAGAAAGGCTTTTCGGAGCCCGACCCGCGTGTGGATTTAAGCGGCGTGGACGTGCTGCGCAAGATATTAATTTTATCCCGCGAATGTGGCTATCCGTTGGAGAAAACCGATGTGGAGATAAACACATTCCTGCCCGCCGGCTGCTTTAATGCGCCCACGGTAGCCCTGTTTTTTGACGAGGTGCGGAAGCTGGACGCCGGCTTTGAGGCGCGCCGCAAGGCTTTATACGCCGCAGGTAAGCGTTGGCGGTTTGTAGCGTCGCTCGATAGCGGAAAAGCAACCATCGGCCTGCAGGAAGTAGACAGCGCGCACCCGTTTTTTTACCTGCAAGGCAGCGACAACATCATCATGCTGCACACCGGGCGGTATAGCGCGCAACCCATGGTCATTAAAGGCGCCGGCGCCGGCGCAGCGGTTACGGCTGCCGGCGTGTTTGGCGATATTATCAGAATAGCGAACATTTAATTGAGTTAAGAGTTAAGAACTAAGAGTTAAGAGTTGTAAGATGCAAAAAGAAGTAAAAATATTTGCGCCGGCTACGGTGGCTAATGTAGCTTGCGGGTTTGATGTGTTGGGATTTGCATTAAACATCCCCGGCGACGAATTGCGCATCGCATTCAACGATAGCGACAGTTTGGAGTTACACAACGAAACGCCGTATGAGTTGCCGTTGTCGCCCGAAAAAAATGTAACCGCTGTGGCATTGCAATCCATGCTCGATGCGTTGCAAAGCAAGCAGGGCTTCACAATTACTTTCCTGTCGAAAATCATGCCCGGCAGCGGCGTTGGCTCAAGTGCGGCGAGCGCGGCTGCCGGCGTGTTTGGCGCAAATGAATTGCTTGGACGTCCATTTACACGCCGGCAACTGGTGGCCTTTGCCATGCAGGGCGAGCGGGTGGCAAGCGGCTCGGCGCATGCCGACAATGTGGCGCCGGCGCTCATGGGCGGGTTCACGCTCATACGCAGTTACACGCCACTCGACATTATTCCCATCCCCAGTCCGCCGGTATTTGCCACTGTGGTGCACCCGCAGATAGAAGTTCGCACCAGCGACAGCCGCAAGATTTTGCGCCAGGAAGTGCCTATAAGGAAAGCGGTGGAACAGTGGGGCAACGTCGCCGGACTGGTGGCCGGGCTTTTCACCAGCAACTATGACCTGATTGGCCGCTCACTGCACGACGTGATTGTGGAGCCGGTGCGCGCGCTGCTCATCCCCGAGTTTTACGCCATCAAACAGGCCGCCATGGACGCGGGCGCACTGGGATGCAGCATATCGGGCAGCGGCCCTTCCATATTTGCCCTGAGCAGGGACGAAGCCACGGCGCAAAAGGTGGCGCAAGCCATGCGTCACGGCTTTGACCATGTGGGTATCGAAAACCATATCTTCGTTTCGCCTGTTAACAAAGAGGGCGTGCGAATTTTTTAATTACATATTTTCAGCATGAAGTATTACAGCACCAACAGGCAAGTTCCACCGGCAACCTTGCGGGACGCAGTTCTTAAAGGGTTAGCCGATGATAACGGTTTATATATGCCGGAGCGTATCCCGCAGTTCGGCAGCGGTTTTTTTTCCGCGCTGCCCCGAAAAACATTGCAGGAAATTGCGTTGGACGTGGCCATTGCGCTTTTTGGCGATGACATTGCCGTTGCACAGTTGCACGACGTTGTATATGATACGCTGCGCTTTGAAATTCCGTTGGTAAAAGTAACCGGCAATTGTTATAGCCTTGAGTTGTTTCATGGCCCCACCATGGCGTTTAAAGATGTGGGCGCCCGTTTTTTGGCGCGCATGATGCAGTATTTTACCCGTAACGAAAAGGTTGAAACGAACGTACTGGTGGCCACCTCCGGCGATACGGGCAGCGCGGTGGCCAACGGTTTTCTGGGGATGGAGGGCGTTACTGTAACGGTGTTGTATCCCAAGGGGCTGGTAAGCAAAATTCAGGAGGCGCAGTTTACCACGCTGGGGCAAAACGTGCGTGCGCTTGAAGTGGAAGGCACATTCGATGATTGCCAGCGTTTGGTGAAGCAGGCCTTTCTGGATAAGGAACTCAATGTGCGGCGCAGGCTCACTTCTGCCAACTCTATTAACTTGGCGCGCTTTATCCCGCAAGCGTTCTACTATTTCTGGGGATGGGCGCAGATGCCGCAGGACAGCGAAGTGACAGTTTGCGTTCCCAGCGGCAATTTCGGCAACCTGACGGCAGGCTTGCTGGCGCAACGCATGGGCTTGCCCGTCAAACATTTTATTGCAGCCAACAACGCCAACGACATTTTTCTAAAATACCTGCAAACAGGCGCGTTTTCGCCGCGTCCGAGCATAGCCACCATTGCCAGCGCCATGGACGTGGGCAACCCCAGCAACTTTGCCCGCATCCTGGATTTGTACGACTACGATTATACCAAAATCACCGCCGCTATTTCGGGCTATCGTTACAGCGATGCGCAAATTCGCGAGGTGGTGAAGCGCGTGTTTGACGAGACAAAATACCTTCTCGACCCGCACGGCGCCTGCGCCTGCGAGGCCTTGCGCGAGCGCCTGGAAAAGGACAGAAAGGCAACAGGGTTTTTCTTAGAAACGGCACATCCTGCCAAGTTCAAGGAAACGATAGATGACATTCTGGATGCCGATATTCCTGTTCCCGGAAAGTTGCAGGCCTTTATGCGCGGCCGGAAGCAAACCATCGCCATGAGCAACCGTTACGAGGATTTCAGGGCGTTTTTGCTGTAAGCACAAGCGCCGGTGCTAACGTGTTAATTACCGGTAAAGGACTTTAAAAGTTTCAAGATTTGGATAAGTATCGGCAAAATTTTCCCTTTCTCTATTCCCCGGTAAAAAATTCATATACTATCGTCTGTTTTCGGCGTGTTCGTGCACGTCCTTTACCGCGCGTCCCGACGGCTCATTCAGTTTCTTGAACGCTTCGTCCCACTCCAAGGCAATGGGCGTGCTGCATGCCACCGACGGCACCGACGGCACGCTCAGCGCCGCCGAATCGGACGGGAACAGTTCGGTGTAAATCGCCCGGTAGTAATATTCTTCCTTGTTCTGCGGCGGATTGATGGGAAACCGCTTTTCCCGCGCCGCCATTTGCTCGTCGCTTACTAATGTCGAAGTCATGGTGCGCAGGGTATCAATCCAATTGTAGCCCACGCCGTCTGAGAATTGCTCTTTCTGGCGCCACGCCACACTTCCGGGCAAGTAGTCTTCAAACGCTTTCCGCAGCACCCATTTTTCCATTTTTCCCTTAGCGGCCATTTTATCCTTCGGGTTGAGGCGCATGGCGATATCAAGAAATTCTTTGTCTAAAAATGGTACGCGCCCTTCCACGCCCCACGAGGCAAGCGATTTGTTGGCGCGCAGGCAGTCATACAGGTGCAGTTTGTTGAGTTTGCGCACGGTTTCCTTGTGAAACTCTTCGGCGTTCGGCGCTTTGTGGAAATACAAATAGCCGCCGAAAACCTCATCGGCGCCCTCGCCCGAGAGCACCATCTTTATCCCCATGGATTTGATAATTCGTGCCAGCAAGTACATGGGTGTGCTGGCGCGGACGGTGGTTACGTCGTAAGTTTCGATGTGGTAAATCACGTCGCGCAGGGCGTCGAGGCCTTCCTGTATGGTGAAATGTATTTCGTGGTGCACCGACCCGATGTGGTTAGCCACGGTTTGCGCCGCCTTCAGGTCGGGCGAGCCTTCCAGCCCAATGGCAAAGGAGTGCAGTTGCGGCCACCAGGCGTCTTGCGTGTTGCCCGACTCCACCCGCTTCGCCGCATACTTTTTTGCAACGGCCGAAATAATGGAGGAGTCCAATCCGCCGGAGAGCAGTACGCCGTAAGGCACGTCGGTCATGAGTTGTCGCTCCACGGCGTCTTCCAGCGCGCTGCGCAGCGTATTGACGTCGGTCGTGTTGCCCTTCACATTATCGTAATGTTCCCAGTCGCGCGCATACCAACGGACAGGTTGTTTATCGGGACTGTAATAATAGTGGCCGGGGAGAAACGTTTCGATTTTCGTGCAATACCCTTCCAGCGCCTTCAATTCCGACGCCACGTAATACGTTCCCCCCTTGTCCCACCCTTGATACAAGGGCACAATGCCGATGTGGTCGCGGGCAATGAGGTACACATCTTTTTCAATGTCGTACAGCGCGAACGCGAAAATTCCGTTCAGGTCTTCCAAAAAGTGCGGCCCTTTCTCCCGGTACAAAGCCAGTATTACCTCGCAGTCGGATTGCGTCAGGAATTCGTACTTTCCTTCGAAGCGTTTCCGGATATCCTTGTGGTTATATATCTCGCCGTTGACGGCCAGCACCAGCTTGCCGTCTTTGCTGAACAGCGGCTGCCCGCCCGATTGCGGATCGACAATGGCCAGCCGTTCGTGCGCTAAAATAACTTTGTTGTTCGAAAAAATACCCGACCAGTCGGGGCCGCGGTGACGTACCTGCTTCGACATTTTTAGAACCTGTGCACGGACGTCTTCCCGTGCTTGCTTTACCTCAAAGGCGCCTACAATTCCACACATAATTTTGCAATTAGAAATGGCAAAAGTATAAATTTTTCGGATAAAAGCAAATATTTTTTGCATTTCTCGCCCGGGGCCAACGCATCAAAAAAGAAAGAATGAATAATGAGCGCCTTCCGCCGCAGGTATATGAACAATTTTTATTACCTTTGTGCTCAATTCAAAGATTATGTTGCTGCTTGCACCGGATAATTGGAGTGATTACGAGCTGATTGATTGCGGCGGGTTTGAGAAACTCGAGCGCTTTGGCCGTTTTGTGCTGGCGCGTCCGGAGCCCAAGGCGATATGGCAAAAATCGTTGCCCGCCAAGGACTGGGAACGGATGACGCACACCCGTTTTGTCACCGGCGCCGGATTTGGCAAGTCGGGGACGGCAGACAGCGGCACGTGGCAAACCATGAAGCAAATGCCCGGACAGTGGATGGTGAACTACAGCCGGAAAGGGCTAAACCTGCAACTGCGGTTGGGGTTGACGGCCTTTAAGCACGTGGGGCTGTTCCCGGAACAGGCGCCGAACTGGGACTATATTTTCCGGACAGTGAAAACGCTAAAGACGCCTCAACCCAAAGTACTGAACTTGTTTGCATACACCGGCGGCGCGTCCTTAGCTGCCAGAATGGCAGGCGCCGAGGTGTTTCACCTTGATTCGGTGCGACAAGTTGTCGCCTGGGCGCGTGAAAATATGGCACTAAGCGGCCTCGATAATATCCGCTGGGTGGTGGAAGACGCCTTGAAGTTTGTAAAACGCGAAGCCCGGCGCGGCAACCGTTACAACGGAATTATGCTCGACCCGCCGGCCTATGGGCACGGCGCCGGCGGCGAGAAATGGAAACTCGACGAGTGTTTACTGAACATGTTACAGGAATGTCACAAAATATTATTACCCGATGACTGCTTCTTTATATTGAACCTGTACTCCAACGGTTTTTCTTCATTAGTGGCCGATACCATTGTCCGCAACGTGTTCGGCGATATAACAGGACAGGAATACGGCGAACTGTTTTTACAGGACAGTTTCGGAAAACGGTTGTCATTAAGTGTTTTTACGCGATTTAAACTATGAAATTTTTTTCTCACAGGATTATTGCTATTATCATAGCGCTGTTGACGGTGGCAGGCGGCTCACTGGTGGCCATATTTTTTGCCCTTCACTTTCACATCGGCATATTGATAGGATTGTGTATCCTGATTTTAATCCTTATTTATTTTTTGGTGTATGCTACGCTACAGCGCTTTGTAATCAACAAGCTCACGCCTATCTACAAAACTATTTACAATACGGAAAACATAAAAATCAAGAAAGACCTCAAAAGTAACGTCAAGGGCAGCGATATTATTGAGCGGGTAAACCGCGATGTGGTAGACTGGGCGGCTAAAAAAACGGAAGAAATTAGCCGGCTGTCGGAGTTGGAGCGGTATCGCAAAGAATTTCTGGGGAACGTGTCGCATGAATTGAAAACGCCGATATTCAACATCCAGGGTTTCATCCTCACCTTGCTCGACGGGGGATTGAACGACCCGGATATCAACCGGAAGTACCTCGAACGAACGGAGAAAAGTGTAGAGCGGCTCATCAATATCATGCAAGAATTAGACGTGATTAACCGCATCGAAACCGGACAAATGCAGTTGAACAAGACAACGTTCAACATTGTGTCGCTGGTAGAAGAGCTGTTTGAGTCGTTTGAGCTGACTGCCGAGAACAGGCAAATCGACTTGCGCATGCACGCGCCGGTGGGCGGGAAAATCATGGTGTATGCCGACCGCAAACGCATCTCGCAAGTGCTGACCAACCTCATTGCAAATTCCATCAACTACGGTCGCGAAGGCGGCGAAACGGCGGTGTTGTTTTCGCATTTGTCCAACCGTATTCTGGTGGAGGTGAAGGACACCGGCATTGGTATCAGTGCGGAAGCCCTGCCGCGCATTTTCGAACGGTTCTACCGTGTGGACAAGCACCGCTCGCGCGAACACGGCGGAAGCGGGCTGGGGCTGGCTATCGTAAAACACTTCATTGAAGCGCACGACCAGTCCATCAATGTACGTAGCGAACTGGGGAAAGGCACCACATTTGCATTTACTTTAGATAAATCGAAATAAATTATAAGCCATGCAATTTTTAACTGTTACCTGGAATGTAAATCCCGAACTTATCACTATCGGCCCCATGCACGTGCGGTACTACGGGGCGCTTTTCGTATGCGCCTTCGCGGCGAGTTATTTCCTGTTTCTACGCATGTTTAAACGCGAAAAACTGCCGGTGGCTTTATTGGAGCGACTTACCATGATTGTGGCCATTTCCACGTTTGTGGGCGCACGCTTGGGGCATTGTTTATTCTATCAGCCCGGATATTTTTTGGCGCATCCGCTCGAAATTATTCTCCCCGTTCGTTTTTCCCCGCACTTTGAAGTCATCGGCTACCAGGGGCTGGCAAGCCATGGCGCGGCCTTTGGTATTCTCATCGGGTTGTGGTATTTCTGCCGGAAGCACAAAAAGAACTACATCTGGGTACTCGACCGCATTGCCATTGCCATACCGCTTGCCGGATGCATGGTACGCATAGGCAACCTGATGAATTCCGAGATTTACGGCGATGTGACCAACCTGCCGTGGGGCTTTATCTTTGTGCGTGCCGGCGAAACCCAGCCGCACCACCCTACGCAACTTTACGAGGCGCTGTCTTATCTGGCGCTCTTCTTCCTGTTACATTACCTCTACCGGCGCAAATTGCCCGCGCTGCGGCGCGGCACATTGTTCGGCATTTTCCTTATCGGATTATTCTCTGCCCGTTTTTTCATAGAATTTATCAAAGAACCACAAGTGGGATTTGAGGAAAATATGTTCTTCAATATGGGGCAATGGCTCAGTGTGCCGTTTATTGTGGCGGGCGTCGCATTCTTATGGTGGAGTTTGAAATACGGCAAGCCCGAACTGGCCGGCATACAGCCACCGGCAAAGCGACCCAAAAAACAATTAAAATAATTTTTGCTATCTTTGTAAAAAAATACTACAAAGTATGATACAACCAATAACTCATCATGGTATTTTTAATTCTCTCCATCCGCAATTTGTTAAAGCTACGGACGGGGAAGCATTAGTGGCATTACCTCAAAAGGAATTTGAAATGCTATTGGAAACCATAGAAGATTGGGAAGACAATATGCTGTACGAACAAGCGAAGGCAGAAGATACCGGCGAACGGGTCTTATTCTCAGATTATCTAAAAAGCAGGGCACAACATAATGACTAAGTATACTGTTTACTTGTCGAAGAAAGCCCAATTAACCTTAGACCGACTATCCGACCACCTTGTAGCCCCTATCCTCTTCGCCATTGAAAAATTGTCGGATAACCCAAGGCCAGCTGGTTGTAAAAAACTCAAAGGACAGTATGGTTATCGTATTCGCGTGGGAAACTACCGCATTATTTACGACATTATTGACAATAAACTTATCGTAGAAATTATTGCTATTGGCAACCGTAAAGATATTTATCGATAACACGTTATTGAAATAATTTTTGCTATTTTTGTTCTTAATTTCTTGTTATAAACCTTTAAATTTTTTGGCTTCCGTAGATATCACGGCCGATTATACAAATTGCGGCATTCCCAAAAAAGCAACGACCAACATATATGCCAAACCCATTAACATAAATGCTTCTTTAACGCAAGAATCAGCGTCTAAAAAAAACTTCCTCTTAAAAGGTTTTGGAACAGAACAATCGGGGGGGAGGTGAATGATTCGGTTTTAATCTACGCAGTTTTATAAAGCTAATGCACCTATGTAATTAATTAAAAAACGAACTCATATTTCTTAATTCTTAACTCTTTTTCGTATTTTTGCGGCAAAATACAAATCGTATGTCACTGCAATGTGGAATAGTGGGCTTGCCCAATGTAGGAAAATCAACGTTATTCAACTGTTTAAGCAACGCGCGGGCGCAAGCGGCGAACTTCCCGTTTTGCACCATCGAGCCAAACGTGGGCGTAATCACCGTCCCCGACGCCCGCCTGGAGGCCTTGGCGAAATTGGTGAAGCCGCAAACTGTAACACCTGCCACCGTTGAAATTGTAGATATTGCCGGCTTGGTGAAGGGCGCCAGCAAAGGTGAAGGACTGGGTAACCAATTCCTGGCCAACATCCGCGAAACCGACGCCATCCTTCACGTGTTGCGCTGCTTCGACGACGGCAACGTCATTCATGTAGATGGAAGCGTAAACCCGGTGCGCGACAAGGAAATTATTGACGCCGAGCTGCAACTTAAAGACCTCGAAACGGTGGAAAACCGCATTGGCAAGGTGCAGAAACAAGCGCAAACCGGCGGCGACAAAAACGCCAAGCGCACGTATGACATCCTCGTAAAATTCAAGGAAGCGCTCGTGCAGGGAAAATCGGCGCGCACGGTGACGTTCGACAATGCGGAAGACCGGAAAACGGCGCGCGAACTGTTCCTGCTCACCAACAAGCCGGCGCTTTATGTGTGCAATGTGGATGAGGCTTCAGCAGTAACAGGCAACCAATATGTGGAAATGGTACGCGAGGCCGTGAAAGGCGAGCCCGCAGAAATACTTGTGGTGGCGGCCAAAACCGAATCGGAAATTGCGGAACTCGACACGTATGACGAACGGCAGGAATTTCTGAAAGAGATAGGATTGCATGAATCGGGCGTGGTGCGCCTCATTCACGCAGCCTATCAATTACTGAACTTGGAAACTTATTTCACGGCGGGCGAAAAAGAAGTGCGCGCATGGACATATATAAAAGGCGCCAAAGCGCCGCAGGCGGCCGGAATTATACATACCGACTTCGAAAAAGGATTTATCCGCGCAGAAGTGATAAAATATGATGACTATCTGCACTATGGGTCCGAACCGGCCTGCCGCGACGCCGGAAAAATAAATGTGGAAGGAAAAGAATATGTGGTGCAGGATGGAGATATCATGCATTTTCGCTTCAACGTATAATATTAATTATTAATGATTAAGAAATTATTTTAATAAAATTCACCTCTCGGCTCACTTTTGGCACGCTTTTTGTAACATATATTTGTGAAAACAATTTTCATAGGTTTCTAAAGGTTTGGTTAGAGAGCGGAAGGTGAACAAATTCATCTTCCGCTCGAATTTTATACCCTATGGAACCCGCATCAATCATAGAACTTTTGGCCCCGGCAAAAAATTATGGCGCAGGAAAAGCGGCCATCGACTGTGGCGCCGACGCCGTGTATATCGCCGCACAACGTTTCGGCGCACGCGAAGCGGCCGGTAACCCCCTAATCGATATTGAACGGTTAATTCGTTATGCGCACCGTTATTATGCAAAAGTGTATCTTACACTCAACACCATTTTATATGACCACGAACTGGAAGCGGCGCGCACTTTGGTTATGGATGCCTGGCAAGCCGGCATTGACGCCGTGATTGTGCAAGACATGGCGCTGCTTGAAATGAATCTTCCGCCCGTTCCGCTTTTCGCTTCTACACAAACGCACAACACCACGCCCGAAAAAGTAAAATTTCTGCAGGAAGCAGGTTTTCAACGTGTCATTCTGGCACGAGAACTTTCACTGGAACAAATCCGCCGCATTCGGCAAAGTACTGCGGTTGACTTGGAGTTTTTTGTGCACGGCGCGCTGTGCGTGTGTTACAGCGGGCAATGTTACCTCAGTGAAGCGCTCACCGGCCGTAGCGCCAACCGCGGTGCGTGCGCCCAACCCTGCCGGAACACGTATGATTTGTTCGACGCCAACGGCCGCGTGTTGATGAAAAATAAACACCTGATGTCACTACCCGACCTCAACCTTGGCCAATCGCTGCCGGAGTTGCTGCAAGCCGGGATTACTTCTTTTAAAATCGAAGGACGGTTGAAGAACGAGAATTATGTGAAGAATGTGGTGAGTTACTATCGGCAACAACTAAATAATTTGTTGTGTGACGGCAAGTACAAAAAGGCTTCATCAGGGACTTCCGTTCACTTTTTCACCCCAAATCCGGCAAGTACTTTTTCGCGCGGGTTTACCGATTACTTCTTGCACGGACAACCGGAACGGCTTGCTTCCTTTCATACAGCCAAAGCGATTGGAGAGGAAATAGGCGCCGTTACGGCGCTTCATGCCGACTACTTATATTATAAAGGTAAAGCCACCTTGCACAATGCCGATGGTATTTGTTTTTTCGATCGCCGTAATCAACTTTGTGGCACCAACGTAAACAAAGTAGATGGTGAAAAAGTATTTGTGCAAAATATGCAAGGCCTGCAAGTGGGCGCCCTGTTGTACCGCAATTACGATCGCACCTTTGAAAAACAATTACAAAGTCCCGCCAAACGCACAGTAGCCGTTGATTTGCGGTTTACCGTTACCCAAGACCACATCAGGCTTGCAGCAAATGATGAAGACGGCGTAGAAACAGAACTTTTGGAATTCAACATTTTTTCACCGGCCGGAAATCCCGAAAAAATCAATGAAAACATCAGGGCGCAACTCGAAAAAACCGGAAACACGATTTTTCAAGTCCGCAGCATTACCCTGCAAAACAATCCGGCATATTTTTTCCCGGTATCAGCGCTTAACCAATGGCGGCGCGAGCTTTTAGCCCGTTTGGAGACTGCACGCGAACAACAGCGCAAACGTCCGCAGGTTGTCCTTGTGCCCAATGCTGTCCCCTACCCCGAAGCCACTGTGGATTACCGCGCCAATGTGGCCAATGCGCTGGCACAAAAATTTTATGCACGGCACGGCGCTACTGTTACCGCACCGGCTTTTGAAATAGCCCATCCGCAGCAGGCGCGCTATATGCGTACAAAATATTGCCTGAAGCATGAACTGGGCTATTGCCCGAAAAAAAATCACGGGAAAACGCTACACGAGCCGTTGTATTTATTCAACAACGGCCGGAAAATTACATTGACTTTCGACTGCAAGAATTGTGAAATGATGTTGTCTTGACGCTAAATCAATTTTATAACATATTTTAACGGTTTTATATTTGAATTTCTGAAAATTGTATTTATATTTGCACCGTGAGATGTTAATCCGTTCTTTTTATTACTTGTTGGCGCTCGCTTTTAGTACTCTTCTAAGGAAACATGAGAAATTTCTGAATCATCGGAGGAATAAAGTTAGCGCCCACGCGTTTCTTTTTTCAATCCCAATTTATAATGTTGTGAAAAAGACAAGTGTGGGCCTAATTTATTTGGATGATGGGTTTCTCATGACCTCCTTGTCAGGTAAATTATCTACGGGCTCGCGCTACCCTTATGGAGTTAAGAACTAAGCGTTATTTCTTTTAGTGATTAAGCGATTTAGTGATTAAGTGACTAAGGGATTAAGTGATTAGGAAGGTAGTTGTATTTTCTTAATCTCCTAATCTCTTAATCACCTAATCACTTCCAGTGTGTGTTGCAATGTGTATTTGCGATATGAAGTATTATTATATATATAAAATTAGTGATTAGCTAATGTGACTAATTGTTTAATGTGCTAATGTGACTAATTAATGTGATTAATGAAATTCTTAGTTCTTAGTTCTTAACGCTTAGTTCTTAACTCTTAGTTCTTAGTTAATAAAGGGCTGCTGGTGATTAGTTCTTCTTTCTTCTTATCATCTGTTGCAAGCCGGCGGCCCTTTTTTAATGGTTAACGGTTAATGGTTA